>JAEYPY010000210.1 GCA_023410295.1 Pseudomonadota bacterium | reverse complement strand
CCTCGACGTCGGGATGATCGTGGCTGGCCGAGACGACGCGCGCGATGACGCGGCGCTGCTCGGTCATGCGCATGCCTTTCTCGACGCAGAGTTTTTCGATCCGATCCATGGGGTTGCAATACAACTTAGGGCGGAGCGCTGTCCACCTTGGAAGGTTCAGGCGAAGGGGCGCGGCAACGTACGGCGCATAACGATGGCGTCCACCCAACCATTACTGGTGGCGTAATAGGCGCGGCGGCGGCCCGCCTCCTCATAACCGAGCTTCTTATAGAGCGCCCGCGCTGCCTCGTTATCCTCGGCGACTTCCAGGTGCATGGTGGCGGCCCCGCGCACCAGCGCGGTGACGCCGGCGGCCGTCACTAGCGAGGCGCCGATGCCGCGGCGGCGGGCCTCAGGCGCCACGGCCACAGTCAGAAGCTCTGCATCGCCGGCAGCCGCCCAGGCCAAGGCAAAGCCCTGCGGCGCAGCGGTGGTGCGCGAGACGACCGCAAACACGGCGGTGTTCTCCATCAGTTTGGCGATTTCGGCGACGGTCCAAGGCTGATCGAACGCGGCCGCGTGCAGAAAGGCGAGCAACTCCGCCTGATCGGCGCCCGCCGCTTCGATCACACCACCTGCTCCACCCGGTTCACCTCGGGCACGTAGTGGCGGAGCATGTTTTCGATGCCCTGCTTCAGCGTCAGCGTTGACGATGGGCAGCCGGCGCAAGCGCCGCGCATGTTGAGGCGAACGATGCCTTCGGCGTGGTCCCAGGAATGGAAGGTGATGTCGCCGCCGTCGCGGGCGACCGCCGGGCGGACGCGCGCTTCGATGATTTCCTTCAGCTCTTTGACGATGTCGGCGGCTTCGCCTTCGTAGGCGATGTCGGCTTCATCGGTGACATCGGCGGGCGCGCTCGCGTCGGTCAGCACAGGGCGGCCGGAGGTGAAGTGATCCATGATCGCGGCCAGCACGTGCGGCTTCAGGTGCGGCCACTCGAGGCCTTCGTGCTTGGTGATGGTGACGAAATCGCCGCCCAGATAGACGCGCTCGACGCCGTCGATCGCAAATAGCGCCTGCGCCAGCGGCGAGCCGGCGGCGGCGTCTTCGTTGGCAAATTCGCGGCCGCCTTCGCCGAGCACGTCGCGGCCGGGCAAAAACTTCAGCGTGCGCGGATTTGGCGTGGATTCCGTCTGGATGAACATGGCCCTCAGGTGGCGCTTCGCACCGGAAGGGTCAAGCTGGCGGCGGCGCCTCTTCGGCGGGCGGCGCGATCATCACCGGTAGCGCGAGTTTGCGCACCTCTTCGCGCGTCAATGCACCGGGCACGACCAGCACCGGCACAGGCCGGGGGCCGAGGCCCGAACTCTTGCCGAGCTGCGTCACCAGCGGCCCTGGCCCGCCGGGCCCGGCCGCCGAGGCGAGCACGATAAGTTGGATCGACTTGTCGTCCTCGATCAGCTTGCGCAGTTCGGGCTTCAAATCCCCTTCCCGCAGCACGGGCTCAGCCGTGACGCCGCACTCGGTCCAGACTTCGGCCGCAAAGCGCTGCGTCAGCGATTCCGCTGAATCGCGCGCCTGGCGGCGCATTTCGTCGGTGATCGAGGCCCAAGGCGCGGGATCGGACGGCTCGATCACGCGCAGGATCACCAGCCGCCAGCCGGTGTTGCGGCAAAGAAGCCCAGCATAGATCAGCGCGTCCGGGAACTCTTCGCTCTCGTCGGCAATGACCAGGCAGGCGAAGCGCTCGTCACTCATGGGATGCGATGCTCGCGCAAAGGGGCGCCGGCTTCAAGCGCGCCAGAGGCCAACCACGTCGCGGACGTCCGCCATGATCGGCTCAGCCACGGCGTGCGCCTTCTCTGCGCCGTCCTTCAGAATGGCGTCGAGCGTGGCGGGGTCGGCGACAAGACGGCGCATCTCAGCGGCGATGGGCCCAAGCTTCGCCGCGAGGGCTTCCGCCAGCGCCGGCTTGAAAACGCCGAAGCCCTTGCCGCCATACTCGCCCAGCACCTCCTCAGTGGTGCGCCCGGTGGTGGCGGCGAAAATGCCGACGAGATTGGCGACCTCCGCCCTGCCCTCGAGGCCTTCGGCGGTTTCCGGCAGCGGCTGAGGATCGGTCGTCGCCTTCTTGATCTTTTGCATAATCGTGTCGGCGTCGTCGGTCATGTTGATGCGCGTCATGTCCGAAGGATCGGACTTGGACATTTTCTTTGTGCCGTCGCGCAGGCTCATGATGCGCGCGCCGGGACCTTGGATCAGCGGCTCGGGCAGCGGGAAGAAGCCCGGCGCGTTGTGGTCGTTGTTGAACTTCTGCGCGATGTCGCGCGACAATTCGAGGTGCTGCTTCTGGTCTTCGCCGACCGGCACGTGCGTGGCTTTGTAGAGAAGGATGTCCGCCGCCTGCAGCACGGGATAGTCGAACAGGCCGACGCTGACGCGTTCGGCGTGCTTGCCGGCCTTGTCCTTGAATTGCGTCATGCGCTCGACCCAGCCCATGCGGGCGACGCAATTGAAGATCCAGGTGAGCTCGGTGTGTTCGCGCACAGCCGACTGGATGAAAATGGTCGAGCGCGTGGGATCGACGCCGGCGGCGATGTAGGCGGCGGCGACTTCGCGGCAGCGGCTGACGAGGTTCTCCGGATCGGGACCGGTGGTGATGGCGTGCAGATCGACGACGCAATAGATGCACTCGTACTGATCCTGCAGCGCGACGAACTTCTGCAGCGCGCCAAGATAATTGCCGAGGTGCAGGCCGTTGGTGGGCTGCATGCCTGAGAACACGCGTTGCGGGCCCTTGTATTCGGGCGGGGCGGCGTCGGTCATGGGAAACTCCGGAACGTCAGATCGGGCGCGCGTTGACGCGCGGGGAAGGCTTCAGTGGAAGAAGGCCCGCCATCGCCAGAGGTTCGATCTCACGTTCATCTTCATGTCTCTTGGGGGGCGCTCTTTATCAGCCGTCCAAGCCCGGCGGCACGCCGCCTCCCCCAGCGGACGCGCCGGGCTCGCGGCGGAACGCCGCCCGGACCTCGGAGAAGGTGACCGCCCGCACGATGAAGGCGAGCGCAAAATAGAAGAGTCCGCCGGCGATAATGAGCACGAGGATGGCCAGCTCCTTTGAGCCGAACTGCGCTTCGAGCAGCGCGCGGTTGGCGTTGGCGATCCAGAGCACGCCGAACAGCACGCCCGAGGCAAGCATGATGCGCGCAAGCCGCGCGTAGGCGCTGGGCGTTGGCCCGTAGGCGCCGCGCTTAACCAGCGAGCGGATCATCAAGAGCACGTTGAGCCAAGCCGCGGCGCTGGTGGCGATGGCAAGGCCGGGGAAGCCGGGAAAGCCCATCTGGCGCAAGCCGAGGAAGAGCGCCGCGCCCAACACGACATTGAGCGCCATCGAGGTAATGGCGTAGCGCATCGGCGCGCGGGTGTCTTCCCGGGCGAAGAAGGCAGGCGCGTAGATCTTCGCTAAAACGAAGGCGGGCACCCCCCAACCGTAGTGAACGAGCGCGAGCCCGACGTTGCGCGCATCCTGTTCGGTGAAGGCGCCGCGCGCGTAGAGGCCATCAATCAGGAAGAACGGGAGGGCGAGGAGCGCCGCCGCCGCCGGCAGCGGGAACGCCATGGAGAGCGCAACCGCTTCATCGAGCGCGCCACGGGCGCCGACGGCGTCGTTCTCCTGTACGAGGCGCGACAGCCGCGGCAACATGGCGACGCCGACGGCAATGCCGATGAGCCCGAGCGGCAGTTGGTAGAGCCGGTCGGCGACGTTGAGATAGGTGATCGCGCCTTCTTCGAATGAAGCGAGCACTTGGCTCACCATGACGTTGATCTGCAACGCTCCGCCGGCGATGGCGCCGGGCACGGCGAGCGCAACAAGGCGTTTGACGCCTGGCGTGATGTGCGGCGCTGTGATCTTGCCGCCCGCGCCGGCGCGGCGCGCGCCGAGCCACACCCACACGGCCTGCAGAACGCCCGAAACCGCGACTGCGATCGCTGCGGCGTAGGCCGCGACCACCGGCTGATCACGGAACGGCCAGACGCCGATGAGCAAACAGACGTTCAGCAGAATCGGCGCAGCTGCGGCGACGAAAAATTTGCCCCGTGCATTGAGGACGCCTGAGAACAGCGTCGCCACTGTCATGCAGACGAGGTAAATCATCGTGATCTGCGTCAGCACGGTGGCGAGATTGAACGTGTCCGGATCGTCGGCATAGCCGGCGAACAGCACGCGGTTGATCCAAGGCATCGCCAGCACGGCGATGACGCTGAGCGCGCTGGTCACCAAGAGCAGCACCGAGAGCGCTTCACCGGCGAGTCGATCGGCAGCCTCCTGCCCTTCGGCGACGAGCGTCTTGGCATAGACCGGCACGAACGCCTGGCTGAACGCGCCTTCAGCGAAGAGACGGCGGAAAAGATTTGGAAAACGCAGCGCCGCGAAGAACGCATCGGCCACTGGCCCCGCGCCCAGCGCCGCGGCGAGCAGCAAGTCGCGCGCGAAACCAAACAGGCGTGAGATCAGCGTGAGGCCGCCAATGACGGCCGTGTTGCGGGCAAGGCTCATGCGGTGAGTCGACTCAGCGAAAGACGCATCTGCCTAGCGCGCCGTCTAGGCGCGCGCCACCGCCATGGCTTTCTTGGCCGGATCGGCTGGCGCGGCGGGTTCGGCGGCGCGCAGCACGGCTTCGAGCTTGCCGCGGAGCGCGGCGGTGCGCTGTGGGCTGGCGATCTGGCCACCCCCCTCCTCCTGGACATAGAAGACGTCCGACGCGCGCTCGCCGTAAGTGTCGATGTGGGCGCTGACTATGGAGACTTTCGCCTCGGCGCAAACGTGCGCGAGTTCGGCAAGAAGGCCCAGGCGGTCGCGACCGGAGGCTTCGACGACGGTGGCGTCCGGAGTCAGATCATTATCGATGCGCACCCAGGGCTCGATCGCGAACGCAGCGTGGCGGCGCGGTGCGGGCTTGGCTTCCGGCAACGGGTGATCGGCGAGCGCGGCGCGATGCAGGCGCTGGATGAGACTTTCGAGCGCGCTTGGATCGCGCAAACCGAACGGCTTGTAGTCGGTGGTCTGGATCGAGAAGACGTCGAACGCGGCGCCGTCCTTGGTGGTGTGTACGCGCGCGTCGGCGATGTCGGCGCCGCTGGCGGAGATGGCGGCGGCAAGGCTGGCGAAGAGTCCCGGCCTGTCGCCGGCATAGACGAGTACGTCGGTGACCCCTTGGGTTTCGCGCATCCTCGCGGCGACGTGCGGGATGGCGTTCTCGCGCCGCGCCGCGATGACTTCGCGGGCGTGCCAGATGCGCGCCTCGGCATCGTGATTGATCCAATAGCCGTCTTCGAGCGCGCCGAGCCAATCGTCCAGAATAGCTTCGTGCTCGCCGACATCCTTGAGCAATTGCTCCTTGGCGTTGGCGGCGATCTCGGCCAAGTGCGCGCGCACGCTTTCTTCGTCGGAACGCCCGCCATGCAGCGCCGCTTCGGTGAGGCGATAAAGATCGCGCAGCAGCTGGCCTTTCCAATCGTTCCAGAGACCGGGGCCGACAGCGCGGATGTCGGAGACCGTGAGCACGAGCAGAAGCCGCAGCCGTTCAACAGTGCCGACCAGTTCAGCGAATTGGGCGATGGTGGGCGGATCTGAAATGTCGCGCTTTTGCGCCACGTCGCTCATTTCGAGATGGTGGCGCACCAGCCAACCGACGAGATCGACCTCTTCCTTCGGCAAGCCGAGGCGTTGGCACGCGGCGCGCGCGGATTTTTCGCCTTCGATCTGCTGATCGCCGTCGCCTTTGCCGGTGTCGTGCAACAGCATGGCGAGATAGAGCGCGCGGCGATTGATGATCTTGGAAAAGATTTCCGTCGAGAGCGGATGCTGCGTCTTGTAGCGGCCGTGCTCGATCTCGGACATCGCATCGATAGCGCGCAGCGTATGTTCGTCCACCGTGTAATGGTGGTACATGTTGAACTGCATCTGCGCGACGATGCGGCCGAACTCCGGCACGAACTTTCCGAGTACGCCAGCTTCGTTCATGAGCCGGAGCGCTGCGCCCGGATGACGCGGAGAAGCGACGATTTTGAGAAAGGCTTCGCGCGCGGCGGGATCCTTGCGCCAGGCTGGCACCATGCGCCGCGCGCGCCGCGCCGCTTCACCGAGCGCATTGGGATGCACGTCGAGATCGCGCCGTTGAGCGATCTCGAACAGGCGGATGATGTTGGCCGGCGGGGCAAGCACGTCCGGCTTCTCGATATTGAGGCGGCCGCCTTCGATGATGAAGCCCGGCGTTTCCGGCGCGGTTTTGCGCGATGAGATCGGCAAAAAGCGTTGAAGCCCGCGCGGGGCGCGCTTGGCGTGATCAGCCTCCAGCCGCGCGCAGAGCACGCGCGTCAGCATGCCGATTTCCTTCGCCACCAGGAAATAGCGCTTCATGAAGCGCTCGACGGCGCTGTGGGGTCCGCGCGCGTGAAAGCCCATGCGCTTGGCGAGTTCCGGCTGCACGTCGAAGGTGAGCCGCTCTTCGGCGCGCGCTGTCAGGAAATGAAGATGGCAGCGCACGGTCCAGAGAAAGCGCATGGCGCGGCGGAAGATGACGCGCTCTTCTTCGCTGAAGACGCCAGCGTCGACGTAATCCTGCGGACGCGAGAAGCCGTAGCGATGGCGCGCCATCCAGAATAGCGTGTGCAGGTCGCGGAGGCCGCCCTTCCCTTCTTTGATGTTGGGCTCGACCATATAGCGTGAGGCGCCGGTGCGCTGGTGGCGCTCGTCGCGCTCTTTCAGTTTGGCGGCGATGAAGCCCGCATGATCCTTTTGCGCGACCTCTTTGCGGAAGCGCGTGAAGAGCTCTTGCGCAAGAGAGTCATCGCCGGCGATGCGGCGCGATTCCAGCAGCGCTGTCTGGATCGTGTGATCCTCGCGTGCGAGCTTCAGGCACTCTTCGACACTGCGGGAGGAATGGCCGACTTTCAGCCCCATGTCCCAGAGCATGTAGAGCATGTACTCGGTCACGCTCTCGCTGAAGGGCGTCGGCTTGTAGGCGCGCAAGAATAAGAGATCGAGATCGGACGATGGCGCGAGTTCGCCGCGGCCATAGCCCCCAACGGCGACGACGGCGAAGCGCTCGCCTTCGGTTGGGTTGCGGGCGCGGAAAAGGTGGATCGTGGTGTAGTCGTAGAGCGCGCTCACGACCTCGTCGGCCACTTTGGCGAGGAGGCGCGCGACTTCGAGACCGTCCTCCCCGGCCTCAAGCCGCTCCTTGGCGATCATGCGGCCGCGGAAGAGCGCCCCGTGCAGCAGGTTCTTCACAGAGGCGCGGGCGTTCTCGCCCTCGCTGGCGGCGATGGCCGAGAGCTGCGCGCGCAGGCGCACGCCATCGACGACGTGTTCGATGCGGGCGGGTTTCAGCCGGGCGGCCATGTGTGTGGATATGGTCTCAGGAATCAGGCGCTTGCGCCAGCGGGCGGGCTGCGTACACCTCCCGTTAAGGGAAATAACTTCTTCGTAAAACTCAGTTCGGAAACTTGCCTCATTTCGCGGTCACGGTCACAAGTGGTTAAGGCACGCGTCGGGAGACCTCCATATATGCGCAGCAAGGGGACACGCACCATCAAGCCGGTGGACGAGGACCATCAGGTTCATGACCACCCGGCCCGCGCGGGCCTCGAAGCGCTGATGGACCAAAAGCTGTTTCACCAGCGCATCAAAAGCGAGCGCGCCTCGGCCTATTGGTTTGCGGCTTCGCTGTGGGGTGTGACGGGTTTGGCGCTTGGCGCCCTGCTCGGCGTCTTCCTCACCATTACGGTGCAAACCGGCTCCACGCCGCTCATCCGCGACAACATCATCGCTGGCGCGGCAATGGACGAGGCGCGGGATTCGGTGAACCGCCGCGCCCCGGTGCTGGTCGATCCGGCCGAACAGCAACCGACCCAGCCCTAATTAGTCGTCGGACTGCAAGGCCTTGAGCTTGTAGAGCACGTCCAGCGCCTGCTTGGGGCTGAGCGCGTCCGGGTTGAGTTCGGTAAGCGCGGCTTCGAGCGGCGAGGCTTTGGTCTCTTCCAGCACCTGCGCGAACAGCGGCAGATCTTCGACAATCTCAACGCGCGTTGAGCCGCCATTGGCTTCAAGCCGCGCGAGCACGGCGCGGGCGCGTTCGACCGCGCTTTTCGGCAGGCCCGCCAGTTTCGCCACCTGGATGCCGTAGGAGCGATCGGCCGCGCCGGGCGCGACTTCGTGTAGGAATACGAGATCGCCCTTCCACTCGCGCGCGCGCAGGTGCGCGTTGGCGCCCGCTTCGAGCTTTTCGGCGAGGCGCGTCAGCTCGTGATAGTGCGTGGCGAAGACGGCGCGGCAGCGATTGGCTTCGTGCAGGTGTTCCGCGACCGCCCAGGCGATGGCGAGACCGTCAAAGGTCGCAGTGCCGCGGCCGATTTCGTCGAGCACGACCAGCGCGCGCGGGCCGGCCTGGTGCAGGATCGCCGCGGTTTCGACCATCTCGGTCATGAAGGTGGAGCGGCCGCGGGCGAGATCGTCGCTGGCCCCGACGCGCGCGAACACGCGATCCACGATGCCGAGGCGGAGGCGCTTAGCCGGTACGTAGCAGCCGGCTTGGGCCATGATGGCGAGAAGTGCGATCTGGCGAAGATACGTGCTCTTGCCGGCCATGTTTGGGCCGGTGACGACGAGAAGGCGCGGGCCGGATTGGCCGTCGGCGTCGAGCCGCGCATCGTTTGGCGTAAAGCCCTGCCCGTCACGCCGCACGCCCTCCTCCACAACGGGATGGCGCGCACCCTCGGCGAGCAGCGCGGTGGTTTCGTCGATCTCGGGACGTGTAGCGCTCGTCTCTTCCGCCCAGAGGGCCAGCGCGGCGGCGACGTCGAGCGCGGCGAGCGCTTCGGCGGCGGCGCGGATCTCGGCTTCGCATTCGGCGGCGCGGGCGGCGAATTCCTTGAACAGCGCCGCTTCGCGCGCGAGCGCGGCTTCGCCGGCGCGGGCGATCTTGGCGTCGAGTTCGGCGAGTTCAGTGGTCGTAAAGCGGATTGAGCCGGCATTGGTCTGGCGATGGATGAAGCGCGCATTATGCGGCGCCGCCATCAGCGTTTCCGCCTGCTTCGTCGTTGCGTCGAGATGATAGCCGAGTACGCCGTTGTGCTTGAGCTTCAAGCCCGCGATGCCGGTTTCTTCGGCGTACTTGGCTTGCAGCGCAGCAATGACCTTGCGGCTGTCATCGCGCAACCCCCGCGCTTCATCGAGCGTGGCGTCGTAGCCGGCGGCGATGAAGCCGCCGTCGCGCGTCAGCAGCGGCAAGTCGGACGCGAGCGCGCGCTCCAGCGTTTGCGCCAACGCTGCGCAAGCGGTGTGTTCGGCAAGCGTCAGCGCTTTACAGGCAGCGGCGATCTCTGCTGGTGCGTCGTCGCCCAGCCCGAGACAGCGCGCGGCGGCGCGGTCGCCGGCGCTAAGGCCATCGCGCAATTGCGCCAGATCGCGCGGGCCGCCGCGGCCAAGCACGAGGCGCGTCAGCGCGCGCGCGAGATCGCCGGCGGCGCGGAGTTCCTGGCGCACGCCATCGCGGCGCGCGCGGTCGTTCAAGAAGAACTCGACGGCGTCGAGCCGGCGCACGATCGCGGCGCGATCTGTAAGCGGGCGGCCAATGCGCTCGGCCAGCAAGCGCCCCCCGGGCGCGGTGACGGTGCGGTCGATCGAGGCAAGTAGCGAGCCTTCGCGCCCGCCGCGCGTCGCACGTTCGATTTCCAGCGCCGCGCGTGTGGCTGCATCGATGGCCATGAAAGCGCGTTCAGCGTTGCGCTTGGGCGGCGTGAGCCGCGGCGCAGCGCCGGCTTGCGTAAGCTCGATATAATCGAGCAGCAGGCCCATCGCCGAGAGTTCGGGCACTGTGAATTCGCCGAATGCGTCGAGCGCGCCGACTTCGAACGTCGCCTTGATCCGGCGTTCAGCCGCCTTCGCATCGGCCTTCACGGCGGGTCGCGGCGTCACCACGGCGCCGGCGATGCGCGCGGCTTCGCCGACGCTTGATGCATCGCCTTCGGTGACGAGCAGTTCCGCCGGGGCCAGTGCGGCGAGCTCCTCCTCCATTTGGTTCGGCGCCAGCGCGCGCGTTTCGAACGCGCCGGTGGAGACGTCAGCCCAGGCGATCGCGGCGCCGTCATCGGTGAACGCGACCGCCGCAAGGCGGTTGGCGGCACGCGCATCGAGCAACCCCTCCTCCGTCAGCGTGCCGGGCGTGACGACGCGCACAACCCCACGATGCACAATCGACTTGCCGCCGCGCTTCTTCGCCTCGGCCGGATCCTCCAATTGCTCACAAACGGCGACCTTGAAGCCAGCGCGGATGAGCTTGGACAGATACCCCTCGGCCTGATGCCACGGCACGCCGGCCATCGGGATCGGTTCACCGCCGTGCTGGCCGCGCTTGGTCAGCGTGATGCCGAGCGCGGCGGCGGCCTTCTCCGCGTCCTCGAAGAAGAGTTCGTAGAAATCGCCCATGCGAAAGAAGAGCAGCGCATCGGCATGCTCGCTCTTGGCGGCGAGATACTGCGCCATGAACGGCGTCAGCTTCGGCGGCGGTGCATGCGAGGAATCGGCCACGAGTGAGCTTTAGCGCCTTGCGGCGATGACTTCCATTGACGGGGCGACGTCCACAGCTACGGTGCGGCCCGATTTCCACGAACCGCGACATCGATGCCCGACTCCCCAAAGAAGACTTTCACCGACGCCGAAGCGCTCGAATTTCACCGCGCCCCGACCCCAGGCAAAATTTCCATCACGCCGACCAAGCCGATGGCGACGCAGCGCGATCTCTCGCTGGCGTACTCGCCCGGAGTGGCCGTGCCGGTTAAGGCGATCGCCGAGGATGCGGACCGGGCGTACGACTATACCTCCAAAGGCAATCTCGTCGCCGTCATCTCGAATGGCACGGCAATTCTGGGACTCGGCAATCTCGGCGCGATGGCGTCCAAGCCGGTGATGGAAGGCAAGTGCGTTCTCTTCAAGCGCTTCGCCGATGTGGACTCCATCGACATCGAAGTGACGACAACAGACGTGGAAGAGTTCATCACCACGGTCCGCAATATCGGCCCGACCTTCGGCGGCATAAATCTTGAGGATATCAAGAGCCCCGAGTGCTTCATCATCGAAAGCCGGCTGCGCGACGACCTCGACATTCCGGTGTTTCACGACGACCAGCACGGCACGGCAATCATCGCTGCCGCTGGATTGCTGAATGCGTGCGAGCTCACCGGGCGGCGGCTCGAGGATATCAAGGTCGTCGTCAGCGGCGCCGGCGCGGCGGGGCTTTCATGCATCGCGCTCATCAAGCAGCTCGGCGTGCCTCATGACAATGTCATCGTCTGCGACCGCGAGGGCGTGGTTTATCGCGGGCGCGAGAAAGGCATGGACCAATTCAAGTCCGTGCACGCCATCGACACCAAGGCGCGAACGCTCGCTGACGCGATAAAGGGCGCCGACGTGTTCATGGGCCTTTCAGCCGCCGGCGCGGTGACAAAGGACATGGTCAAATCGATGGCCAAGCAGCCGATCATCTTCGCGATGGCCAATCCCGATCCGGAGATCACTCCGGAAGAAGTGCACGAGGTGCGCAAGGACGCCATCGTGGCGACGGGCCGTTCGGACTATCCGAACCAGGTCAACAATGTTTTGGGCTTTCCTTACATCTTCCGCGGCGCGCTTGATGTGCGCGCGCGGACGATCAACGAAGAAATGAAGGTCGCGGCCGCGCGCGCGCTGGCGAATCTGGCCAAGCAGGACGTGCCGGATCAGGTGGCTGCGGCGTATCACGGGCGGCGGTTGAAGTTCGGGCCCGAATACATCATCCCTACCCCGTTCGATCCGCGGCTCATTTCCGAGATTCCGCCCTATGTGGCGCAAGCGGCGATGGATACGGGCGTTGCGCGCAAGCCGATCGAGGACATGCACGCCTACAAGCAGGCGCTGGCGCAGCGGCTCGACCCGACTGCGGCGATGATGCAGCGTGTGCAAACCAGCGTGCGGCGCAAGCCGAAGACCATCGTGTTCGCCGAAGGCGAAGAACCGACCGTCATCCGCGCCGCATATGCATTTCAGGAACTGGGCCTTGGCAGGGCGATTCTGGTTGGCCGCGAAGAATTAGTGCGCGCCAACATGAACGCGCTGGGCGTGCCGGCGGATGCGTCGATGGAAATCGTCAACGCCCGGCTCTCGCAGAAAAATGAGCTTTACGCCGAGTACCTGTACAAGCGCCTGCAGCGCTTCGGCTACCTTCAGCGCGATGCGCAGCGCTTGGTCAATCTCGATCGCAACGTGTTTGGCGCCTGCATGGTCGCGTGCGGATCGGCCGACGGCATGGTGACGGGCGTGACGCGCAATTATGCGACCGCGCTCGACGATATCCTGAAGGTGATCGATCCGCAGCGCGGCGAGCGCGCGATGGGCATGACGATCGTGCTCTCGCGCGGACGCACGCTCTTTATCAGCGACACCGCCGTGGCTGAGTTTCCCGATGCGCCGGAACTGGCGCAGATCGTCATTCAATCGGCCGCCATGGCGCGCCAATTCGGCGCGACCCCCCGGGTCGCCCTGCTCTCCCACTCGACCTTCGGCAATCCGAAGATGGAGCGCTCGGAAAAGATCCGCGACGCCGTCTCGATCCTCGATCGGCGCGAGGACGTGGAGTTCGAGTACGAGGGCGAGATGAACGTCGATGTCGCGCTCAACGCCGACATGCGCGAGCTTTATCCGTTCTCGCGCCTATCGGACGCGGCGAACGTGCTGGTGATGCCGGCGCTGCATTCCTCGTCGATCGCCACCAGCCTGCTCATGACGGCTGGCGGCGCGACTGTAATTGGCCCGATCCTTACGGGTCTCACCCATCC
>JAEYPY010000204.1 GCA_023410295.1 Pseudomonadota bacterium | reverse complement strand
CGCTGATCATCAGCGCAACGACAAGCGCGGCGAAGAAGGCGAACACGACAGCCAGCGCCGCGCCAATCGCCAGCGCCAGCAGCCCCACAGCGCGCAGCAACGCACCCAGAGCAGCGGAGCCAACATCGGCGGCGTTTGCGGTCATCGGATCGGAACTCCTGTCAGAGCAATATTGGAGTGTGAGGCTCGCCGATCAATGCGGCGCTCCTTGGGCGTGAACGCAGCTTGGTTACTTCGCGCCGACGCTCATTTCGTCACGAATACGTGCGTAAGCAGCGTTGATTGCCGCCGTCTTGTCGCGCGCGATTTCCACGAACTCGGGCGGAGCGCCGCGCTGGAGCATGCGGTCGGGGTGATTTTCCGCCGCCGTGCGCCGCCAGGCGTGGCGCACTTCGTCCATGGTCGCACCCGGCAGGAGCCCTAGAATGGCGTAGGGATCGTCCGCGTCGGGGCCGAGATTGGTCGCCTTGATGCGGCGGAACTCCATGTCGCTGAAGCCAAAATGGTTGGCGACTTCGGCGAGATATTCGATCTCGCGGTCCGTCACCGCCCCATCCGCGCCAGCGATATGGAAGAGCCCATCGAGCACGTCCTCTAAGAGGCAGGGCCGTGCTCGGTACTTACGACCGATCTGTTTTGCGTAGGAATCAAATCCTAGGACTGTTTGCTGCGCCAGCATGAAGGCGCGGCGGAAGTGCTCCTCCTCCCCCGGCGGCGGCCGGAAGACGAGCGCTGCGGCCTGCAGTTCGGTTTCCGTCGCAGTCCCGTCGGCGCGCGCCATCTTGGCCGCCAGCCCGATGACGGCGGCGGTGAAACCGACGTCGTTAGGGCGCGGCGCGCACTCTTCGTTGAATTCAGGCGGGTCGGCTTCCGGGTCGAAAGCCCGAGCGGCCAGCTCTACGATGTTGGACCAGACGGACATGGGGGCATTCTCGCCGATGCCGCGCGCCAGCGCCACCCATTACGCTCCGCTCAAATTGGCGTGATCCCTCACGCCGGCGGCGCGCTTCCGCCACGCAGCGCCGCCACTTCGGCCCGCAGCGCGCGCACCTCGTCGAGGATGCGCTTTTGCACGACGGCGGCGTCTTCCTGCGCTTCGGCGATGTTCTCGACATCGCCTTCAAGCTCATCGAGCTCTTCCTTCAGCTCTTCGTGCGGCACGCTTTGCACGGCTTCAACGATGACGCCGACGAAGAGGTTGAGCACAGCGAACGCCGAGATGACGGTGAAGCCGAGAATGAAGGCCCATGCCCAGGGATAGTTCGGCTGCAACTGATCGATCGTCTCGCCCCAACCATCGAACTGCGTCAGCGCGAAGAGCTTCAGCAATGCTTCGCCCAAATTGCGGAATCCGGGCTCGTTGTGAAACAGCGTCGTGCCCATCACGGCGCCGATGTAGAAGACGATCGAAAGGATCGCGAACGCAGCGAGAATACCGGGCAGCGCGCCGAACAACGCCTCGACCACGCGCCGCATCTGCGGCACCGCGCCGATCAAGCGGAAGATCCGCACCACACGCAGCGTACGCAATGCAGAAATCGCTGGCGTGAATGCGAGATAGCTGACGCCAACGACGATGACGTCGAAATTATTCCAGCCGTTCTTGAAATAGCGGCGCGGGCCTTGCGCGAGAAATTCGAGGAAGAGTTCGGCGGTGAAGATGTACAGGAAGTACAGATTCCACTGCTCGATCTGCGCATGGAAGGCATTGGTTTCGCCGTAATGCGCGTCGTAACCGAGGATCGCCGCGTTGGCGACGATGCAGAGGAAGATGAACCACTGCCAGAGCCAGCTCTCGGTGATCCAGGCGAGAAAACCGATGCCGCCGCGGCGACGCGCTCTCGTTTTCGTCGTTTTCACCGGCACTGCCGCGCCTGCCCCCACAGCGACGTTGGCCATCTCATCCCCTCCGCGCCGGCCCCCGAGCCGGCGATGCGCAAACTAGCGCGCCAGCGCGGGTGACGGAACGGCAGAACTATTCCGGCTGTGGAGGTTCGCGGCCGGTGCGCGCCAGGATGTCTTCGATGCGGGGGAGCTTTGGCGCCGATTCAGCGCGGCTTCGCGATGCGTCTTGGCCGAACGGACGCAGCCAAAAACCGAGCCAGCCCAGGTCCGGTTTTGCCGAAGAATGATGATCTGTCATGTGTTCGCGTCCTCGACGCGGGATTTCGACGTGAACGATGTGCGAGATTGGAACCGCTTCTCAGGTCGAGAGTAGGTTAACCTTACTCTCGTATCTGGTCTTGTCGAATGAATTATTATCTTATACCGGGACTATTCTCGACACATTCCACCACAACTATCGAATTTGGAGCAGATTCATTCAAAGGCGCAAAGTATTACTATTGAGCACTTGGCGGCATCTAGGTCGAGGGAACAATGCGCGTCACTTACTCATTTGTAGCCCGACCATCGCTGAACATGAGGGACTATGACGGATCTGACACGCGGGGAGCGCCTGCAGATCATGCTGACGGAAGAGGAACTGCAGGCTCTGGATGACTGGCGCTTCGCCAACCGGATGCCGAGCCGCGCCGCAGCTGTGCGTGAACTGCTTCGCCGGGGCTTAGCTGCAGCGGGCTTCGCCGGCGCCGGCCAACGGCAAAAATCCAGAGAGTTCGGCGTCACTGACGGCAACGGCCGCGCGCCTAAGCTTGAGGGCGGTAGCGGCGGCTAGCTGATCGGCACGTTGTGCGCGGTGTCTTGCGCGTGCATCTGCGATTGCGTATCGCGCAAGATGTTCAAGATGAAGCCCTGCACGTTGTAGGTGCGCGCGCCCCAGTGACGGCCGGGCACATGCCACACTTGCACTTGGCTCCAATCGCCGGCTTCCGACACATCGCGTATCGGCACGTCGCGCGTGATCTCGCCGCCGTTCAGCCAATTGGCGTGATCGACGATAATCAAGCGAGGTGAAACGATTTCACGCACAACCGCGACGTGGCCACGCGCTTGCGTCGCATAGCCTTCGAGCACTATCACCGCGCCTTCGTCCGGCGCTTCGGTGGTCTCGTAGCGCGCTTGCGCTTGGCGCCACCAGGTGTTGGCGTTGCCATAGAGTTCAACGCCTGACTCGCGGCGTGCAAACGGCACGCATTGCAAACGTGCGCGCGCATTGGTGATGCGAGCCGTCGGCTCGTAGGCTTCGTCAGGCAGCGGCGCGAAGGCGCTCGGCGCCAGCGTCGCGTAATGCGATGGCCCCTCCACCACGGTGGGATCGACGGCCATGTCCATATCCATGGACATCGGCGTCAACGCATCGGCGTCACTCGGCAATCCGGAGAAACCGGCAGCCGCCGCGGCCGCAAGAAGAAGCGCGCGAGAGTTAAACATGCCCTATTGCCCAGACGGGCTTTTGACCCAAACCGGGACACAGAACGCACTCCCGCGGTAAATAACAGCTTAATTCCCCAGCTGAACTCGCAGTAATGTCGAGTTCATATGGTAAATGGCGTGCAGTACAGACTAGATGTTGCGGCGGTCAGTAGTAATAGAGGTTAACAGGCGAAAGAAGTTCCTCTTCATACTTCTTAATGGGGAACTTAGCCCATCGCCGCCTGCAGCGTGAACGGATGGATGAAGCCTTCCGCTAGGTAGACCCGCCCGCCCCAGTGGCCGCCGGGGATATGCCAGACTCGCACCTCGGACCAATCATTGTCCGGCGAAACGTCCATCACCGGCACGGCGACGCTGATCTCGCCATTGTTCAGCCAGTTGGCGTGGTCGACGCGGATAAGCCGCGAAGACTCGATGGCGGTGACAACGGCGACGTGGCCGCGGGTGGTAGTCTGATAGCCCTGAAGAACCAGCACCGAGCCTACCATGGGGTGGCTGGACCGGGGATAGAGCCCCGCCGCCCGCCCCCACCAGGTATTGGCGTCGCCGTAAAGCCGCACGCCCGAAGCTTGCCGGGCGAACGGCACGCACTGGAGGCCGGCGCTGTAATCGGTCACACGCGGCGTGTCGCCGGACCAGATCCGCGGTTGGGTCACCGTTCGGGACCGCAACCCGTCGGCCGAGATCGGCGCGGGCGTGGACGCGCAGGCCGCCAAAGCAGCCGCTGTCAGCCCGAGGCTGAGCGCCCGGGCGGCGCTTAATCTGGACACACCCGCCATTCCGGAGCCGATCCTAAACCAGCGAGGTTGGCATCCGGTGAATGCCAGGGGCTTGACCCAAGGGCGAAAACCGCGCCACCCGAGCCTTATGTCCACGCCGGCCCCAATCATCGTCCGCCCCTGCTTCCAGCAGGATCTCGAGTTCGTGCAGCTGATCTACGCCCACCATGTGCTGACCGGGACCGGCACCTTCGAAATCACGCCGCCGACAATCGAAGAAATGACCGAACGCTGGGGCAAGATCGTCGAGCGCGGCTGGCCATTCCTTGTCGCTTCCCCGGCCAGCGATTTGAGCCGCGTGCTTGGCTTTGCTTATGCCGGCCAATTCCGCGACCGCGATGCCTACGCCAAGACATTCGAAGTTTCCGTCTATGTCGGCCCGACAACGCAGCGGCGCGGCGCCGGCGCACTGCTTCTGCATGAAACCTTAACCACGCTCCGCGCCGACGGCGTGCGGGAAGCGCTCGCTTTTATCGGTGATAGCTATAACGCCGCTTCGATCGGGCTCCATCGCAAGCTCGGCTTCGAGCATGTCGGCACGCTGAAGAATGTCGGCCAGAAATTCGGCCGTCTGCTCGATGTCGTCATCATGCAGCGCACGCTGCAGCGGCCTGAGAGCTAACGCCTTCGCAGTTGCACACTGCTAATCAACTGTATCTCGCCGGCACAATCCTTCATGAATCAGTAACCTTACCGGCTTCAAGCTCGCGAAAGTCGGGAGGGATCGCGATGCTGCTACGCAAGCTCGTGGTCGTTGGGTTGGTCGGGTTCGTCAGTTTCGCCGCCAATATCGCAACCGCCGAAGATGCGGTCGGTCCAAGTTCTCAAATCGGCGCCGCGAACGTCAGTTTCGCCGATACAAATGCGGCATTCGGCAATCGTTTCGATTTGCGCATCAGGCCAAGCGATGCGCCACGCTTCACCGCGTTTGCGTCCGCTCCTGCCGCTGAAGCGCCGGATCGGCTTGGTTACGAAGTCTCGCTGGTCGCCGGCTCAGCTGACGGCATCGGCGTTTCGTTTGCCCAGCGCGGCGGTGTCGGCGTCAACGAAGACGGCGAAATCGAACGCGAGACGCGCGGAGCCGAATTGCGGCTCGGACGCGGGCTTCGCGATATGCCGCGCGACCGGCCATCGCGAGAGCCGCGCTGGTACGTGTTTGCGGCTTCCGAGGACGAAGCGCTGATCTGGCGGCCGGGACAACAAACTTCGTTCGGCAGCACCGGATCTTCGTTCGCGCTGCAGGAGCGCGTCGAAGTCGGCGATCTCCAAGCCGGCGTTACCTACGAGGTAAATGGCTGGCAGGCCTCGCTCGCCTATGTCGAGCGCGAAGTCAGTTTCCGCGCCGGCTCGCGCCATTTCCGGCAGGACCAGTCCTTCGCCGGCTTTACCCTAACCATGCAACATTGACACAACAGCGGGGCGAACCGCGCAGCAAAACGCTTTCCAGACGCTGGAACCTGTGGCAGCCAATATGCATTGCTGCTTCGTGACGTGTCGGCAACGAGGGTCCCGATGAGTGGCTCAAGTGCAGTACGAAAAGCGTTAGCCGCGAGCACCTTGCTTGCTGCAACCGCCTTCGGCGCGTCGCCTGCGCTGGCCCAGCAAGGCCCGCAGGTCCCGGTCAGTTTCCACGATGCGGAAGCGGCGCTGGCGCAATCGAGCGCGCCGCAGCTCAACATCAATGTCGACGAGAACGCCGCTCAGCGGTTTACCATCGACCCGCGGGAGCGCAGCGACGACCGCGATCTTGAACTCGAACTCTCCGCCGGCGGCGGCAATTCTCCGGTCGATGTTTCGGTTGCACAGCGCGCCTCGCTGGGCGGCGCCAATGGCGAAATCGAACGTCAAGGCCGCGGCTCGGAGCTGCGCATTGGGCAAGGCCTGGTTGAACGGCGCGAAGCTTCGAACGAGCCCAGCGTCTACATGTTCGTCGCCTCCGAAGATGAAGCGCTGACCTGGCAGCCGGGCAGCCGCACTGAATTCGGCGGGCGCGGCTCTTCCCTCGCCTTGCAGGAGCGAGTTGAAGTTGGCGATGTCTCCGCCGGCGTCACCTATGAGCGCAATGGCGTGCAAGCTTCGCTGGCGTATGTGGAGCGCGAAACCTCGACGCGGGTTGGCCGTCACACGCACACGGTCGAACACGATTTCGCCGGCATCACGGTGACGATGAAGCGCTGACACGCGCGCGGCACGCGCGGGCCAATCGGCAAATAGGCAAATACGCAATGCGGTGCGTTCGCGCTGGGTGACTCCCGCGCGGCGCATATATCCATTGCCGATTTGCCTATTGCCGATTTGCCTGATGCTTTTCGCCTTCACGAGGTGTCGGCGCTCGCCGCGGCTGCGTGCACGTCGCCGATCGGCGCTATCACCGATGCCCGCACAGGCACGATGACGCGCAGACGCGTGAGGCCATTGCGTAAGCGGCGCGCAAGACGCGCGATATGGCGTGCGCGGTCGCGCACGACAGCGAGCATGGCAAAGAGCCGGGCCGGCCCGTCCGCATTGCGCGTCAGGCGGCGCAACCGCGCGCCGAGCAGCGTGCGCAACCGCACGTGCTTGTGGCGGCCGTGACGATGCAGGCCGTGGCGGCGCGGATTCAGCGTCGCGAGCACATGGGCGAGGATCAGGCAGCGCACCATGCGCGAGGGCGCATCGAGCGCGCGCGCATCAAGCACCCTGCCCGCCGCCATCCAGGCGGCGCACACGCCCATCAGCCACACCAGCTTCAGCTGCGCCCAGACAGTGAGCCTGGCGAGCTTGTGGGGGTTGATGTGGGGCGTGTGTTTTTTCATGGGCCGATGATACGGCCGCTGCGTGGTCGGTCGGATTGATTGGCGCGACGTTTGGTGGGGCGCGCGGCGTGCTGCAGTCTTTGTGCTTGAAAGCGCAGCGCAAAACGATGCGGGCCTAAAGGCCCGCGGCCCAAGAGGCGCGGCTTATCCTCCGGATAGAGCGCAAATCTGTCGGCACGCGCCGGCCGATATGGACCGCCGCCGGCGCCGGCGCTACGGCCGCCCCCGCACCTGCAAGGGCCGTTTGGCCGGTCCAACCGATGCCGGCGGGACGCCGGCGGTCCATAGGGTCCGAGCCTAATCCACAACTCCCGGCCTCTTCCCGGCTCGCCCTGAGGCTGAATCGCTCCATGGTCTCGCCCCGGTAACCTTTCTGAAAGGCGACTCGGGGCGGATTGCGCTAGAGATTGTGGTCTGCAGGACCAAGATCGCTATATCTAGAGATTATTGCGTTAAGGAGACGATGCGGATGGCAGGCGAAAACGGGGGCAAGCTGCCGGGACTAAGAACGGCGTCGCTGGGCTACAAGCCATTCCGCTATCCGTGGGCGTACGAGTTCTGGCGCCGCCAGCAGCAGGTGCACTGGGTACACGAAGAAGTGCCGCTCGGCGAGGACGTGAAGGACTGGGCCTCCAAGCTCTCCGACCAGGAGCGCAATCTGCTGACGCAGATCTTCCGCTTCTTCACCCAGTCGGACGTCGAGGTGAACGACAATTACATGGAGCGCTACGCGCGCGTCTTCAAACCGACCGAAGTGAAGATGATGCTGGCGGCGTTCTCGAACATCGAGACCGTGCACATCGCCGCCTACGCGCTGCTGCTCGAAACCATCGGCATGCCGGACAGCGAATTCGCCGCGTTCTACGATTACCAGGCGATGCGCGACAAGCACGATTACATGGGCAAGTTCGGCGTCGAGACGGACGAGGATATTCTCCGCACCGTGGCGATGTTCGGCGCCTTCACCGAAGGCCTACAGCTCTTTGCGTCGTTCGCGATGCTGATGAACTTCCCGCGCTTCAACAAGATGAAGGGCATGGGCCAGATCATCACCTGGAGCGTGCGCGACGAGAGTCTGCACTGCGAAGGCATGATCAAGCTTTTCCATGCGTACGCAAAAGAGACTGGCGCGCTCACTGATCAGGTGAAGGAAGACATCGCCGAGTGCTGCCGCACGGTGGTGAGCATGGAAGACAAGTTCATCGATCTCGCCTTCGAGATGGGGCCGGTGCAAGGCATGACGGCCGACGATATCAAGCAATACATCCGCTACATCGCCGATTGGCGCTTGGGCCAATTGGGTCTGCCGAAAATCTACGGCGTGACCGAGCACCCGATCCCGTGGCTCACGGCGATCCTCAACGGCGTCGAGCACGCCAATTTCTTCGAAGCCCGCGCGACGGAGTATTCGAAGGCCGCGACCAAGGGCGATTGGCACGGCGATTCCGGCGTGTGGTCGAACTTCGATCAGATGATGGAAAAGCGGAAGGCGGCGGCGGGGTAAGGACTGCGCTCTTCTCCAGGCAGAAATACACTTCGTCATTCCGGACGCGCGAAGCGCGATCCGGAACCCAGGAGGCCTGTGTCGGCTCCTGGATTCCGGGTTCTCAGCTTCGCTGAGCCTCGGAATGACGATGATGTCTATGCACTCAAGCGGTCGCGCAGCTTCGCACGGCGCCCGGCATCCACACCGAGAACGTCTTCAACATAATTGAGCGCGCTGCCATGTTTGGCTTCGATCACGCGCAGCGCTTCGCGGAGATAGTCGATCTCGACGCCGAGCATGGGCTTGAGCGCGTCGCGGTCGAGCTTGCGCCCTAGGCGCTCTTCCATGCGCTCCTGAATGCGCGGCATGCGGCTTTCCAGATCGACGGCGGCGTTGGTGAATTCGTAGTCGGCGAAGACGGCGTCTTCATCGACGCCGAGCGCGGTCAGCGTCAGCGCGCAGATGATGCCCGTGCGGTCCTTGCCGGCGGCGCAGTGGACGACGCCAGCGCCGCCCTCGCCCAGCGCCGCGAACCAATCGCGGTAGAGACCGATGAGGCGCAGGTCGAACGGGATTTCGCGATAGAGGCTCAGCATGTAGGCGCGCGTCGATTGCGGCGTGAGATCGCTTTGCATCAGCGCGACGAGGTGCGGCGGCAGCGCGTGGCCGCCGGGCGCGCCTTCGTCGTTGAAGAAGACGCGGCAGCTTTCGTTCTGCCACTTCGACGGCTCGTGCGCGCGTTCCTCGGGGCGGCGCAGATCGACCAGGAACGAAAGCTCCATCGCGTCGAGTTTGGCGACGTCGGCTTCCGTGGCGTCATGGAACGACGCGGAGCGGAAAAGCTTGCCGCGCGCGATTTTCGCGCCGTCGGCCGTCTCCCAGCCGCCGAAATCGCGGAAGTTGAGGACGCGGTCGAAGGGGATGAGGCGGTCGTGCATGTCGGGATTGGGGATTAGGGATTGGGGACTGGGGGCGCAATGGCTAGGCTGCAGCCAATCCCGAAAACCCAATCCCCAATCCCGAATGACACGCACCACCTTCCAAAGCTTCGACGGCGCTTCCCTCTCCTATCGCATCGAGGGCGCGGGGCGGCCGGTGCTGATGCTGCATGGATTTCTGGCCAACTCGCGCTTCAACTGGATTGAACCGGGCATCACGCGCGCGATCGTCGATGCCGGGTTTCAGGCGATCATGCTGGATCATCGCGGCCACGGCGCCTCCGATGCGCCGGATGACGCGAGCGCCTATCCGCCCGATGTGCTGGCGATGGATGCGGAGTCTCTGATCGCGCACTTGGGTCTCAGCGACTACGATCTGGTCGGCTATTCGCTGGGCGCGCGCACGGCGGTGCGCATGCTGGTGCGGGGGGCCAAGCCGCGGCGCTGCGTCATCGCCGGCATGGGCGATAGCGGCGTGCTGGGTTCGGCGGCGCGCGTGGCGTTCTTCGAGGACGCGATCGGCAAGGGCGGCGCGGGCGCCAATCCACAAGCGTCGGCGGTGGTGCAAGCGCTGATGCAGCGCGCAGAGATCAAGCCGCAGGCCGCGCTCAATGTGCTGCGCTCGCAAATCCAGACGCCGGAAGCGGCCGTGCGCGCGATCGAGACGCCGTGCCTGATCGTCAGCGGCGCAGACGATCACGACAATGGCAGCGCCGAAGGCCTTGCAGCGCTGATGCGCAACGCGACGGCGCAGCGCGTCCAAGGCAACCATTTGACGGCGGTGAACGAAGAGCTCGCGCGCGCGATCGTGGATTATTTGCGCGGGTAGGCATGGTGGACGCGACACGCAAGCAATCGCGCTGGCGGCTCCTACTCCCGTGGGTTTTCGCCGCAGCGTTTGCGGACGCCATCAGGTGGGCGGTTGCCCATGACCTCAGCGGCCAACAGCGCTACGAAGAAGCGTTGCGAAAGGTCCGCTCCGTACGCGGTGATCTACGCGATCACATGGAGTGGTATGTATTCGAAATACAGCAGCTCTCGCTGCTTCGCTGGAATCTCGAAACTATCGAGAAGGCAAACGCTTTCCTGGTGCGCTTTGGCATCGCGACGCCTAAGACCGAGAATGAGAAATACTTACTGACTTATGTCAGATGGTGCGGCCAAGACGCGTTTGTCGACTACAGCCAAGACGGCCCGATACCATTGGGTTTCGTCTTCGACGCAAGCATCATCGACTTAAGCAAAGTCAGCGCGCACCATAAGAGAAACTACCCGCTGACAATCCACCCGAGTTGGTCGTCGTCGTCGCCATTCTATCCAAATAACAGGATCGCTCGCCGGCCAAAGCGAGAAGACTGGTTGCAGAAGGAATGAGCACTGTTGTGGGGGGGGGGGGGGGCGGGCGGCGGGCCCGGGGGGGGGGTGTGG
>JAEYPY010000193.1 GCA_023410295.1 Pseudomonadota bacterium | reverse complement strand
GCCATTGACATCACTGCTTGGCTTTCGCCGGGGACCTACGAGCGGGCTCTGTTTCGGATGCCGATAGTTCTCTCACGCTGGTGACGAGTAGATCCGACAACACTTTGTGTGAGTGAGCCACGCACCGACTGTTCTCTAACCACTCGGTCGCTCGTAGTGCCGAACTCGCGGTTGCGCGCAGAGTCCGCGCAGCCTGCCCCAGCTGTCTCTCTCTGCATGCCTTTAGGTCTTCGTCCAAGACCTGATCGGGAACCGGCAACCAGGCCAGTCGCTCATAAATGAAGTCTTCGTCTTCTGACTCGGGATCGACGAAACTATAGAGGTCCCGACCTCGAGTGTGAGCGCCGAGTGTGGCCAACGCGATTAGCCAACCAATGCAGACAATAAGCTTTTCTCGACGCTCTGGGCTGGCATCTGCTGAAGAAGCGACTTGAGTTTTCAACACGTCGCCGTTGTCGGTCTCTAAAACCGAACTCGAACCCAAGACCTCGCCCTCTGGATCAGTGACCACGTGGATCTGCGCGCCCTTTGCCAGGCCGCCTTCATCCTCATCTGTCTTCACCACCTTGAGACGCTTGATCGCCATCTCGTTGTGTCCGCCGTCGAACAGCGAAAATACCTCGGCTTCCTGGGGCGTGCTTGATGGAGGCGACAGCGGAAACGGCCGGACACCAGCACTGGACCCGATAGCGTCTGCCACCAGTCTCAGTCGAGTGCTGTAGCGAGGACTGAAACTGTTCAAGAAAAATAGCTTAGCAGCATCGCCTGGTTCGTGAGGATACAAACACTCATCATCAGACATCGGGCGCCGATCTAGCTTGCTCGCCCAATCCGACAGCGTGTTCTTGATCCAAAAAGTCGACGTGCTTGCTGGTCCAGCGAGTTGATCATCGCATCGGGCAAGTTCTCGCGGCGTCTTGGCAATCTGAAAGACTGGGTGCTTGAGCCGTCGTGTCGAACGCAAGCGATAGCTCGAACTGCAGCGATCCTTCACTTCCGCACCCAACCACGACACAAACGCTTTCGATGTCTCAAGCTGGGTCACATGATTGGCCAAATCCCAAACAGGTCTAGGCGCGGACTTCCACGAAAAGTCTCCCACAGCAATCGCCAACAGCTTGTTCTGGTCTGCGGCAAGCTTGGCTTCCTCAAGAACCCACGAACTGCGCATCGAACGCTCTGAAAGGAAGACGATGCAAACCGACGACTTGTTGATGGCGTCGACAATTGTGCGTCTCCACTCGTCTCCAGCACTCACTTTTCGATCGAACCAGACATCGTAGTCGCGCGCAGCGAGCCATTGCGCGACCATGCCCACGTCCTGAGCATCGTCCGCAGCGTAAGACAGAAAGATTGTTGGGAGAGCTTCACGCGTCATCGCGGCTCTCCTTCACGGCGCAGAACGAGGCGCCCTCGATACGCAGCATCAGCTGGTGTAGGCGCTCGGTTCCGTTGAGGTAGCGCGTCTTGGTTTTCGGCGGATGCGGCTCGAGCAAGCCAAAGGTGACCATGGCGTCGGCGAACCGCTTCACGAAGACGCCGTAGCTGTGCTGCTTCTCGGGCGGGGCTGGCACGTAGTTCGCGCCCGCCTCGAGCATCAGCGTCAGTATCTGCTGCTCGTCGATGTAGGCGCCCCCGCCGGTGGCTTCCGCCGCTTCTTTGCGCCGCTCGTGCTCGGCTTGCCAGATGCTCATGGTCAAGTCGGCCACGCTAAGCGGCGGCCGCACGACCGTTGCCGGGTCGACGCCGTAGACGGCCGCGAAGTCGCGCAGGTAGGGCGCTGAATTCTTCCACATCGGCACGAAGACCGGCCGCGCCGAGACGCAGCGGATCAATTTGTAATCCCGCAGCCGACAGTCGCGATGCTCTTCGCCCTGTCTGGCTTCAATTGGGTAGGGACGAACGTGGTTTTCCATGTAGTCGCCGTACGCCTCGGCGAACGAAACAGTGATGCCGCTGTTGGCGTCAGCCGCCTTGAAGAGCTTGGCCGTTATCGGCCCGCTCCACGCCTCCGCCGATGTCGGCCAAACAGCCGGGGTCGGGGCCCCAACCGGCGGCGACGACGATGTCTTGCTCTTGCGTGACGTCATGGGCTGACTACCTTGGAGGGGCGCATCGTGCAGGTAATGTAGCATCGGTTCGCGGCCGTACTGGATCACAAATTGAGATCCAAAAACCGTGGTCACGAAGCCTGAGTCTGCAAGCGTGAACGCTATTGGCGGCGAAACAATGTTGGTTCGCCAAGGCCTGCAATTTCCACTTCACTCCGCGTGTCGCGATTTCCAGCGACGCTTGAACGGAGTGAAAAATGTCCCGCGATCACAACGACAAAGAGCCCAGCCGCGCGGTTGCCCCGCGCACGATCCACCACCACGGCAGCGAGCTCCGCGCGCTCCAGGATGACGCCAACATCCAGCTGCCGGGCCCGATGAGCGGCGTCGTCGCCACCGAGAAATCGAGCAAGATCGGCGTCGGCGTCATCCAGCTCGCCATCAAGGAAAAGCAGCAGAGCTACCGCTCGGAGGAAGCCATGCTGGCCGACCCGGGCGAGCCGGTCGAAGGGGCGCGTTGGGTCACCGTGAAGCCCAACACCAGCTTGAAGCACGTCGTCGAGAAGTACGGCCCCGACCTCATCGGCTACGAGGCTCAGAACCGCGAGATGGCGCTCGAGCTCTTCTCCTTCGACATGTTCGAAACCTCGACGCGCTCGGTGCGCGTGCTCGTGCGCGGCCAGTAGCCGCCGGTATCTCAACTTCTGTACCGGAGCACTGCCCGTGACCGAGATCATCAATAACGCCGCGCGCACCAAGCCGCGCGCGGCGGCCGATGAAACCATCGAACGCTTCGCCGTTCCTGTGCGCGCGCGCCTTCGCCAGCTCGCGCACACCAGCGCGGGCGCTCGCGACATTATCGTGAGCTTTCCCGCCGCCGCCGTGGCGCTCGCCAGCGGCCGCGCCGATCGCAGCGCGCATGCCCGAGCGCTCGCCGAACTCGCCGACGGCGCCAATCTGCGCGCCATCGCCCAAACTCTTTCCCTGCCTCGTTGGCTGCGCGGTCTGCCGCCGGAAGCGATCGGCGCCACTCTGCCGGCGCGCGCGCTCTTGCCCGCTGATGACGAAGTCTTCGGCCGCGCCATGCTGAATCGCCTCCCCGCGCAGTTCGCGCCCAATCACGTCTGGCTTGATCGCGTCGCGCTTGCCCGTAGCCGCTGTGACGATGACTTCGCCGTCTGGCTTGGGGCTGGCGGCGCTGACGTCACCGAAGCGCAGGTCTCAGTGCTGGCCGCGCACGACTTCTTCTCAAAGCACGCCGAACTCCACGCGCATGCACTTGTCGGCCGCGGCTGGGCGCCGCGCACGCCGATCCCTTGCGCACTGACCATGACAAAGCTCTGGCTGGTGCGCGTTCAGCTCAAGCTGCAAGCCGAGAATCGCGGCGCCAAAGCTGTCACCCCGATCCTGTTCGCAGGCTACTCGTTCGAACCGCTCGAAACGGCTGAAGCGCTGGCCGCCGAAGGCCGCGCCATGCGCCACTGCGTCGGCGACTACGCCATGAAGGTCGCCCTCGGCATGTCGCGTATCTTCAGCATGCGCCGCGCCGGTCGCCGCATCGCTACCGCTGAATACATGACGCCGGATTGGGCGAAGCCTGAACTGAACCAGGTTTGCGGCGTCGAAAATGCCCGTCCGCCCGCGCACGCGGCCATGGCTGCACGCTTGTTCGCGTCAACGCTCGTGAACGTGGGCGATAGCACGCCGTCCGCGCCGTCGATCGGCGCGTGGCGACGGTTCTGGGCGCCGTACTGGGCGGCGAAGGGCGCGCACGCCCCGTTCATGACCAGCCCTCGCAGCATCACCTACCTGATCGACTGCTTGTCTTGATCGGCGTGGCCGAGGGCTCGGCGCGCTAAGGAAGTGCTAACTCGAGCTCCGCCACATGCCCTGCTGACGCCCATTCGAACCTATTGCCGATGACGTAGATGTTCTCTTTTGCGCGAGTGATGGCGACGTTGAGCTGGTTGGCGGGATTGCCGGCCCAGTTCCTGGCGCCCTTTTGATGCGGCTCTGCGGCGCCCATCACCAGGAACACGGTATCTGCTTCACGGCCTTGCACCGTGTAGACCGTGCCAACTCGCTCCATCACCCAGCGCCGCGGCTCTGAAGTCCACTGCCGCAAGAAATCCTGCTTCAGCAGCAACTGCCGGAGCTGAAACACGACGATCCGGAACGGCGAGATGATGTAGATGTCGGGCGAAGGAAGGCCCGCCGCCGCAACGCGTTCGAGTTCGCGCAGCAGCGCCTCGCCTTCAGCTTCGCTCCATTTGTCGATGCATCTGTTCGGCCGAACATCCATCCAGCGCGAGGGCCCGAGTACGTCACGCACGGCGCTGGGTTTCCGTCCTCGGCCGTTGACCATGATGCCCTCGTAGGACATCCGATTCGACAGCGAGAACATCGGCTCGGCGCAGCGGCGATGCACGAGAAGCGGCAGACCAATCCAGGCATCCATCGTCTCGAGATGCGTGCCCAGCTGGCATGCGCTGTCGGCCAGCGTCTGCACGGAAGCCACCAGCGGGATAGCGCGGCTCGCGGCCACGAAGCGCTCGCTATCGACACCGCAATCACGTGCAATCAGATCGCAGAGCGCGGTTGGCAGCGGCACGACAGGCGGCAGCTGCAGTGGATCGCCTACGACCACGACTTTTCTGGATCGCATCATCGCGCCCACCGCTGCCTGCGGCGGCGCCTGACCGGACTCGTCTAAGAGCAAGAGACCGATGCTGCCTTCGCCAAGATATCCCAGCATCCGCTCGATCGACGCATAGGCGGTCGAAAGCACTGGCACGACCAAGAAGAACGTTGCCCACAAGTCGGCCATGCGCTCCTTCATGACCGCAGCCCAGGCCGACTTGCCGTAGAACGTCCGAAACAGGAGATCGAGATTGTTTCGAATGGGCCCCGCCGCGGCTTCGATGAAGACACGGTGCAGCTCCATCGCTTGCTCGAACAGCAGCCGGCGAAGGCGCTGTGTCTCGGGATCGAGCCAGGCTGTATCGCGCTGTAGGTCTTCTGGCGGCCGCTCATAGAACGCGGCGTCGCCAAAGCGATCGCCTGACATTGTCCGCGCCGCATCGAGCGCAGTGTCGAACTTCGAAAGCTCTGCGAGCGCGGCCGCTTCGGCTGTGGCGGCTTGCGTTTGCTTTGCGCGGGCACGCTCCAGCTCACCTTGCTTGTCGACCAAACGCGTCTTTGCCTGCTTCAAATTTGCCTCAGCGCGCACTTGTGCGAGTTCGGCTGCATCCATGCGTTCTCGCCACGCTCGCGCTTGCGCCCCGCTGAAGATGCTCGCCAACATGCGAGGCTTGGCGCCGGCTGCGTCCGCGGTCGCTTGACGTGCAGTCTCAAAGGCGCCGACCGCTTGGGCATGAGCGTCTTCAATTTGACTGGCACCCAGGTTGGCGCTGACCCAATCCTGTTCTGCGAGACCCGCGGCGCGCCGCGCTTGCGCGACCTGCGTTGCAGCCCCAGTTCTCGTGGCCAGGGCTGCGCGACCACCTTCGAGAGCAACTATGCGCTGTTTGAGTTGCGTGCGGGTTGCCCTGAAAGCCTGACGCGCCTTTGACCACGCCGTCTTCGTGGGCTTCGGCGAGAGCTCGACGATGCGAGGCGCGCGGCGTTCGACGATCCGGCCCGTATCCTTGTCTTTGACTTCGATCCGCTGCGGCGCGCCGCTCAACTCCATCAGCAGCGAGCGCAAGCCGAAGTCGAAGTCACGCCAGGCGCATTGGCTGAAAGCGTAACGGTTTCTCGAATTGCCAAGGACCGCCGCAGCAAGACCCCACGTCACCCTTGGCGGATCCTCCCTGCGCTGCGTCGACTTGCTGTCCTCGCCAAGTCCGCGCGCGACATTGTCTGAAACGGTTCGAAAGTAATTCATTTCAGCGGCGAAGGACGCGGCGCTCGTCCGCGGCAGCGCCTCGCTGACGTTCTCAACCGCCTTGTTGTTGTAGGACGCGACCACGATCTCGAAACCCTTCAGCTTCGCATCGACCGTGTGATGGCGACATACGGTCTTGTTGATCGTTTGCGTATGGCTCGTCTTCGTGAAAGCGCTCGCTGGATCATCGAACTCGGCTAGGCGTTCCGCGCGCTCTACGACCTTCGCCGCAATGAGATCGCGTAAGAGCGTTGTCTTGCCTGTTCCCGGCGGACCATTGACCGACAGAAGCCGCATCCGCGCACTCGCGTTGACCGCCGCTTGCTGCAGAAGCACCAGCGGATGCCCCCCGACTGCCGGCCAGGCCCCTGCCGGCGCTCCGCCGGCTGCAACCAGCGTATCGGTCATAGGATCGTTGCGGCGAACGTCGGCGCGCACGCCGGGTGCAACGATCCCCATGTACTTGCGCAGCAGTTCGGGCTCGCGACCCTTCGCCACCATCTCCTGCGCCCAGCTCAGATCACGGAGAAAGAAACTCCCCATCGGCGGCGGTTCGGGCGGCTCTTCAGCACGCCAGAACTGGTAGACGCGGATCGCAAACTGCGGTTCGACGATGAGCTCCGCCGGCAGATGCAGCGCATCGATGAGCTTGGCGTACGCGTCTGCGATCATCTGACGATCGACAGGAAGATCGTCACCTTCATCGTCGGCCTTCGTGAGCGGGGCGAGCACGATATCGCGCAAGCCCTCTTCGTATTTGGGCCAATCGCTGAGCGCCTTCAGATTTCTAGAGAGCGCGATCGGCACGCCCCAGGCAAAGCTCGACACCGCGATCGCTTCAACGCCGACTGGCAAACCTTTGCTGTCGATTGTCACAATGCAGATCGGCGAATAGCCCGGCGTCGGGCCACCGTTTTCGTTGTAGTCCTCGAACGTCGCGAGGAGTTTTGAAGTAGTCTCCTCCATGCGGATGGAGCCGAGCACCAGCTGATAGAAGAGCCGCGTATTCGGCCGTGCTTTCTCGCTGCGCTCCCAAGGCAAGGTCTTCTCGTCGAGCTTGGCGATGCGCGCTTCCGAGCCGTCGGCAATGTCCTTTGGCACGCGATAGACAGACGCGGGCGACAGCACTTCGAGCGCCGTCCACGCGCGCAGAACCTGCAGCGCTTCTTCTCGCGAAATCGCATCGGGCGCCGGCGGGGGCGCCGCACCGACGGCGTTCGGCGCACGCGGCGATTGCTCTCTGTTCGGCGGCCGGGGCGGCGGCAGGTCGTCACCCGCCCCGATCGCACTCTCGATCTCGCTCCCGACCTCGCGCTGGCCCTCCTGCTCCGCGGCCTCGCTCACCCAGTGGGCTGGGTCGTCGTAATCGATTTGCTCGCGCACCTCGGGTTCGTCCTCGGGCGGCTCTGGTTCTTCAAAGTATCGTTTCGCAGCATCCGCAAGGCGCTGATTGCGCGGTTTCTCTGGATTGCGATTGGTGAGCTCGTCGGCAACCGCGCCGACCTTGGCGTCGTCGCCTTCAGCAACGGCTTCCTCGAAAATCTGTTCGAGCTCGTCGATTTTTGCATGCGCAAGCGGGCGCGTCATGGCGGCGGGGCCGCTGTGCTGAGTTCGGCCTGCATCAGTAGCGCCAGCGTCATGCCCACTATGACCGCTTCTTGGCTCTCCTCACCCATGAGCTGCCTTTGTGCACCTCCAGGAAGATCAATCTCGCCTGTCCGCACGCCGCGCACAATTGCCATCACGTCCTCGGCCAGCTCTTGCTCCAGCGGCGCGACCGCGTGTTGTAGAGCCGTAAGCGCCTCTTCGTACTTCTGCGACGCCGTTGCCCGCACGTCCTGCTCTGCTGTCGGGCGGTCCGGCGCTCCCAGCGCCAGCTTGTCCATTGAGGCAAGTTCGCCAGCTAGCGCGCCTGCTAGATCGAAAGCATCCGCTGCAGGATGCCGAGCCAGTCGATAGCCTTCGCTCTCGGCCCAGCTGGCCGAATGACCTGGCAAACTCAAGAGTGTGTCATGTCCCGATTGCGCAAAGCGTGGCACCGCGGCGCCATTGATCACTGGCATCAAGGTGAGGCGAACAATGGGCTCGATCACGGCACGAAGTGCGGGTTGCGCCATCGCAAGGGCAACCATCGCGCTTTGCGCATCCTCCGCGTCTATCATCGCAAGGACTTCTACTGGGGGCCACGGAAGAACGCCCTCCGGATACGGACGCACAAAAATGCGCGCCTCGGCAAAGGCCTGCGCTGCAACGCTTTGTATCTGCGTCCTGCGATCTTCGAATCTCTTGGCGGCCGCGTTGTTTGCGTTCATCGCCACTAGCCGAAGCGCATTGCCGGTCTTCGCGCTCGACGCCAGCTTGCCCCAGGTTTGTATTGGCGGCTGATTTCGTGCTGCCGCTTCTCCGGTGATCAGACGGATCCGCTCAACATGGGTCCGCAACACCGAGAGGCTTTCAGGGGGCCCGCCCAGACCGAGCAATCCCCAAGGTTCTTGGGCGGCCACCGCGTCGATATTCTTCAGCAGATCGTCCAGCCAGGCGATGTCCAGACCGGCCTTGTCTGGTAGTTGATTGAAACGCACTACTATATCGGCGCAACAGCTGAACAGCACATGCTGAAAAGCAGTCACTTCCCGAATGACGTCAGCGTCTCCCGAACCTGTCGCTTCGGCGATGCTAGATCGCGGCGGGGCCAAATCTTTTGCGCGCGCGAGTAGGCCATCGACCCGGCTAATCTGCGCAGGCGTCACGGCTTTGCCGCGCAGGCGGCGATCCATAACATCGGCTAGTGATGGAGCCACTGCCTCGAGCAAGGCAACTGCATCACGGAGATAGGTTGTATAACTGTCCGCCGCGACACGATCGGCGATTGCGGCGATCCACCTCTTATTCCACTCCGGCAGCGATTGCGCCGGCAGGTTCTCTCGTGGAATGCGCATATCGGCCATCGGCAGGTGCGGAAAGCCCGCCACCATTCCGTTTACGGCGAGCGCGCGGCTGCACGCCAAGTCCGCTCTCGGCAGTAGCGACAGCATGCCCTGGCAGAGCGCGCCAACATCATCATGAACCTTTGGCTGGTGCGACTGCGCAACGTACCAATAGTCGCAAGCAGCAACGATGCTGCCCTCCTCTTCGCGCGACGCCGCCTCACCCGCCCAAGGCCACTCCGCCGCAATGCGCCTAAGGAGGACGAGCTCCTTGTCTTGGCCGACCCATTGCTTCGCCACATCGCGATCGACGTGGGCCATTGTCCCCAGCAGCACGCGAAGTTCGTCCAGCGTCGCCCCCTCGACGTCGACGCTGCGCTGGCCAAGCGCACTACGAACCGATAGCGGCAATGCGCCGCCCATGAACGCCGCACAAATCCGTTCGAGGTCCGCAAGACCAACTGGGCCGCTGACAAGCTCCGCAAGCAGCGCTTCAGGCAGGTCCGCCACAAAACCGTGGCGAGGATCCGCGCCCTCGCCCATAAGCGCCGTCAACGATTGCGCTGCCTGCATCATTTCTTTCGGCCACGGCAACCCGCTCAAATCGATCTTCGCAACGCCCATACGCGCAGCGCTTGTGACCTGCGTTCGGGGAATGGCCTTTACCTCGGGCGTGTCCAGCCAGGTCGAAACGCGTGAAGCAATGTAGGCGCCCGCTAGGCCTCGCAGGATCGCGGCGAACTCGCCGGCATCTTTGGTGTCGCTGAGGCGCGACCTTGCGGCTGCATACACATCCTCAAGTGACGCCTCACGCCTGAGCAGGGCATCGCTCACGAGCCGCTCAAGATCGGCGTCAGGGACAGATCGCATCGCGCGAGCGAGCGTCTGGGCATAAGTGGGCGGGGGCGATGCGAGCGCTGCACGCATCAGGCCTTCCGAGCGCACCTGGTGAAGACCTCCGATGACACCCGGCTCCACTTCAGTGATCAGATGCTCGGCAATGAGGCGTTGAAGACAGCGCGCCATAGCGCCTTCTGCGACGTTTAGGACTTCGCCGAGCCGCTTCACGTTCAATCGGGCGCCCGCCGCACCCGCACAGGCGCTCACGCGGAGCACGGCCATCTCATCGTCACGTGTCGAGTCCGCGACGCGAACAGCCACTTGTTGCTGAAGCACTGCCTCCAGGCGCTCGCCTTGGGTCAGGATGAACGTATACTCCAGCAGAAGTTTCTTGCTCTGCTGCCATGGCTCGAGCCAACCACCCCATCCGGTTTGCCCCGCGTCGCGCAGCGCCTGCCACATGCGCTCGGCAAGCTCATCGTCAGGGTCAGGCCGTATCTCGCTTGCCCGGCCGCGCTCGGTCAGAACGAAGACATCTTCTTCCCGCACAGAGCCCAGCAGCACGACACCGCTCTGCGCTGGCGTCTCGCGCGCAAGCTGACTCCAGGCCTCAGGCCCAAGCCGGCCAACATCATCCAGAACAAAGCCGATCGGGCTCGCGTCGTTTGCACGGAACGTCTGCGCCAAGCGCCGAAGCACTGGCACGTCTTCCGCTGTCAGGCGGCGCACGCGAAACCAGCGCACGCTGTGCCGGAGCGCCCGTGCCGTTTCCCACATGAGTGCAGACTTGCCCGCACCCGAGGGACCAACAACGAGCGCATTGCCGCGGGTCTCGAGTGCCTCGGCGATCCGTTCTCGCGCTTCAGGTCGTTCCGCCACTAGCCCGGCCGCCAAGTGGCCCGGCTCTACATCGACACCCAAATAGAAATTCGGGTCGTTCAGCGGCGTTATGAAATCGACTGGCTCGCACAAGCCGGCTGCGACCGCGGCCTCGAGCGCGGCGGGATCGAGCGCGCCAAGAATCCCCGTGATGAGTGCGTCAGCGTCTGATCGCGAAAGACCTTCGTACTCGCCAGGCGACTTCATGCCGTTGGCGTCGGCCAGCGCGCCAAGCTTGCTCAAGAGCTCGCCGTAACAAACGAGCGCCGCCAGCGGCGTCACCTTGCTCTGCGCCTCAATGATCCAAACCGCCTGCTCTCGAGGTGACGGCGCAACCACGATTGTCGTCTTCGGACCCAGGCTCGCTACACGCGCGTCGCCGTTCAGCTTGTCGAGCACGCTCGCCGGCAGCGCCTCGAACGCAAAGGGTTTGAGTTGCTCATCGCGGACTTCCCGCTCGAGCACCAAAATCAGGCGCTCCGGCGCAACGACCTGGCAGCGATCCCAGAGGTCCTTGATGACGCTGGCGACTTCAGATGGCGGAAATGCTCCTAAATGCGCGCGCCGGCTCTTCACCTGCGCGAAGGTAATACCGACGCCGTCTAACTCAACGTCGTCGCCACCCTCCGGGATGACCATGCCCCAGCTGAAGGTGTTGGCCCAGGACGCCGCCGCCAGCCACGCCGCAACTGCATCCTGATAGCGGAATCCGCGTCCGCCGTGTGATCCACCACGCGACGACACGCTCACGCCTTCCCGAACACTTCTTCTTTGCGTCGGATCAGGCGCTGCTTCGGCGCGTCTGAGGTGCTGAGCTCAATGGCGCGCTCTATGTCCTCGCGCGCCGCCGCATCACCCAGTGCGTGCCGTGTCTCAAACCTCTGCGCATAGAACGTGCTGGCGAATGTGTCCTCATCGGGCGTCGCCTTAACCACTTCGTCGATCAGAACGAAGGCCTCCTGCTTTCGCCCCAAGCCTAAGTAGGCCTTTGACAGCCATAGCTTGCGATAGCTGTCGATGCCGCTGGGCGTTAAGCCCTCAAGCGTATCAACCGCTTCCTTGTACTTGCCCCATTCCACATAGAGTTGCCCCAGCTTCTGCACTTGAAATGCATTCGGCTTCTCCATTGCTTTGAAGAAAGCGAGCGCCTCAATCCGTGCCGCCTCTTTAGCGGCAGGGTCCTTGAGTGCCGTCTCCGCGCCCTCTCGGCGAATATCGGCGTAGGTGAAGCGATCGTTGTCCCGCTTGACGTCGTCAAGCGCGCGCGTGGGAATATACTTGTAGATGTGTGCGTACCGCTCTGGCTCATGCCAGGCCCAGTCGCGTCCGACACTCGCAAAGTTGGTGAAGGCCTGATCGCTGCCGGACTCCACCGTGGCGATCAAGCGCGCTTCGATCAGGTCGCCATACTTCTCCATGTATTGCCGGCGCGCGCCCGGCAGCTTGACCCACGTCAGCGCCTCGGCGGTCGCCAACAACACCGAGCTTGTAACGTCTCGCGAGCCCTCGCTCGCGGCCTTGAACACATCATTCGCCAGTTCAAGCGCACGCTCAGGCTTATCTTTCGCATAGAGACGCGCAAGCTGTAGCCGCGATTCGTGATACCGGGGATCCAACGCCAGCACCGCTTCGAACGCCTCGATCGCCTGCGGCTTTTGGTTGGTGAGATTGAGCGCCTTGCCGCGGTGATGCAAAATGTCGGCGACCGAACGTGGGTCCAATCCGGGAATGGCGGCCAGCACATCGTAGGCGGCGAGACTACTCTTCAGCCAATCCTTCGCCTCAGTCGTTGACCCCCTCACCTTCAGGTGCCGATATTTGATCTCCGCTATCTCCAGAACGACTGCGACCTGGATTTTGCTGGGCGGCGCCCCTTTGGCCGCGAGAGCTTTTGCATGCTCCATTAGATCACCCAAGCGATCGAGCTCTCGCTCATAAGCGTCCCAGGAACGCAGCCATGCGTACGCAATGCCCGGACGCCCTGAACCAACGAGCTCATCAAGCTTAGGCGCCAGTGTGAACGCTAGCGACGTGAACGCGAGATCATCGCTGTAGGCGACGCTCTCAATGTAGTCGTTCAGGCTCTCTGCAAACAACTCATCCATGTCAGCATCGAGTTTCGTCCGTAGCTTCACACTTTCGAAAACGATATCATGCAAGCGAACGACACCGCTGCGATCGGGGCTGACGAGCCCGTGCTGGCGCAGCTTGTGTTCCCCGTTGTTGCCCATCAACGCCACGAACCAACGCCGGTCGATGCGGCTGCTATCGACCCATCGAAAGATCGACAACTCCTCGCCAAGCGCGTGTTCGGTACGCGACAAGATTCGGTCGGCCACACGCTCTTGCGAC
>JAEYPY010000179.1 GCA_023410295.1 Pseudomonadota bacterium | reverse complement strand
GAGCAGCGTCGCGCCATCCGGCGACCAAGCATAGCCGCGTACGCCGCGGCCGCGATCGTCGGTCAGCGGCCGCGCTTCATCGAGCGCACCGACCGAAAGCACCCAGAGGTTCGCCACGCCGTCCCGCGGCGCCAGGAAGGCCACCCGGTCGCCGCGTGGGGAAAGCTGGGCGTCGAACCGGGCCGGCTCGCCGAACAGGTCGGCGCGCGCGATCTGCGGCGGCGGCGCCGGCGGGGCCGTATCCGTGCGCTCGCGCTGGCCGCACGCAGCGGCCAATACCGTCAGCCACAGGGCGGCGAGCGCCCCGGCCCAGGATCTGATCGCACTCGTCCCCACACCGAAACCTTACAGGGCCGTCATCCCGCGGCCAATGCAGATAGATGGCTGACAGGAAGTTCACCTTTGCGGCAGGGGTGCGGCAGGGGCTGCGTGTTCCCCAGAGGTCTTTTGACACCCCGCCCGGCGCACCCTATTTCCCGTGCGCTTTGGCACAACCGACTCGATCCCCCGCCACCGGCGCTCTCGTCCTCGCCGATGGAACCATATTCCTGGGCGAAGGCCTCGGCGCCGAGGGCACGGCCGAGGGCGAGGTCTGCTTTAACACCGCCATGACGGGGTATCAGGAGATCCTGACCGACCCCTCCTACGCCGCCCAGATCGTCGCCTTCACCTTCCCGCATATCGGCAATACGGGCGCCAACAACGAGGATGTCGAAAGCTCCTCGCCGGCGGCAGCCGCAGCGGCGCGCGGCGCGATCTTCCGCACGCGGCCGACGGCGCCGTCGAACTGGCGCGCTGAGCAAGATCTTTCCGAATGGCTTAGCAAGCGCGGTGTCATCGCGCTTGCCGGGCTCGACACGCGCGCGCTGACACGCCGCATCCGCGAGCAAGGCATGCCCAACGCCGTCATCGCGCACACACGCGACGGCAAGTTTGACTTCGATGCGCTACATGCGCGCGCCAAAGCGTGGTCCGGCCTTGAAGGCCTCGACCTCGCCAAGGAAGTGACGACGGCGCAGAGTTACGTCGTCAGCGAGAAGCGCTGGCAATGGCCGCTCGGCGTGCCGCAGGTGACGAAGCCCAAATTCACCGTCGTCGTCATCGACTACGGCGTGAAGCGCAACATCTTGCGCGCGCTCGGCGACATTGGCGCGAAGACAATCGTTCTCCCGGCCACTGCGACGGCTGAAGATGTGCTCGCGCACAAGCCCGACGGCGTGCTTTTGTCCAATGGCCCCGGCGATCCGGCTGCAACCGGCAAGTACGCCGCGCCGGAGATCAAGAAGTTGGTCGACAGCGGCAAGCCAGTGATGGGCGTTTGCCTGGGGCACCAGATGCTCGGGCTCGCACTCGGCGCGAAAACTAGAAAGATGGCGCAAGGCCACCATGGCGCGAACCATCCGGTGAAAGATCAAACCACCGGCAAGGTCGAGATCGTCTCGATGAACCACGGTTTCGCCATCGACACGGCGACGCTGCCGAAAGGCGTCAAGGAAACCCACGTCTCGCTGTTCGACGGCTCCAATTGCGGCATCGAACTGGAAGGCAAGCCGGTGTTCTCGGTGCAATATCACCCCGAGGCCTCGCCGGGCCCGCAAGACAGCCACTATCTCTTCGAGCGCTTCGCTGAAGCCATGTCGCGCAAGAAAAAAGACGCGGCTTAAGCGGCGCTGGCGGGCCGATTGACGTCGGTCCATAACCGAACAATGACCAAACCCGCTCTTCTCGTTCACCCGCCGCTTGGCCTGTTCGAACTTCAACTCGGCGCCTACGAAGTGGTGCATTGGCCGCCAAAGAACGAAGAGCAGCGCAAAGAAATCCGCGCCGCCGTCACCATCGGCCATATCGGCCTCTCCAACGCGATGATCGATGCGTTGCCCGAGCTGGGCTGCATTATCTGCTTTGGCGTCGGCGTTGACGGCATCGATCTCGACTACGCGCGCCAGCGCGGCATCGCCATCACGCACGGACGCGAGATCAACCATGAAGACGTCGCCGACGTCGCCATCGGACTGATGATCGCGCGGCTGCGCCTGTTCACCGAAGGCGAGCGCGTGCTTCGCGAAGGGACCTGGACGCCGCCGCTCGCCGTGCCGCCCCAGCGCCGCTTGCGCGGACGCAAGCTTGGCGTCGTCGGCATGGGCGCGATCGGCGAAGCCATCGCGCACCGTGCCGCGGCGTTCGGACTTGAAATCAAGTGGCACGGCCCGCGCCCGAAGCCGCACATCACCCACGCCTACGAGCCGAACCTCAAAGCGCTCGCCGAATGGGCGGACGTGCTCGCTATCGCCGCGCGCGGAGATCAGAACGGACTTATCAGCGCCGAGATCATCGAAGCGCTCGGGCCTGACGGCGTCCTCATCAACGTCTCGCGCGGCACGGTTGTCGATGAAGACGCGCTGATCGCCGCGCTCAAGGCCGGCAAACTCGGCGGCGCCGGGCTTGATGTTTTCCAGGAAGAACCGACGCCGATCCAACGCTGGCGCGATGTGCCGAACACGACACTCACACCGCACCTCGGCGGCGGCACGCGCGAAGCGCTCTACGCCGGCTCGCAGAACGTCCTCGAAAATCTCCGCCGCTTCTATGCCGGCGAGGAACTGCTCACCCCGCTCGCTAGGTAGACGACCGAGGTCAACGCGAGCAACTCGAAACCAAAAGCGCCTCCGGCCGGCCGCGGGAGGCGCACACCTGTGCTCCAACCCTCAGGTCAGTCTTTTGTCGCCCGCTCGAACTCTTTCTGCGTGCGCTGATAGCGTTCCGGGTGCTGGTACTGCTCGCGCGTCGCGGCTTCGGTGACAGCGTCATTACGCTTGTTGCGCGTCTTGTCGCGATAGACCCCCCAGCCGATCGCCGCCAGCAACACTGCGGCGCCTGCGCCGTACACGATTTCTTCGGTGCCAATGCCTTCGAACATGCCGTTTCAACACGTGCACCGGCGTGGCTGTTCCGCGCCGAAAGGGAACAACGCGCCGGAACTCTGGCCCGCAACCTTTGTTTATGCCGCAGGGCGAGATTGGAGATTGAATTATGGCTGAAAGAGAAAGCGGCGGCGGCAGCTCGCCGTGGGTTGCGTTCCTGGCGGGGATTATCCTGGTGGCGATCATCGCCGTCGGCATCTTCGCGTTCAGCGGCGGCGTGCAGCAGCCGCGCGAAACGGCGGAACTCGAATTGAATGTGCCGGACGTCAACGTGAACCCGCCGGACATCAATCTGCCGAGCCCGCCGCCCGCGCCCGTGACGCCGCCGAGCGCTGAGCCGACGAGCCCGGCGCCAGTCGAAGAACCCGCGCCGTAATCGGAGCGAAAATAGAAACACAAAGGGCGGCGGTCATGACAACCGCCGCCCTTCTTCTTGCCTGCGCGAGGAGAGACTAGCGCAGTTCGAAGGTCACCCCGACATTGACGCGGGTTTCGATTTGACCGGGCGAAACCGGGGTTGAAGCGTCTTGCGCCGCTTCCATGCGCGCGGCCATCGGCACGGGCATCGGTGGCGCATAACCGCCGCCCTCTTGCACGGCGACGATGCGGTGCACGCGCATGCCGAGCGCATTGGCGTAGAGATCGGCGCGCCGGCGCGCTTCGGCGATCGCATCGCGCCGCGCGGCATCGAGCTGCGCGTCCGGATCTTGATAAGAGAAGTAGACGCCGTTGACGGTGTTGCCGCCGGCGTTCACCGCCGCATCGATGACGCGTCCGGTGTTGTCGATGCGGCGCACCTTGGCCGTCACCGTGTTATTGGCCTGATAGCCGGTGATCAGCGGCGCCTGACCTTCACGATATTGCTGTTGCGGATAGACCGAGACGTTCGAGGTCTGGATATCGCGCTCGGCGATGCCGGCGCGCCGGAGCGCCTGGTTCAGCGCCTGCATGCGCCGCGCATTTTCTTGCAGCGCCGCCTGCGCCGTTTGACCTTCTGTGGTCACGCCGAGATTGATCGTCGCCATGTCAGGGCGGCCTTCGGAAAGCCCTTCGGCGCTCACCGTCAGCAAAGTCCCCTGCACCGCGGGGACAGTGACCTGCGGCTCCTGTGCGGCCGCCATGGGCGCTGCCGCGAAACTCGCCAGTACGGCGAACGCCGCCGCTGCCTTGATCAGTCGCATATTCATCAACTCCACTTGCCCTCGAAGACCACGAACCGCCCGAGCCGCGCGGCGATTTTACGGCAACAGGAAGCCGCCGCCCGCATCTCGCGTGATCGTGAGCGAGAACTGATAGCCCGCGCCCGCGTTTTCCACGCACCCCAACCCAAGAAAGGTCATGGCATGAGAATGGGACGTGTACTCGGCGCGGCGGCTTTGGTCGGCGCCGGCGTGCTGGCTTACCGCGCAATGCAGAAGCGCAAGCACGATCAAGAATTGCAGGGTGATGAGATGAGCCAAGGGCTCGGCATGCAGCCCGTGCGCGACGCTGGCCCCGAAAATATGGACGGCCAGCAATCGCACTGGTCGCGCGCCGATCAGCGCTCGGACGAAAGCTTCCCGGCCAGCGACCCGCCGGCCACCTATTAGTTGCTATCGGGCGGCGGCGGACCCATCTTCACCTTATGGGTCAGCCGCCAACCCCTTTGCCGGATTCCGCGCCGCCGCAGGAAGTGCGCGACGCCGGCCCTGAGGCGATGGAAAACCCGCCGCGCAATTGGGACGAGATCGACCAGGCCTCCGACGAGAGCTTCCCCGCCAGCGATCCGCCCGGCTACTACCCAATCCTGAGCTAAAAAGCCGAAGAATATCAGCGTCGCCCGAATCGTTTCGGCGAATCGCTGTATAATAGGTGCATCGCCGCTTCCCTCAGGTTCTGATGCGTTTTTCCGACACCTTGCTCCGTCAGGTGCGCGACCGGGTTTCGATTGCCGACTATGCCGGCAAGCGCCTCACCTGGGACAAGCGCAAGACGCGCCCTGCGGCCGGCGATTACTGGGCCTGCTGCCCCTTCCATCAGGAAAAATCGTCCTCGTTCCACGTGCTCGACCAGAAGGGCATCTTCAATTGCTTTGGCTGCGGCGAGAAAGGCGATGTCTTCACGCTGGCGATGAAGCTGGAAGGGCTCAACTTCCCTGAAGCCGTGGAAAAGATCGCTGAATACGCCGGCGTGCCGCTGCCAAAGGACGAGTACGAGGACCGCGGCGAAAGCGATCGCCGCAAGCGCCTTTACGCAGTGACCGCCAGCGCGGCGAAACTCTTCGCCAACGCGCTGCGCTCCAGCGGCGGCGCCGACGCGCGCAAATATCTGCAAGGCCGCGGCCTCGGCCCCGACGAATGGGAGCGCTTCGGCATCGGCCTTGCGCCTGACGAATGGACTTGGGGCCTCGATAAGCTGAAGGCCGACGGCTTCAGCATCGAAGAGATCGTCGCCGCCGGCGTTGCGCGCGAGGGCGATGAAGGCAAGCGCGCGATCGACACCTTCCGCGGCCGCATCACCTTCGAAATCACCGATCCAAGCGGAAAAATCATCGGTTTTGGCGGCCGTGCGCTCGCGAAAGACTCCAAGGCCAAGTACATCAACTCGCCCGAGACGCAGCTCTATTCCAAGAGCCGCGTGCTCTACCGCCTGAAACAAGCGCGCGAACTGATCGCGCGCACCAAGGCGCCCGGCCTCGTCGTCGGCGAAGGCTATCTCGACGTCATCGCTTTCGAGCGCGCCGGCATCGCCGCAGTCGCGCCGTGCGGCACCGCGCTCACCGAAGAGCAACTACAATTGCTGTGGCGCTCCGGCGGCGAACCCACGCTCTGCTTCGATGGCGACAGCGCCGGCCAGCGCGCCGCCGACCGCGCGCTCGATCTCGCGCTGCCGCACTTGGCGCCCGGCCGCACGCTTCGCATCGCGTACGCGCCCGAAGGCGAGGACCCGGACGACATCTACCGCCGCGCCGGCGAGGATGGCCTTACTGCGCTCATCGCCGCCGCCGCACCCTTCTCCGACGCCATCTTCGAGCGCGAACGCGCCCGCCATGGCCTCGCCACGCCGGAAGCTCGGGCCGCCTTCCAGGCCGCGCTCAAAGATGCCGCCAACAAAATCGCGGACCGCGACACCCAGCGCGCCTATTTCTCGGACCTCCTTGCCCGCGCCAACGCCCTCATCCGCGCCCAGCGCCCGGCCTTCCAGCCTGCCGCGCCCGGCCAAGGCGGCCCCCGCGCCTGGGGCCGCAACGCGCCCCCGCCAGGGCCGACTGAACAACTCAAAGCCCGCGCCGCCGCCCCGCCACGGCCGGCCGCGGAAAACTTCCTCCAGGCGGCGGCGGACTACCCCGGCATCCTTGCCCGCTTCTCGGAGTGGCTGGACCGGCTCCATATCCCGGATCCGGACCTCGCCGCGGTCCGTGCGGCCCTAATCCAGCTTGCCGATGCCCCCGAGACGAATGGGGCCATTGACCGAAACGATCTCAGCCTCCATCTGACCCGGCTGGGTCTGGAACGCGCTGCGGCGCGCGTTTCGCGTTGGCCGAGGCCCCGTCCCGCGCCGGAGGGGGCCGACGTCGAGGCTGAATGGCTGGCGCAGGCCACCCGCGAGGTGGTGCTGCCGGCCATCAGGGAGGAACTGGCGGCGCTGCGCGCAGCGGCCGCCGATGGAGACGAGACCGCATTCGCGCGCTTTCAGGCGCTCAGCCGCGAGGCCGTGACCATCGAGCGGCGCGCGCGCGAAGCCAAGCTGGATGATCTGCAAGAAGACGAAGCCGACGGCCTAGTCGTCTAACAAACGATGCCTATTTCGATTTGAGAAGAGACCGTAAGTCTGATGAGCAAGACCGAAGAAACGACGACGGAAGAAAAAGACGCTCCCGAGGGCCCGATCCTCGATCTTTCCGACGCCGCCGTGAAGAAGATGATCAAGGCCGCCAAGACGCGCGGCTTCGTCACTCACGAGGAACTCAACAAGGTCCTGCCGTCGGAAGAATTTTCCTCCGAGCAGATCGAAGACGTGATGAGCCAGCTCAACGAGATGGGCATCAACGTCGTCGATAATGAAGAAGAAGGCGAAGCCGCCGAGGAAGACGGCAAGGGCGGCGCGATCGCGACGCGCGAAGAAGCGGCCAAGCCCGTCGTCACCAACACGCGCGAAGACGCCGACCGCACCGACGATCCGGTGCGCATGTATCTGCGGGAAATGGGCAGCGTCGAGCTGCTCAGCCGCGAAGGCGAAATCGCCATCGCCAAACGCATCGAGGCCGGCCGCGACGCGATGATCCGCGGCCTCTGCGAAAGCCCGCTGACGTTCGAAGCCATCATGGTGTGGCGCGACGAACTGCGCGAACAGAAGATCCTGCTGCGCGACATCATTGATCTCGAAGCCACCTACGGCGCCGAGATGGGCATCGTCCCGCAATCGGCGCCCGGCGTGAACGCCGACGGCCTGGTCGATCCCGAGCAAGCCAAGATCGAAATCGCCGAAGCCGAGCGCAAGAAGGCCGAAGCCGCCGCGGCGCGCCTGGCGCCGAAGCCGGCGATCAACGAAGACGGCGAAGAGAAGGATCCCGGCGAAGCCGCGGCCGAAGCCGATTCCGATGCCGACTTCGACGATGAGCAGGCCATCTCCATGTCCGCCATGGAGGCCGAGCTCAAGGAAGGCGTGATGGCCACGCTCGACGCCATCGCCGACGCATTCGGTCAATTCCGCAAGCTGCAAGAGAAGCGCATCGAGCTCCGGCTGCAGGGCAAGTCCCTGCCCGGCGCCAAGGCCGAATCCTACGAAGCCGCGCAAAACACCATCATCGAACAGCTGAAGAAGCTGAAGCTCAACAACGCGCGGATCGAGAGCCTCGTCGAGCAGCTCTATGCGATCAATCGCAAGCTCATTCAGCTTGAAGGCAAGCTGATGCGCCTCGCTGAATCTAACGGCGTGCCGCGCGGCGAATTCCTCACCCAATACCAAGGCCACGAACTCGATCCCAAATGGACCGAGAAAGTCGCCGTGCAGAAGCACAAGGCCTGGGCCAAGTTCGTCGCCGCCGAGGCCGACGAGATCGCTGACATCCGCAGCGAGATCGGCGTGCTGGCGCAAGAGACCGGCGTGCCGATCGACGAATACCGCCGCATCGTCCACGCCGTGCAGAAAGGCGAACGCGAAGCGCGGCAGGCCAAGAAGGAAATGGTCGAAGCGAACCTCCGCCTCGTCATCTCCATCGCCAAGAAGTACACCAATCGGGGTCTGCAATTCCTGGATCTCATCCAGGAGGGCAATATCGGCCTCATGAAGGCGGTCGATAAATTCGAATATCGCCGCGGCTACAAGTTTTCGACCTACGCGACGTGGTGGATTCGCCAGGCCATCACCCGTTCGATCGCCGACCAGGCGCGCACCATCCGCATCCCAGTGCACATGATCGAGACCATCAACAAGCTCGTGCGCCCCAGCCGTCAGATGCTCCACGAAATCGGCCGCGAACCCACGCCCGAGGAGCTCGCCGAAAAACTCGGCCTGCCGCTCGAAAAAGTGCGCAAGGTGATGAAGATCGCCAAGGAGCCGATCTCGCTCGAAACCCCGATTGGCGATGAAGAAGATTCACATCTCGGCGACTTCATCGAAGACAAGAACGCTATCCTGCCTGTCGACGCCGCGATTCAAAGCAACCTGCGCGAAACCACCACGCGCGTGCTCGCCTCGCTCACCCCCCGCGAAGAACGCGTCCTGCGCATGCGCTTCGGCATCGGCATGAACACCGACCACACACTCGAAGAAGTCGGTCAGCAGTTCTCGGTCACCCGCGAACGCATCCGCCAGATCGAAGCCAAGGCGCTGCGGAAGCTGAAGCATCCGAGCCGTTCACGGAAGCTGCGGAGCTTTTTGGATAATTAGGCGCACACTCTGCGGTGAAACAACAAAGCCCCGGCGATCGCCGGGGCTTTCTGCTACCTGGGCGTACCCTCAACTCACCTCCCCGGCTCAACCACCAGCGCCACGATCCGCCGCACCAGCGGCAGCACCAGAAACAGCGTCGGCAGCGCGATGATCCAAGAGACGAGCCAGGCTGTCGGCCAGGCGGAGAAGAACTCCGCGCTCGGGCCCAGATTCTTCACCGTAGCCACCGCCGAGACGATCATCGACATCACGATCGAGAGCACCACCGGCATCACGATCCCCGCATAGCGCGCCGGCAATCGGCGCGATCGGGTTTGCGTTTGGGTCATCTGCATTTCTCCTTGCTTTGAAACCACTCACTGAAAAACAAACACCCGCGCCACGCCGGCGAGGTAAAGCCCGAGGCCAAAGAGCGCGTGCGTGATGAGGCTGCGCAGGCGCGCGGCGTTAGGATCGGGCGTGCGCGAGGCGAAGAACCCCGCGCCCATGCCCGGCTGCATGATCAGAAACGGCGCAAGCACCGTACCGATGCCGACGATCAGAGCTGGCGCCAAAGTCGGCGCCGCCTCCCAGCGAGGAAACGCCAACAGCAACAGCGCGGCATAGCCAATGCCGATCAGGTAATGCGCGCTCCAGCCGATCAGCGCCTCGCCCATCACCGGCGACGCTTGCGCAATCGCGCCTTGCGTCGCGCGGCCACGCGCAACGTGCGCGAGCCAGCGGCCGACCAGGCCATAATCCGGAAACGGCGCGCCGAGCCGCGCGCGGACGAGCGACGTCACATCCATGAACGCGGTCGCGCCGACGCCCACCAGGATCGCATTCAACACCGCCGCCTCCGCCCTTTGCTCAGCCAATGCGGTATGCTACGACTTCAAGCTCACTTGAGGTCAAGCATGAATTTTCCGGATATCGCCGAAGTCGCGGCCCGCACCGGCGTGCCCGCCTCAACGCTGCGCTTCTACGAAGAAAAAGGGCTCATCGCCTCGGTGGGGCGCAAAGGCCTCAAGCGCCAGTTCGACTCCACCGTGTTCGAGCGCCTCGCGCTCATCGCGCTCGCCCGCGCGGCCGGATTTTCATTGGAGGAGATCGCCCGCGTCTTCTCGCCCGACGGCAAGGCGCACATCGACCGCCGAACGCTCTCCGCCAAAGCCGACGAGATCGACCGCACGATCGTGCGCCTCCGCGCCATGCGCAATGGCCTGCGCCACGCCGCCGTATGCCGCGCGCCGAGCCATTTCGAATGTCCGAGCTTCCGCAAGCTTTTGTCCGCCGCAGCCAGCGGCGCCATCCGCGCGCCGGAGACCGGCGTGCGCAAAGGCAAACGCAAGCCGCGAAGCTAGCGCTCCGCGGTTTACGTCCCTTCCGGTCGCCGGATCGGATCTACCGCGCCTTCAGGCAAGTCCGGACCCGGCGTCGCGCTCTCCGGGTTGGTCGTTTCCGGCTCCGGCGAGTCGAGCGAGTCCGCGGCATCTGGTGCAGGCGCGCTGGCCGCGCTCGGCGCGCTCATGGCGCTATCGCCGGCCGTGTTCGTGCCTTCGCAGGCAGCGGCGAGCGTGACGAGCACCGCGGCGGCGACGAGATGAAATGCACGCATGTTCGTGCCTCCAAAGACGTGAGAGCTGTGCTCGACGGAAAACCGCGAGCGCAGCCAATCCGTTCCGGCTTAGACGCCGGCTTCCGCCGCCGGCGCCGCCGGCGCATCCATCGGTTCGGCCGAGAACGTCACTTCGACATAGTCCGGCCCGCCGCGCATCGCCGCGCGCTGCAGCATGCTCCACTCGATGCGAACTTCATCCCAAGCGCGGCCGTCCGCCGCCGCCATGATCGCTTCGCTGCGTTGGCGCGCGCGCGGCTGGCCCGCCTCCATCGTCATACGCAGCTCGGCGTAGTCGCAACCCGCGACACGGCGCTCGGCGGCGGCGAGCACTTCCATCGCCGTCTCGTCCAGCGTGGCCGAACCCGGCGCGAAATAGACGCGCATGCTCGTGGTCTCGCAGCGGCCTTCCTCAGCCGACGCGGGCGCGGCGAACGCCATCATCGCGGCGGCGCAAGCGAACATGGCGGAACGAACCAACATTTTTCTTCTCCCTCAGCCCAAGCGAATTGCTTGTTGAGATGAGGGATAGTCGTGGCCGCTGAACGCCGCCGTGACCGACGTCACGAGACCGGCGTCACTCAGCCGGAATTGCGGATTCTGACGCGCACGCGGGCACTTTGACCGTCAGCATCCACAACGGTGACGTCGTAGAAGCCCGGCGCGTCGGGGCGCCAGATCGCGCGCCCGCTGGTGGCTTCGCTCTCCACGCGCGCGCCGGCTGCGTACCAGGTGAGCGGCGCACGCCCGCCGCGCGCCGACAGCGAAAGCCCGCGCCCCGCCGCGCCATAATCGAGCACCAGCACTTCCGCACCGTTGGGTGGGAAGAGGATCGAGAGCCCTTCGCGCTCCTGCGATTCCAATCGCGTCAGCGCCGGCGCCAGCGGCTCATGCTCACGCGGACGCGCCGGCTCGCTCGGCGCGCCGAGCAGATCGAACGCTTCGAACAACACCGGCAAGGCTTCGCTGCGCCCCGTCGCGCCCGGCCGCGGCGCCCCGTCGGGGCGGCCGACCCACACGCCGATCGCATATCCGTTCGCCACGCCCACGGCCCAAGCGTCACGGAAGCCGTAGGATGTCCCCGTCTTGAACGCGACCCGCGGCGCATTTTGCGCCACCGCCGCCGGCACGCGGCCCGCGGGATGCGGCGAAGACGCAAGGATCTCCAGCACACGCTCAGCCGTATCGCCGCGCACGAACCGGCGCTCGAACGCAAAGCTGCCGATCGCGTCGTTGACCAGCGGCCGCGCGCGCCCCTCGTCCCCCAACGCCGCGTAGAGCTGCACCAGATCTTCCAGCGTCATGCCGACGCCGCCGAGCGCCAGCGCAAGGCCCGGCTCGCTATCGGCGCGGCGTGGCAAGCGTACGTCAGCGCCCGCGCGCCGGAGCGCCGCATGGAAGCGTCCGGCCCCCACGCGCTCCAACGTCGCCACGGCTGGCAAGTTCAGCGAATGCTGCAGCGCTTCTTCGAGCGAAACGTCGCCGTGGAAGCGGCGGTCGAAATTCTCCGGCATGTAACCGGAAAATCGCCGCGGCGCATCGCGCACCAGCGTCTCGGGCGCAGCGATGCCTTCATCGAATGCGAGCGCATAGATGAAGGGCTTGAGCGCCGAGCCTGGCGAGCGGATCGCGCGCGTCATGTCGATATAGCCGCCCGCGCGCTCGCGCCCTGCCCCACCCACACGCGCGCGCACCGCGCGGCCGTCCAGCTCCACCGCGAGTATCGCGACCTGCGCGTCTCGCTCCAGCGCTCCCGCCTGCCGGCGCGCCAGTGCTTCGAGTTGCCGCTGCAGCGTTGCATCGAGCGAAGATCGCACCACACCCTCGCCCGGATGCGCCGCGACCAGGGCTTGCGCCGCATGCGGCGCTGAAAAGGGAAACGGCGCGCGCGTCGGGATGGCGATCTCGCGCCCTTCGGCTGCGCGGCGTTCGTTGATCAGCCCATGGCGAACCATCAGGCTCAGCACACGATCGCGCGCCGCACGCGCCGCTTCCGGACGCCGATCCGGCCGCCGCGCTTCCGGCGCTTGCGGCAGCGCGATCAAGAGCGCCATCTCCGCATCGTCGAGCCACACCGGATCGCGCTGAAAATAGGCGCGCGACGCCGCGCGCACGCCCTCGAGATTGCCGCCATAGGGCGCAAGCGTCAGGTACGCCGCCAGAATCTCGCGTTTCGACAAGCGCCGCTCGATCTGCAGCGCGCGCACGATCTCCACCAGCTTCGCGCCGATATTGCGCGGCCGCGGCTCGAGCAGGCGCGCTAGCTGCATGGTGATGGTCGAGCCGCCCTGCGTGACGCGGCCCGCACGCACGTAGGAGACGCTCGCCCGTGTCAGCGCGATCGGATCGACACCGGGATGAAACCAGAAACGCTCATCCTCGATAGCGATCAGCCGCCGCTGGAATTCTGGATCGATCTCGTCGAGCCGCGCTTCGAGCCGCCACGTCCCGTCGCGCGTCGTAAACGCCATCAGCCATTCGCCGTGCCGATCGAGCACGACCGGCGAGACCTCGCGCACCCGTTGCAGCGGCGGGGGGAACGCCAAGTCGAGCGCGAACAGCGAGAGCATCACCGCAAGCAACGCAATCGCCCACGGCCTCTGCTTGGCCGTCAGCGGCAACGGTGCGCGTGGGCCGCGGCGCATGGCTTCGCGCTAGCCTCCTCGCGGCGCGATGCGGATCGTGCCGGTCTCGGTGCGGGCCATGACACCGGGGCGATACATGTCCTCCACCTGCGCCGCCGGCAGCGTGTAGCGGCCGGGCGAGACCGCGCGCGCCACGTAGGCGTAGCGGAATTGCCCGCGCAGATTGGCCGAGGCGACGTAACGATCATCGCGCGCTTCGGAGACTTGCGTGTAGGTGATCTCCCCGATCCACGCGAACGGCCCGTTGCGCGTCGTACCATCCCAGTTCGTGCCGCCAGCGCCGTCCTCCGGCCGCAGCAGGGTTTCAATCTCGAGGCCCGCAGGGAGGAGATCGACCAGCACGGTCGGATAATTGCGCGCGCCTTCAGGTGCGCCGGAGATGACGACAACCACGCGGTCGCCTTGGCGGATGCTGTTGAGATCAGCCGCCGTGCCATCCATGCGGAAGATGCGCTTGTCGATCGAATAGCCCACCTGCATCGCCGGCGGCGCTTCGCGCGGCGCGCCGCTGAGCGAAACGGTGCGCCAGATCGGCCCACGCCCCGCATTGCGGAAGACGAGCCCGCTCGTTAGCCGCGCCGTATCTGCATAAACGCGCCGCGACGGCAACGCTTCGCCATTGAGCGTTACGTTCACAGGCCCCGCGCGTTCAAGCAATGCATTCGCTGCCAGCAGCAGCTGCACCTGCTCTTGCGTCATCAGCATGTCGGGATCCGGCGCATCGCGCTCGAGCCGTTGCCGCAGGCGCGCCACCAGCTCCGTCTCGCCCGCTTCCGCCGCCAGCGCCAACACGCCGGCGAGATCGCGCAACGGCGTTTGATACCAATCACCGGTGTTGCGATAGCCCAGCGCCTGCTCGGCCATGCGGAACGCATTGCGCGCCCGCGCCCGGTCACCCAGGTGCGCCAGCGCCGCGCCGATATGCGCGCGCGCGAGCGGCGACGGTTCATTCCGCAAGCGATTGTCGTGGAAGTACCGCACCTGGCCGATGTCGGCCTCGCCCGCTTTCGCCAGCACATAAAGCGCGTATGCCGCCGCGCGCGAGCGCAGCAGCTCAGTGGTGTCGTTCGAACCCGGCCAGCGATAGACCTCGAACTCGTAATTGACCGAGCCGAAATCGTTGAGCCGCGCGACACGGCGCAGCGCATTGTACGCCTGCTCCATCGGCTGACGCGGAATGGCATAGCCGGCGCGCTGCGCACGCTGGAGGAAGTCAACGATGTAGGCGCCGAGCCATGGGCTCGCGTGTCCATCGCCCGCGCTCCAGAGCCCGAACGAGCCGTCCGGCGCCTGGCGATCGAGCAATTGCGTCGCCGCTTCCTGCACGCGGCGGCGGATGCGCGGATCAACCTCGCGCCCCGCTTCCTGCGCCAGCATGTTGTAGTAGAGGAGCGGCGTCGCCACCGACGTCAGCTGCTCGGAGCAGCCGTAAGGATAGCGATAAAGGCTATCGATCAGCGTCGCCGGATCGATTCCGGCGAGCGCCGAGAACGAGATCAGCGCTTGCGACGACGCCTGGAAGCGCGACAGCGCATCGCCCGGCGCGCGCCAGGAGGCGCCCGCGTTCATCGGCTCCACCGTCGTGATCGTGATCGGCAGGAACGGCGCGCGCGACTGGATGTCGTACGTGCGCTCCACCGGCGCAAAGCCTTGCGGGCCTTCGAGCCGGAGCGAGATTTGCCCCACGCCCAGCGGCCCGCCCGTGATCGGGATCAGCGCCGTTTGCCGCTGGCCGCGGTTCAGCGTGAACCGCCGCGGCTGCGCTTGGATTTGCGCCGTCCGCGAGCCGGACACCGTGACCGTGTAAGCACCATTGGGCCCCTCGACGTTGTCGATGTTCAGCGTGCCTTGCGCGTCATCGCCGGGCGCCAGGAAGCGGGGCAGAATGAGTTCGGCCACAACCGGATCGCGGACAATGATCTGCTCGGCATCCTGCCCCAGCGCGCTTTCACTCCACGCCACCGCCATCAGCCGCAGCGTGCCGTTGAAGTCCGGCACATCGACGGTGATGGTCGCACGCCCGCCGCGCACTTCGACGATATCGGAAACGATCGCCACCGTGCGCGTCGGCACGACGGTAAGGCCTTCGCCGCCGATGGAGTCGCCGCCCTGCCTCGCAGTCGCCGGCGCGCCGAGATTCGGGTTGAGCAAACGTCCGTAATCGTCGCGCACATCGACGCCCAGCGCGCGGCGGCCGAAGAAGTACCCGACTGGATCAGGGCTCTGATAGCGCGTGATGCCGAGGATGCCCTCATCCACCATCGCGATCGCCACACGCGCGCGTTCGCCGGTCGGCACGTTGGCGACGCGCACCGGCACTTCTATACGTGTGCGCGGCCGCACGTTTTGCAGGCCAGCGCCCGCTTCAACTGTCAGCGTGCGCGAGCCCATGTCGACCGGCACGTGCGCAACACCGATCGCACGGCGCGGCACCGGCAAGTTCACCGGATCGCGCGGCGTCATCACGGTGACGAGCACATAGGCGCCCGAACCCCATTCCGCCGTCACCGGCAGATCGATGGTCGAGCCATTTTCGCTCACGCGCACCGTGCGTGTTTCGATCACGCGATCGGTTGCGACGACAATCTGCGCTTCGCCCGCATAAGGCGGACGGATCTGCACGCGCGCGCGTCCGCCGACGCGCACCGGCTCCGTCGGCGCTACAACGCTGACCATGTCCGGCGTCGC
>JAEYPY010000133.1 GCA_023410295.1 Pseudomonadota bacterium | reverse complement strand
GCCCAAGCCGCCCCGCGCCTCGCGCGGGGCCGGCGAGGTGCGGCATCCGGCGACGCTGACTCCCGTCACGGCGTCGGCCAAGGCTCTCGCGTATGAGAGCCTTTCTTTTTGCCATGAGCGCGGCGCTCGCCGCTGGGTGCGGACAAGTGGCGCAGGAGGCGCCGTCCGAAACGGCTGCGCCGGTCGCGGAATCCTCGCTGAACGTGAGCGACGCTTGGGCAGCGCCGACGCCGGGAGGCGTGGATGTCTCGGCGGGCTATCTGACCATCGCCAATGTGGGCCAAGTCGAAGACCAGCTTGTGGCCGCATCGAGCCCGCGCGCCGCGCGCGTCGAAATCCACGAGATGAGCGACGACAACGGCGTGATGCGCATGCGCCAGGTACCGTCGGTGACAATTCTCCCGGGCGGCGAAGCGCATCTAGCGCCGGGCGGACATCATTTGATGTTTTTCGGCGTGACGCAGCCGTTCGCTGAAGGCGAAGAAATTCCGGTCGAACTGCGATTCCAGAGCGGTGCAGTGATTAACGTTTCGCTGGCGGTGCGGCGCGGAGGCCACGACGGCGGCGAACACAACAGTCACTAGACTGCGAGCTGCAGTATATTTAACGGCGATTTAGGCGACGCAGGCTAAGCCCGATGGCATGCGTCGGCAGTCCCATCCTTTCAGAACGCGCGGTTAAGGTGATGTTTCGCCATCTGCGCCTGAAGCTGACCGTGCTTTACGCGGGGCTGTTTTGCGCCGCGCTGATCTTCATTGGCGCGACGGCATATATCGTTCTGGCCGACAACACGCACCGGGTCGCGCGCGAACAGCTCGCTGCGACAGGAGCGATGTTCGACCAGCTTTGGGGCGCGCGCTTTGAGCATATGCGAGACAGCGCGCTACGCACCGTGGACGAGCCGGGCTTTCGCGCCGCGGCGGTTGCCGACGACCTCCCCGCGCTCGCCACACAGCTGCGCGATCTTCAGATGCGCTCCGGGCTCGACATCGCCTTTGTCGTCACGCGCGAGGGGCGCATCGTCGGCGATGACGGCAGCGAGGACATCAGCGTGCCGGTTGGCCTCCAGGCCGCGCTTTCGAGCACGCAGATGCCGACGCGCGGCGTGCTGCGTTCGGGCGGGCAACTCTATCAGGCCGCCATCGCGCCGATGCCGCAAAGCCAGGACTGGCTGATCGTCGGCAAGCGGCTGGATGAGGTCGAACTCGACACGCTGACGGCGCTCTCGCCGCTGCCAATGATCGCGGAGACCCGTACGCGCGGCGACGCGGGCTGGGGCGGCGATACGGCGGACGCGGCGGCCGTCAACGCCTTTATCGATGCGGCGCTCGGCGGAGAGGCGAATAAGGCGGGGCGGCTCGATGCGCTGAGCGGCGATGCGATTGCGCTGGTGCGGCCACTGCCGGCGCTCGATGGGACGCGCGCGGTGCTGATGCTGCGCTATCCGCTGTCGACCGCGCTTTCTTCGTATCGCACGCTATTCGGCACACTGTTGGCGATCGGCGTTGTCGGGCTCATGGGCCTGATCGCCGGCACCTGGTTCTTGGCGCGCGGAATCACGCAGCCGCTCTCGACGCTGGAGCGAGCTGCAAAGCACCTGACAGAGGGCGTCTACGACACCGTGGTGGTGCGCACGCGCGACGAGCTTTCGCGGCTGGCGGAAAGCTTCAACTCGATGACCGGCGCGATCCGTGAGCGCGAGCGCAAAATCACGCAACTTGCCTATCAGGACGCGGAAACGCGATTGCCGAACCGTCTGGCGCTTGAGCGGCGACTTGCCGGCGCGCCGAATGCGGAACGGGTTTACCTCGCCGCGATCGGGGTTGACCGTTTCGCGCATGTACGCGGGGCAATTGGCTATGGCTTGGCGGGCATGCTGGTGCGCACGCTAGGCTCGCGGCTGGCGCGGTTGGTGCCGAATGCGCCGATGGCGCGGCTTTCGAGCGACGTACTCGGCATCGCCTTCCTCGCCGACAATGAAGCCGATGCCCGCAAGCGAGCGGATACGCTGGTCGCGAACCTGGAGGAGTCCCTTTCGCTGGAGGGCCAGATTGTCGATGTGAACGTCACCATCGGTATCGCCCAGCCGCGCGGAAGGGGCGAAACCCCCTCGCAAATGATCGAACGCGCGACCGTCGCGCTCGATCAGGCCCGGGCACGCAAGCAGAAGGTCGGCGTGTTCGACGAAGCGGCGTACGGCGATCCGGCGCGCAATCTTTCGCTGATGGGCGAGATGCGCCGCGCGCTGGCGGAAGGTCACGTCCATCTCGTCCATCAGCCCAAGTACAATTTCCGCAGCGGCCGCATCGATAGCGCCGAATGCCTGGTGCGCTGGCGCCATCCGACGCGGGGCCTCATCCCGCCGGACCTGTTCGTGCCGATGGCGGAAGATACAGGGCACATTCGGGCGCTGACGGAATGGACGCTGGAGCGCGCGGTTGTGGACCAAAAGCGCCTTGCCGCAGCGGGTCATACGCTGACGCTGTCGGTCAATATTTCGGCGCGGCTGTTGAGCGATGTCGATTTTGCCCGGCGCGCGGTGGAGATCGTCAAGCAGGCGCCGCAACAGATCGGCTTTGAGATCACTGAAACAGCGGTGATCGACAATCCGGACGTAGCGCTCGCCAATATCGAGCTGTTCGCGCGCAATGGCGTGCGCGTGGCGATCGATGACTATGGCGCGGGGCTTTCCTCACTGGCTTATCTGAAGCAGCTGCCGGCGCACGAACTCAAGATCGACAAGCTGTTCGTGCAGAACATGACCAATAGCCAGCGCGACGCGCTGCTGGTGCGCTCGACGGTCGATCTCGCGCATGGGCTCGGCATGGAAGTGGTGGCCGAGGGCGTGGAGACGCCGGCGGCGTTCGCGCTGCTGGCCTCGATGCGCTGCGATCTGGCGCAGGGATTCCTGGTGTCGCGTCCCGCTTCGGTGGACGAACTCATCGCCATCCTGAACGACGAACGCCGCATGCGCTACTATCAGCAGACGGCGCTGGGCGCGCCGGTCGCGGCGGTGCCGGATCTGAAGCCGCGCGCGGTCTAAACGTCGAGCGGCAGCTCCGTCGTATCCTTCAAATGCTCGAGCACGATTGAGCTTTCGACGTGCGCGATCGCTGGGCACTGCAGCAGTTTCGATTGCACGATTTCCTGGAAGTGCGGCAGGTCGCGCGCAACGATGCGCATGAGATAATCCGCTTCGCCGGTGATCATCACGCAGAGCGTGACTTCATCCATGCGCTTCACGACATCGCGGAAGGCTTTGACGTTGGCGGCGGCGTGGTCGCGCAGGCGCACGCGGATGATCGCCGAGCATGTCAGTCCGACGGCGACTGGATCGATGATGCCGCGCACGGCGCTGACGACGCCCGCTTCCTTGAGCCGCGCGAGGCGCCGGGAGACGAGGCTGGGCGAGACGCCCGCCTCGTCCGCCAACTCGGCCTGGCTGGCGCTGGCGTCGCGCTGCAGCGCCCGGAGCAGCCGGTGGTCGGCTTCGTCTAGATGGAGCGATTCACGTTTCATGCGTCAGTTGGCCTGTATTCGCATTCTTCATGCACTATGAGAGCATATAACGCCAGCAATGTAACGGAAATTGCCGTCGAATGCGCGTATGCATCACGGAATGAGCGCCAAGCCCAAACCTGCCCCCAAAACCCTGCCGCAGACCGACTGGAAGCGCGTCGTCGAGACCGTCCTGTGCTCTCGCGCCATGGACGCGATCGAGGAGCGTGAACTCGTCCCGGGCAAGAAGATTTTCTATCAGTTCAGCGCGCGCGGCCACGACATGGCGCAGGTGCTGCTGGGCCTGCATCTGACGCATCCGAAGGATGCGATGTGCGGCTATTACCGCTCGAGGCCAATCCTGTTGTCGCTCGGCGTGGCGCTCGAAGACGCGCTCGGCTCGGCGATGGGGCGCGCGGGCGGCTATAGCGACGGGCGCGATATCGGCGTTGTGTTCAATTATCCGAACGCGCATGGCGCCTCCGCGCTGCCGATGTGCGGCGGCGTCGGCGCGCAATACACGCCAACGGCCGGCTACGCGCAGGCAATCGAGTATCACAAGAGCGTACTAGGTGATCGCGCATACGATGGCGCGATTGGTGTCGTGCTTGGCGGCGATGCTTCGGTGGCGACCAATGGTTTCTGGTCGGCGCTTACGATGGCGACGACTCTCAAGCTGCCGATGCTGTTCTACATCGAGGACAACGGCTACGGCATCTCGACGCCAGGCTGGCTGCAGACGCCCGGCTGCAACATTGCCGAGAACCTCGCGAGCTTCAATGGGCTCAAGGTGCTGGATGGCAATGGTACTGATCCGGTTGAAGCGTCCGAGCTGATTGCGAATGCGGTGGCGCATGTGCGCCACGGCGGCGGCCCTGCCCTCTTGCACCTCACCGTGCCGCGGCTGCAGGGGCACTCGTTTCAGGACACGCAGGCTTATAAGTCGAAAGATGTGATGGATGCCGAATGGGCGCGCGACCCGCTGCCGAAGCTGAAGGCGCATGTCGTGCCTTCGCTGATGACCGAGAAGGATTGGGACGCACTGGAAGCGGCGGCTGAGGAGCGCGTGCGGCGCGCGGTGCAGATTGCGGATCAGCGCCCGGTGAGCGAGGCCTCGCAAGTAACGCGCTTCGTGTTCAGCGAAGACGGCGAGCTGCAAGAAGAAGGCGGACTTTGGAATACGGGCTATGCGCCGCCGTGCGTTAGCGATGCGCCCAGACCCGAGGGCGCGCGCATCAATATGATCACGGCGATCCGTCGGACGCTGGATCACGAATTGGCGGTCAATCCGCGCGTGGTCGTGTTTGGCGAGGACGTCGGCCCGAAGGGCGGCGTCCATGGCGTGACGCTCGGCTTGCAGGAAAAGTACGGCGAAGCGCGTGTGTTCGACACTTCGCTTTCGGAGGAAGGCATTATCGGCCGCGCTGTCGGCATGGCGATCGCGGGGCTGATGCCGGCGCCGGAAATTCAGTTCCGCAAGTACGCCGACCCGGCGACGGAGCAGATCAACGATTGCGGCACGATGCGCTGGCGCACGGCGAACCGGTTTGCCGCGCCGATGGTGGTGCGGATGCCGGTCGGTTTCTTCAAGTGCGGCGATCCTTGGCACTCGCAGACCAACGAAGTGCAGTTCGTGCATTCGCCTGGATGGCGCGTGGCTTGCCCGTCCAACGCGGAAGATGCAGTTGGCCTCTTGCGCACGGCGCTGCGCGGCAACGATCCGGTGATGTTCCTGGAGCATCGCAACATGCTGGATGCCGCTAGCGCGCGGCGGCCTTATCCGGGCGACGATTTCGCGCTCCCGTTTGGCGTCGCCAAGCGCGTGCGCGAGGGACACGACATCACAGTCGTGACATGGGGCGCGATGGTGGAGCGCTGCGAGGCGGCGGCGGATAAGAGCGGCGTCAGCGCCGACATCATCGATCTGCGTACTCTGGCGCCGTGGGATTCGGCGGCCGTTCTGGAAAGCGTCAAGCGCACGCACCGTTGCTTCATCGTGCACGAAGATATCGGCACTGGCGGCTTCGGCGCGGAGATCGCCGCGGTGGTCGCGGATCAGACGTTTCTCGATCTTGATGCGCCAGTGGCGCGGATGACGATGCCGGATATCCCCTCGCCGCATCATCCTGAGCTGATGGAATGGGCGCTGCCATCGGTCGCGCGTATCACCGCGAAGCTGCAAGAGCTGGTGCGTTTCTGATGGCAGAGACTGCGGACATCATCGTGCCTGTTGAGCAGGAAGGCACAAAGTCGGTCGTGCGCGCGTGGCTCAAGAAGGTCGGCGACGCGGTGATGCGCGATGAGCCGATCGTGGAGCTGGAAACCGACAAGGTCGCGGTGGAGGTGCCGGCGCCGGCGGATGGCGTGCTGATGGCGATTGCGTTGAACGAGGGCGATGAAGCGGCGCCGGGGGCGTTGTTGGGGAAGTTAGCGCTGGGCGCCACTACCGCTCCATCGGACCGCCGGCTCCCCGCCGGCCATGCTTTGCCTACAAACACTCACGCCGCTGCACGCGAAGCGCCGGCTGGAAGCCGGCGGTCCTCGGACGCTTCGCGGGAACAGCGCTTGTCGCCGCTGGTGAAGCGGCTTGTCTC
>JAEYPY010000140.1 GCA_023410295.1 Pseudomonadota bacterium | reverse complement strand
CACGACGACCATCGGGCCGAGGTCGCTGGTTTCGTCGCGGCGGTCGAGTTCAGGGGACCAGAGGCTGGAGACGGAGCCGTCGAGGAAGAGCGCGTTGGCGCAATCGAGTTCATCGCGAAAGAAGCGGGCGAAGCGGCCGAACGAGACGACGCCGCTGCTGATGACGAAATAGGCGGTGCGTTCATCGCGCACGCCAACGCCATTGCGGAGATAGCGCGATGGGCCGTCATGCTGGAAGCGCGGATGAAGGCCGCCGTTAATGACGAGCAACGGGCCTGACTGTGTAGCCCAGCGCGCGGCGGGAGGTTCACGCGCGAAAGCATCTGTTGTATCGACGTGTACGGCGCCGTCTTCGCTTTGCCAGAAGACGCCGTTGGGCTTCATGTGAAAGTTGCCGGGACCGTCGGTGCGGCTCAAGTTCTCCTCCTCCGCACTCTCGGTGATGAAGAGACCGATCGGCGCACCGGCGTCGTTGTACATCCCTGCGTTCATGGCAAAGCGCAGACGGCGCACATCGCCGCCAAGATGCGCGGCGAGCGCGGCGAAGCTGCGAACGTAGCGGCCACGTACATCGCGCGAGATGAGGCGCAATTCGTCGGCATCGGCGTTGTAGGTGCAGACGATGAAGCGCGAGCCTTCGAAATCGCGCGGTGCACACGCTGGCGGTTCACGCGCAACGCCACGCGGAAACGCGATCACCGCAAGCACCACTGCGGCAATGAGCGCGAGCGAACTCCAGAGCGTGGTTCTTGAAAGCTTCATTACACGCTGCTCTTCGCCCTCCGCGTAGCCGCTCGCAACCCTGCGGCAAAGCGCACCTGTGCGCTCGCGCCGCGTTGCCGGATGGGCGTAGCGGCGGCTTTCTTTCGGCGATGAACGAGCCCGTGGAAACCCCGCGTCGCAATTTGACTGGCGCTGTCGTGCCGGCGCTGGCCGCAGCAGGGCTCGCGGCCGTCGCGGCGATCTTGCTGGTCGGACAAATTGGCGGCCCCAAGAGCGCTGGCGCGCCAGTTATCGAGAATTGCATTCTCGAAGGCGCGGACGCGGTGGGCGGGCCGATTGAGCTGGTGGATTCCAACGGCGCGACGGTGACACAAGCGGACTTCGCGGGCGAGCCGGCAGTGCTCTATTTTGGCTTCACGCATTGCCCGGATATCTGCCCAACAACGATGTACACGCTGGCAGACGCGCTGGCGCAGCCGGGCGGGTACGACGTGCAGCCGGTGCTCGTGAGCCTCGATCCTGAGCGTGACACCCCGGAAGTCATGGCGGCCTATACGGCGACCAGTGGGTTCCCGTCCGGCCTGATTGGGCTGACGGGCTCGCAGGCGCAGGTGGATGCGGCTAAGGCGGCGTTCCGCGTCTATAGCCAGCGTGCCGAAATCGCCGGCGCGACGGACGGATCCTACAATGTCGATCACTCGTCCTTCCTTTATGTGCTCGACGGCCAATGGCGTACACGCGCGATTGTGAACACCATCCGCGCCACCCCGGCTCAGATGGCCGCGTGCATCGCCGCTGGTCTGGATCAGCCGGAAGCCTGAGCGATTACAAGGCTCTGCGCTGGGCGCTTGGCGTTAACAGTAGCTAATCTTACATTCGAACCAGGCGCAGAGGGCGGGGAACCTGACGCGCCGCTAGGACGTCTGCGTTAGGTCGCCCGTCTGGGCGCCGCAGCGCAGCGGATGCGGCTACCAGGCGTTTTAGCTTGTTGGAAATGGGGGTGTGGGCACGATCCATGAGTCGGATCGCTGCACCGCAGCACGAAAGGCCCTGGATTGCTCTATTCGCTTTACGAACTCGGCCACCTCTCGGTTGCGCCGCTGCGCATGGCGGCGCTGATGCAGTCCTCGATGCTGCGCTCACCGCTCAATCCGGTCGCCGACACGGAGATTGCGCGAACCGCGGCGGCGGCCTCCGATCTCTTCGAGAGCATGACCCGGCGCTATCGCAAGCCGGACTGGAATTTGCCGACGACACTGGTGAACGATGTCGAAGTTCCAGTGCGCATCGAGACGGCGTGGTCATCGCCCTGGTGCTCGATGATCCATTTTGCGCGCGATGAAGCCAAGCTCGTGGAAGCGCGCGGCGAACGGACCGATCCGACCGTGCTGCTGGTGGCGCCGATGTCGGGCCACTACGCGACGCTGCTGCGCGACACCGTGAGCGCATTCCTGCCGGAGCACGAAGTCTACGTCACCGATTGGGCCGACGCGCGCATGGTGCCGGTGCTGGCCGGGCGTTTCGATCTCAACGACTACATCGATCACGTGATAGCGATGCTGCGCGCGCTGGGGCCGGAGACGCATGTCGTCGCCGTGTGTCAGCCGGGACCGCTGGTGCTCGCCGCTGTCGCGCTCATGGCGGAAGAGGATGATCCGTGCACGCCGGCGACGATGACGATCATGGGCTCGCCGATCGATGCCCGGCTTTCGCCGACGGCGCCGAACAAGCTGGCGGAAACGCGCGATATCGAATGGTTCAAGCAGAACATGATCCATTCGGTGCCCGCCCTTTATCCGGGCGCGTTCCGGCGCGTCTATCCGGGCTTTCTGCAACTTGCCTCGTTCATGGGCATGAATTTGTCGCGCCACGTTGATGCGCACTATTCGTATTTCCAGAACCTGGTGAAGGGCGACGGCGATTCCACCGAGAAGCACCGCGACTTCTACGATGAATATCTCGCGGTGATGGATCTCACCGAAGAGTTCTACATCCAGACGCTGATCGAGGTGTTCCAGAAATACTCGCTCGCCAATGGCACGTTGGAGCATCGCGGGCGTCTGGTGAAGCCCAGCGCGATCACTAGGACGGCGCTGCTGACGGTCGAAGGCGAGAACGACGATATTTCCGGCATCGGCCAAACCCAGGCCGCGCACGATGTCTGCGCCAACATTCCAGAGCAGATGCGGCGCGACTACATCCAGCCGGGCGTTGGCCATTACGGCGTTTTCTCAGGCCGGCGCTTCCGCACCGAGATTTATCCGCGCGTGCGCGATTTCATGCGCAGCTTTCAGAGCGTGAAGTCGCGCGCGAGCAAGCCGAAGCTGAAGGTGGTGAGCGAGTAGCTCCACCGCCCATTCGCGGGCTCTCGAGCTGGGAATGGGTGTTGAGTCTAAGTCCCCGCGGGTTTCACCAAGCTCATCGACTTCCCTTCCGCTTGGCGAAGCGGGACGCTCGCTATGTCGAAATTGTCGAGGCAGCGGACGTTGATGCCATAATGGTCGGGCATCGAGCGCTTCTTGTGGAAGGGATAGATCCCGCAGACGCTGCAGAAGAAGTGGCGCGCGACGCCGCTATTCCAGGTGTAGAGCGAGAGCTTGTCTTCGCCGGCGACGAGCTTGAAGTCGTTCTCGTGCGCCGAACACATAAGCGCATTCTTCTTGCTACAGAGCGAGCAATCGCACATCGTGAGTTCGGTTATTTCGGTATCGATCTCGAAACGAATGGCGCCGCAATGGCAAGATCCGGTGTAGCGCGTCATCTCTTCCACCTCCGTGGGCAGTTCTATCGGCGTCATAGTCTTGAGGCATTCATACGCGCCATGAGATTCTTGCGTATGCGCTTCGATTCGCGACCGAAGGTCGAGCCCAGTCAGACCGAGATCGAAACGATCGACGGCCGGCGCGTGCCGGTCAAGCTGATCGTCAATCCGCGCGCGCGGCATGTGTCAGTGCGTATCGATCCGACGCGGCGTGAGGCGATCGCGACGGCGCCCTCCAAGCGGCACCTGAAGCATGCGGCGCAGTTCGCGGCCGAACGCGCGGGCTGGATCGTGCATGAGCTGTCGCGGCTGCCGAAAAGCGTGACGCTGGCGCCGGGATCGTTCGTGACGTTCCGCGGCGTCGAGCACGAGCTGGTGTGGGAGCGCGGGCGGTCGCCGGCCCGGATCGAGGACGATCTCATTCCGCGCATCGTCGTGCCGGCGCCGGACGCGGCGCTGTTTGAATCGCGGCTGTTGCGCTTCTTCAAGGATCAGGCGCGCGAAGAGCTGATCGACCGCGTCGCCACGCACGCGGTGGCGCTGGGCGTGAAGCCGGTACGCATCCAAGTGAAGGAGCTGCGCTCGCGCTGGGGCTCGTGCTCGGTGGACGGGGTCTTGTCGTTCTCGTGGCGGCTCATTCTCGCGCCGCCCTTCGTGCTGGATTATCTCGCCGCGCACGAAGTCGCGCACCTGCGTGAGATGAACCATTCACGGCGCTTCTGGGCGCACGTGAAGAAATGCATGCCGGAATTCGAACGTGGCCGGCAATGGCTGCACGAAAACGGCTGCGCGCTCCACGCGGTGGGATTGGCGCGCTAGCCGTTCGGCGGCGCGAGCATGCGCTGGATCACCGGCTTCTTGTCGATCGAGTGCTTGATCACGGCGGCGATGTGCAGCGTGCCGAGGATGATGATGGCCCAACGGCCGATGGCGTGCAGCACTTCGGCGAGTTCGTGAACGCCTTCATTGCGCTCGGCGAAGGGGCTGGGCAGCGAGATAACATCGAAGACGTTGATGGCGCGGCCGCCCGACCAGATCGCGAGCGGGCCGGAAATCACCTGGATCAGGATCGCGATCAGCAGCAATTGATGTGTGGCGCTGGCGAGCCATTGCAGTTGGTGCGGCTGTTCGATCGGCGTGGGCTTTTTCTGCAGCCAGCTGGAAAAAACGCGCGCGAGCAAGATGAGGGCGAAGGTGGCGCCGAGTGAGATGTGCCAGAACATGGCGACGGCGCGGCCGTCGCGGTCGCCGGCTTCGCCGAGCGCTTCGGCGCGGAAGCCGATGGCGAGCATGGTGATGAGCACCAGCACCGCGGTCCAATGC
>JAEYPY010000138.1 GCA_023410295.1 Pseudomonadota bacterium | reverse complement strand
ATAGAGCGGCGTGGAACGGCGCGCGGCCCGGGGTTTGGCGGGCGCGGGTTTCCTTGGCCAGATCGTTGAGACCGAGCACGAACGCCGACAGCCGTGTGCCGTTCGCGGCGGCGCCGATCTCTTGTAGATTGAAGATCGCGCGCGGCGTTTCGATCATGATCCAAAGCGTGGCCTCGGCGCCGAAACCGGCCGCGGTCATGGCGGCGTCGAGTTCCTGCACTTGCGCGGCGCTCTCGACCTTCGGCGCGAGGACGCCATCGGGCCGGGCTGCGCCGGCGGCGGCGATATCGTCCCTGCCCCAGGGCGTCGAAAGCGCGTTGACGCGGATGATGACTTCGCGCCGCCCATAGCCGCCAGCCTTAACCATGGCCGCGACCTGATCGCGCGCGGCTTCCTTGGCTTCGGGCGCGACGGAATCTTCCAGGTCGAGCAGCAGCACATCGGCGACAAGCGTCTTCGCTTTCTCCAGTGCCTTTGCGTTGGCCCCTGGCATATAAAGACAGGACCGGCGCGGACGTGCCGTCATGAAGAGCTCCCTCGAAGGCGAAGGTTCTTAGCCGCGTGAAGACTATCCTGTCGATCCAAAGCCAAGTGGTTGGTGCGCGCGTCGGCAATTCCGTTGCGGCATTCGCGATGGAACGGCTTGGCGTACGTGCGCTGCAGGCGCCGACGACGCTATTGGGCAGACGGCCCGACCATGGAACGCCGGGCGGCGGGCCAATCCCGGCGGCGACGCTGGCGGCGCTCCTCGAGGCGCTGGCCGCGGACGGGATTCTGCCGGAGATCGACGCGGTGCTGACCGGTTATCTTGGCCTCCCAGAACAAGTGACGGTGATCCTCGATTTCGTCGAGCGAGTGAAGGCGGCGAACAAGGACGCGATCTTCGCCTGCGATCCCGTGCTGGGCGATGACGGCAAGCTCTTCGTTAGCGACGATATGCGCGCTGCTGTAGTCAGCAGCCTTGCGCCGCATGCGGACTGGCTGTTGCCGAACCTGTTTGAGCTTGGCTTGCTGGCGGGCAAGACGATCGAAGGGCTCAACGAAGCGCGCGACGCGGCGCGGCGGCTGGGCAAGGTGGTGCTGGTTTCGTCAATTCGCACGGCGCTTGGCATGGGCAACCTCTATTCGGCGCCGCGCAGCGAATGGTTTTGCGAAACCGCGCGGCTGCCACGCGCGCCGAAGGGCGCGGGCGACCTCTTGACCGGTCTCTTCGTCGCGCGCCGCATTCGCGGTGATGCGCCGGCCATTGCGCTCGAAGGCGCGACCGGGGGTGTTTACGACGTGATCGTGCGTTCGCTGGCGGCGGAGAGCGAAGATCTGGAACTGCCGGCGGCGCAGGACGTTCTGGCCGAACCGGTGACATGGCCACGCGCGCGGCACCTGGAGATCGCCTGATGGCGGACGGTTTCATCGCGCCCGGTTTCGAACGCGTACGCGAGGTGTTCGACGCGCAGCTCGATGAGGAACTTGGCGCCAGCTTCGCCGCGGTGCGCGACGGCGAGATTGTAGTAGAGATCTGGGGCGGGTTTGTAGATCGCGGCCAAACGCAACCATGGGCGCACGATACGATCGTGCCGGTTTTCTCTTCGACAAAGGGCGTCAGCGCGATCGTCATGGCACTGCTCCAAGATCGCGGCTTGATTGATTACGAGGCGCCTGTCTCGACGCTCTGGCCGGAATTCGGGGCCGAAGGCAAAGATCGCGTCACCATTGCGCAGACGCTGGCGCATCAGGCCGGCGTGCCGGGTTTTCTCGAGCGCATCGATCCGGATCTCTGGCTCAATCCGCCGGCCGCCGCCGCCGCGATCGCTAAGCTCGCGCCGCTCTGGCCGCCGGGGAGCGCAAGTGGTTATCACCCGCTGACCTGGGGCTACATCGTCGGCGAAATCGCACAGCGCGCGGCGGGACGATCGCTCGGAACGATCCTACGCGAAGATATTTGCGAACCGCTCGGCATCGACTTTTTCATCGGCACGCCGGAGCATGAACACGCTCGCGTGGCGCAGATCAAGAAGCCCTCGCAACCGGGCGACTTCGGCGAAATCACACCACCACGGCGCGCGGCCTTCTTCACACCCTGGGCAGCCGCCAAGCGCAACGCAACGACGTGGCGCAAAGTCGAAATTCCCTCCGCCAACGGCCACGGCACCGCGCTCGCGCTAGCGCGGCTTTATGAGATTTACGCCACCGGCGGGCTCATCGGCGCGAGCCGCGTGCTCTCGCAAGAAGCGTATGACGCGCTGACAAAACGCCGCTGGAAAGGGGCCGACCTGGTGCTGCCGTTCGACATCGATTGGCGCACTGGCGTCATGGGAAACTCCAATCGCTATTACGGCCCGAACCTGGAAGCCTTTGGCCATTCTGGCGCGGGCGGATCGTGCGGGCTCGGCGATCCCGTCACGGGTGTTTCCGCTGGCTACGTCATGAACAAGCAATCACATCACATCATGGCCGACCCACGCGCCCTCCGGCTGATCGAAGCGCTTTACGACTGCCTATGACGCCGCGCGTCTATGAGTTCGCCGCGATCGCCGTCGCCATCGTGCTCTTGGGCACGCTCGGCTTTCTCATCATCACCGGGCACAAGCTGCTCCTGGCGAGCGGGCAGCCGGTATTCGGCGATTTTATCGCCTTCTGGAGCGCGGGCCGCGCGGCGCTGGAAGGTTTGGCTACGCAGATTCACAATCACGAACTGATCGCGCGATATCATCAACAGGCGGTGCCGGGCGTTGCGTTCCTCGCGCCGTGGAATTCGCCGCCGACGTTTCTGCTCATCGCCACGGTGTTCGCGTTGCTGCCCTACCCGGCCGCGGCGCTGGCGTTCTTGGCGCTGAGCGGGGCGGTATACGTGTTTGCGGCGATGAAGCTCTTGCCACATCGGCGTGAGCTTATTTTCGCGCTGACGCTGCCGGCGGCGCTCTATCATATCGGCACGGTGCAAACGGGGCTACTGGTCGCCGGCGTTACCGGACTCGCGCTCGTATGGCTCGACCGGCGGCCGTTGCGTGCGGGCGCGCTAATTGGCGTATTGGCGATCAAGCCGCATCTTGCGCTCCTTTGGCCTCTGCTCCTTGCGTTCTCCGGACGCTGGCGTGCGTTTGCGGCGGCGGCGGCGAGTACGCTGGCTTTTGCGGTGCTCGCGGGCCTTGTGTTCGGCTTTGACTCCTACACCCGCTTCATCGCCAACCTCACCGATTCCTACGCGCTGATCGATGGACAACGCATTTCGACGCCTGCGTATGCGAGCCTCTACGGCAATCTCCTAGGTCTCGGCCTGCCGCGCGCGCTGGCGATGGCGGTGCATGCGGCGAGCGCCGTGGGCGCGGTGTTCATGGCGGCAGTTGTGTTTGTTCGGCACGAACGGATTACATCGGGTGCGGCGCTTTGCGCGGCGACGCTGCTGATCTCTCCTTACCTCTTTTTCTACGACTACACGTTGCTCGCAGTTGGTGTTGCTTTGTTGGGCCCTCCGCGCAGCCGGTTTGAGCTGGTTGGCTTCGTACTGACCTGGTGCGCGGGGCTTTCGCTGGCGCTGGGCTACATCATGCCGCTGCCGATTGCGCCGACAGCGGCGTGGCTCATTCTGCTGGTTGCGCTGCGCCGCGCGCGCGCCGGAGAGTATCCCAAGAGAAGAACGCGAGCCCGATCCAGATCAGCACGAAGCTTGCCGCACGCAGCGGCGTGAACGGTTCACCGAAGGCGAGTCCGGTGGAGAATTGCAGCGTCGGTGCGAGAAATTGCAGCAGGCCCAGCGTCGTGAAGCTGATGCGCCGCGCACCAAATGCGAAGGCCATCAACGGGATAGCGGTGAGCGGCCCGGCGAGAACCAGCAGGATCGCGGTTGGCCAATCGCTGGTGAAACCAAGCGCGCCATCGCTCGCCGTCGCCCAGAGCAGCCAGGCCACCAGCGGCATGAGCGCGAGGCTCTCGATCAGCAAGCCAACCGCGGCCGGCACCGGCGCGCGCTTGCGGATGACGGCGTAGACCGACCACGTGGCGCAGAGCGCGAGCGCCATCCAGGGCGGGGCGCCGAGGGCGATGCCTTGCACGATGATGCCGACGAAGGCGAGCGCCAGCGCGATGATCTGCGGGCGGCTGATGCGCTCGCGATAAAAAAGGACGCCGATCGCGACGCTGACCAGCGGCGCCAGGAAATACGCCAACGACGCTTCGATCACCCGCTCATTGAGGACGACATAAACATAAATGCCCCAATTGACGAAGATGAAGCACGCCGAGAGCACCAGCGTGCCGATCATGCGCGGCTTCAACGCCGTGCCGATCTCGCGCCAGCCTGGGCGCCAGCCGCTCATCAGAAATACGGCGATGAACGCAGCCGGCGCGGCCCAGAGGATCCGCTGCGCCAGCACTTCGCGCACGTCGATCTCAGACAGGAGCTTCAGATAGAGCGGCAGAAAACCCCAGATGACGTAGGCGCCCGCGGCGGACAAAAAGCCGGCGCGGCGCTCGGCTTCCGAAGCACTTTCGGTGATGGGCGCGGCTTCGCTCATGACGTGGTGTGTCCGTAAGGGTGCGGGTTGCGGATGTGCATGAAACGCTCGGGCGCATCGAGCGGGGCAAAGCCGAGTGGTGTGTAAACGCCGTGCGCGTCCTTGGTCGCGAGCAACCAGCGGCGAAGACCTTGCAGCTCCGGGTGCTGCTGGAAGGCGCCGACCAACGCGCGGCCGAGGCCTCTGCCCTGCTTGCCGGGCAGAACGATGACGTCGCAGAGCCAGGCGAAGGTCGCTCTATCGGTGACGAGGCGGGCAAAGCCGATCAACTTGCCGGCGCTATCACGCGCAATCGTGCATATCGAGTTGGCGCAGGCGCGCGCCACCGTCTCGCGTGGAATGCCCGGCGACCAATAGCTCTCGCGGAGCATGGCGTGGATGATGTCGATGTCCGCTTCCGACGGCTGTTCGATGGTGATGGCAGGCATGTGTCCCCCCGGCGGCGTAGATAGGCGTTAGCGGATCGCATCGCGATGGCGGGCGGAACACATTTTGTAACAGCAGATGTCAGCTTAGTTCACATCTCGGCGATGAGGCGCGCGGAAGCGCCGGCGCGTTACGTGCAGGGCGTCGCGCTTCGACTGGCTCAGCGTGACGCCATGGCGAGCGCCGTGCTCACGCCGCGCGCAGGCGCTTGAAGAGGCCCTTGTTGAGCATGAGTTCGGCGATCTGCACGGCGTTCAAGGCGGCGCCTTTGCGGAGGTTGTCGCTGACGCACCAGAGCGAGAGGCCGTTTTCGACGGTCGCATCCTCGCGCACGCGCGAGACGAACGTGGCGAATTCGCCGACCGCCTCGATCGGGGTGATGTAGCCTTCGTCTTCGCGGCGATCGACCAGCATCACGCCCGGCGCTTCGCGAAGGATCTCCTGCGCTTCTTCGGCGGTGATCGGATTCTCGAACTCGATGTTCACGGCTTCAGAATGGCCGACGAACACCGGCACGCGCACGCACGTGGCGGTGAGCTTGATGCTGGGATCCAAGATCTTCTTGGTCTCCACCATCATCTTCCACTCTTCCTTCGTGTAACCGTCCTCCATGAACACATCGATGTGCGGGATGACGTTGAAGGCGATCTGCTTGGTGAAGTGTTCTTTGACGATCTCGTCGGCGACGTAGAGCTTCTTGGTCTGCGTCCAAAGCTCGTCCATGGCGTCCTTGCCGGCGCCGGAGACGGATTGATAGGTCGCCACGACGACGCGCTTGATCTTGGCGCGGTCATGCAGTGGCTTTAGTGCGACGACGAGCTGGGCCGTCGAGCAGTTTGGATTGGCGATGATGTTGAGCTTGTCATAGCCGTGCACCGCGTCCGGATTCACTTCCGGCACGACCAACGGCACGCGCGGGTCCATGCGCCAGGCGCTGGAATTATCAATCACCACCGCCCCGGTCGCGCCGATCTTCGGCGACCATTCCTTGGAGACGGCGCCGCCGGCGCTCATCAGCACGAGATCGATTCCGGTGAAATCGAAAGTCTCCAGGTCTTTGCACTTCAGCGTCTTGCCGCCGTAGCTGACCTCGACGCCGAGTGAGCGGCGCGAGGCAAGCGCGATCACTTCGTCCGCCGGGAAGAGACGTTCTTCCAGAATGGCGAGAATTTCCCGGCCAACGTTTCCGGTGGCGCCGACGACGGCTACGCGCAAACCCATGATGTGCTCCTGAACGTTGGCCAATGTAGGGTGCGCCGGGCTCTTTCGCCATTACGCTTGACGCAAAGCACGCTCCGGCCACCGCATGGCGGCCGGAGCGTTTTGATTTAGGCGGCCAAGGGCGCGCGCGCCGCGGCCGGTTGGTAACGCATCCGTTTGACCGGCGCGCTGGCGCCGCGAGCCATCGAGAACAGGCTGCCGGTTTCGCCTGTATAGGCAAAGCCGCCCTTCTGCAGCACGCGGCCCGACGCCGGATTGTCGACGAAGTGCCCGGCCAGCAAATGGCCGAGCTTGCGCGCTTCGCTGAGGAAGCCGTGCAACGCTTCCGAGGCTAAGCCCTGCCCCCAATACGGACGGCCGAACCAGTAGCCGACCTCGAACGTATCGGCGCCCGCCTTGTTGGCGCCGATCATGCCGACCAAACCCTCGCCCGGCAGCTCCGCGGCGAATACGAAGTCCTCGCCCAGCGGCTTGCGTGCGTTGAGAGTCATGATGAAGCCTTCGGCGGCGACTTCGAGATACGGAAGCGGCGCGCGTGCGATCATGGTTGCCACGCTCGGGTCGCCGCAAAGTTGAGCAATGCGCGATGCATCGCTCATGCGCACGCCGCGCAGCTTCAACCGTTTTGTCTGTATCTCGATCACGTCGCGCATAACGAGCCTCCTTGGCTCTGGTTTCGCGCGGGGCAAAGAAAATGGGGCGCCTTGATCCGGGCGCCCCACGCTATTTCGGGATCCGGATCGCCCTTCTTGTGAAGGCGATCCGGGGAAGTTGCTTCCGGTCTCGCCCTATTCGGCTGCTACCTGTGCCGGCATAATCGACACGTAGGTTCGGCCATCGCGTTTGGTGGCAAACGCAACCTGACCGTTGCAGAGCGCGAAAAGGGTGTGATCGCGGCCGAGGCCGACGTTGGAGCCCGGATGGAATTTGGTGCCGCGTTGGCGCACGAGAATCTCGCCGCCATTGACGGTCTGGCCGCCAAAGCGCTTCACGCCCAGGCGCTGACCCGGCGAGTCGCGACCGTTGCGAGAGCTACCACCAGCTTTTTTGTGAGCCATGACGCCCTAGTCCTTACTTGCCGCCGATGGCGGTGATCTTGATGTGGCTTTCGGTCTGACGGTGACCGAGCTTGCGGCGATAGGTGTTGCGGCGGCGCTTCTTAAAGACGGTGACCTTGTCGCCCTTTTTAGTCGCGACCAGCTCGCCGGTCACGGTGACGCCGCCGATATCCTTGCCGACCTTCACCTTATCGCCGTCGCCGGTCATCAGGACCTGGTCGAAGGTGACCTTGGCGCCCGGCTCGCCGGCGAGCTTTTCGACGACAATCACGTCGTCCTTGGCCACCCGGTATTGCTTACCGCCTGTCTTGATTACCGCGAACATCTCAACCGCCAAAAATCAGTGCGCCCGGACGAAGCTCGCCCGGGCGGGGAGCGGGGATATAAAGGAAAGCCCGCGCGCCCGTCAATGCGCGAGCGGGACGTTTTCCGCCGTTTCAGCCGCCAGACTCAGGTCGCCAGGGCTCGGTCCAGCTCGGCGGCGAGGGCTTCGTAGGTCGGCGGGCCGGTCAGCAGGCCTTCATTGAGGATGAGCGAGGGCGTCCGGGTAACCCCGTAGCGGTCCCGACCGTCCGTCACGGTCGCCTGCACCCGCGCCGCCCCGGCTGGATCCTGGATCGTGTTCAACACCTGCTCGGCGCTGAGGCCCCACTCGGCGCCAATGGCGATCATGACGTCGCGTGCGGCGGCTGCGGTGCCTGGGCCCAGGATCTGGGGTTGGCGGGTAAACAGGATGGCGACACGGTCGAAATAGGTCGCCGCGTCCGCCTGCCCTGCCCGCGCCAGCTGGAACATGGCGAAAGCCACGGGCGCGGGGGGTGTCGGATATTCGCGGAAGGTAAAGCCGATGCGGCCGGTGTCGATATAGCTCGATTTGAGGCGCGGAAAGACGTGCGCGTGAAACGCCGCACAGCCCCCGCAGGTGAGCGAGGCGTACTCGATGAGATGCACACGCGCGTCGCGGGGGCCGAGGCTCATGTCGCCAGCGACGGGCGTCGTGGCCGAAGCAACGCGGGCGCCTGCAGCAGCGATGGCCCCCGACACGATGAACACTCTGCGCGAAAGGGTCATGCCCGCCTCCGTTAGGAGCTTCTTCTAGAAGCGACGCCGCCGCGGCGGAAGAGGCGCTGCGCAGGGCCCGGCTCACGGGACCGGCAGACGCTCGCCGACGTTGAGGATAAGCCCGCGCGCGCCGGCGATGCCGAGTTCGAGGCTCTGCGCGATCATGTGCGCGCGCTCGATGAAGAGCGGCGCGGCGTCGCCGCATTCGCGGCGGGCGGTGGCTTCGAACAGCGCCAGCCAGCGATCGAAATGCGCGCCCGACACAGGCAGGCGCGCATGCATCGGCATCGGCCGGCCGTGATAGCTCCCGGTGCGCAGCATCACCGACGACC
>JAEYPY010000055.1 GCA_023410295.1 Pseudomonadota bacterium | reverse complement strand
GGATGAGTCCAACCTCGTGCTGCGCGCCGCGCGGGCGTTGGCGACGGAGGCGGGCCTTGCCGCGCCGGGCGCTGCGCTTACGTTGGAGAAGAACGTTCCCGTCGCCTCCGGCATCGGCGGCGGCTCGGCCGATGCGGCGGCGGCGCTGCGTGCATTGAACGAACTCTGGGCGCTCACGCTGCCGGCCGAGCGGCTGCAACAGATCGCACGCACGCTCGGCGCCGATGTGCCTGTCTGCCTCGCGAGCACGCCGGCTTACATGACGGGCGCTGGCGAAAGCTGGACGCCGCTCAACGCGCCGGCGCTCAGCGCGGTGCTGGTCAATCCGCTAAAGGCGCTGGCGACGCCCAGCGTCTATCGCCGCTTCGACGACATGAAGCTTGGTGGCGCCTTCGTTGTGCGCCCTGCGCCTCGGCTGACGGACACGGCCGCCTTGGCTGCCCTGATCGAGGATATAGGCAACGACCTCGAGGCCCCTGCGCAGGCGTTGATGCCGGAGCTGGGCGAACTCTCCGAACGCTTGCGCCATGAGCCGCGGGCGCTGGCGGCAGGCCTTTCCGGCAGCGGCGCCACCATGTTCGCCATCACCCGTTCGCTGGATGACGCGGCGGCGTTGGCAGAGGACATTCAGCGCGAGCGGCCTGATTGGTGGGTGGCCGAGGCGACGCTTGCGGGCGCTTGACCCGTTGCGTGTCGGGCACTAGCCGAAGCGGCGAGGTGGCGCGTGATCCTGGACTTGATGGGCGGAGCAGCGATCGCGGCGATCGTCAGCATCATCGTGTGCCGCATCCTGCTCGCCGCGGGGCCGCTCGACACGCCCGTCGCCGCGCGCCACGCGCATAAAGCGCCCACGCCCACCAGTGGCGGCCTTGGCATCGCCTCCGGGTTTGCGGTCGGGCTGCTTTGTCTGGCGCTCTTCTCAGATGCGCTTCCCGCCGAGGTTTCGCCTCATGGCGCGCAATTGCTCGGTGCGAGCGCCGTTGTTTCGCTCGCCTTGCTCGTGCTCGGGTTTTGGGACGATGCCCATCCGATCAGCGCAAAACTTAAGTTCGCGATCTTCTCCCTTATCGCGCTTGTTGGCGCGGCAGGCCTCGATGCCGTGCGCCAATTCCAATTCGGCGACATGATCTGGATTGCGCCGTATTGGCTGGGCCTCTTGGGCACGGCGCTCTGGATATTCACGCTCGTGAACTGCGTGAACTTCATGGACGGCGCCAACGGCCTCGCCATGGGGTCGGTCGCCATCGGCATCACGATACTTGGCGTCATTGCGCTCACACATGGCAATGGAAGCGTCGCCGGCGCGGCCGAAGCGTTCTGTCTCGCCGGCGCGCTGGTGGGTTTTCTGATCTGGAATTTTCCGCATGGCCGGCTCTTCGCAGGCGATGCAGGCGCGCTCTTCACCGGCGGCCTTGCCGCGTTGTGTTCGATTCTGGTTGTGCACCGCACAGGTCTGTCGCCGGTCGTGCCGGCGCTGCTCTTTTTTCCGCTGCTGGCTGACGCGTTGATCACGCTGGCTTGGCGGGCGGTGCGGCGTCATTCGCTGCTCGACGGGCACTCCGAGCATCTCTACCAGATCGCCATTCACGCAGGCATGAGCCACGCTGAGATCGCGTTGATCTACTGGGCGGCGATGGCGGGCTGCGGCGCGGTCGGCTTTCTGGTTGCCAGCGACCCTGGCGTTGCGCCCTGGATCGCGCTGACGGCGCTCTCCTTTGCCGCGGTTGTGGTTTCGTTGGTGGGCCGGCGCTTCGCAGCGCGGCGCGGCATCGCCGGCGTCTAGTAGGCCCGTTCGACGACGAATTCAGGCAGATCCGCCAACGCTTCACGGTAGGCATTTGCCGGAAGTGAATCGAGCGCGCGGCTAGCGCACTGGGCATGTTCGCGCGCCGCCTCGATGGTTCGGCCGATGGCGTTGTGCTTGCGCAGCAGTGCGAGGGCGCGGTGGAAGTCTTCGTCCGAACGCTCGCCGCCGACGACGCGGCGCCAGAACGCCCGCTCCGTCTCGTCGCCCGCATCGCGCGCGATCACCACCGGCAGCGTGACTTTACCTTCGCGGAAGTCGTCGCCGACATTCTTGCCCATCGCCGTGGCGAGGCCGCCGTAATCGAGCGCATCGTCAACCAGTTGGAACGCCAGCCCGAGTTCGCGGCCATAGACTTCGAGCGCCGCCGCCTCCACGCCCGGGCGCCCGGCAGAAACAGCGCCCGCTTTCGCGGCCGCGGCGAAGAGCGCCGCCGTCTTGGCGCCGACGATGGTCATGTAGCGCTCGCGCGTCGTTTCGGCGTCATTGGCCGCGGCGAGCTGCATCACTTCACCTTCGGCGATGACGCTTGCCGCGCGCGCCAGGATGTCGAGCACCATGATGTCGCCGGTTTCGACCATCAGGTTGAACGAGCGGGCGAACAAAAAATCGCCGACCAGCACGCTCGCCGAATTGCCCCAGATGACGTTCGCCGATTTCTTGCCGCGCCGCATCGAAGAGAGATCGACGACATCGTCGTGTAACAGTGTCGCCGAGTGGATGAACTCGACAGCGGCGGCCAGCTTGCGCGCGCCGTCGCCACCCCCGCCCAGGAGGCGGGCCGCGGCGAGCGTGATCAGCGGGCGGATCCGCTTGCCGCCCGAATCGATTAGATGCGTCGCGAGGTTCGGAATGACGCCGACAGGGCTCGCCATGTGCTGGTGGATGAGCGCGTCAACCGCGGAAAGGTCTTCCGCCAGCAGCGCCGCCAGCCGGTCGACCGCATGGGGGCCGCCGGGGAGCGTTTTGGCTGTTCCGACCGCCGGTCCCAAAGGGGCCTCCGCTTGACCTACGTGCAATGGCGAAACGATGCTGAGGGGCGGGTGAGCGGTCAAGCTTTGTTCCGGTCCTCGCGCGAAAGGGTCGCACGGGGTTTATGGCCGATCTGGAACTGACTGAAGACGCGCTCTTCGGAGGGCGCATTCGCATCCGCCAGCCGAGGCGCGGCTATCGTGTAAACGTCGATACGCTGCTACTTGCCGCTTCCGTCGAAGCCAAGCCCGGCATGCGCTTGCTCGAAGCGGGCTGCGGAGTCGGCGCAGCTATGATCGCAGTTGCAGCACGCACTGAGAACGCAAACTTTGTCGGACTCGAACGCGATGCGAACATGGCGGCCATCGCACGCGAAAATCTCGCCATGAACGGGATGTCCACAATTGCGGAAATCGTGACAGGTGATGTGCTTGGACGCGGCGCGAATCAAACGCCGTTCGATGGCGTTTTTTTCAATCCGCCGTTTGACGCCGATGGCGAGGGGCGCGCGCCGTCGGACGCGCGGCGTCACGCTTACATTACAGATGAGCCAATCGATCGCTGGATTGCCGCGCTTGCCGATCGCTTGAAGGGCGGCGCTGCGCTGACGTTGATCCATCGCGCCGTGCGGCTGCCGGAGATACTCACAAGTCTCGAGGGCCGTCTCGGCGGTGTCGAAGTGTTGCCGCTACGCCCGAACGCAGGCGCGCCCGCCAAGCGTGTGCTGGTGCGTGCACGCAAGGGGTCGCGCGCGCCGCTGCGGTTGCTCAAGGGCTATGACCTGCACGGGCCCGCAGAGGCCAAATACACCCCTGAGATTGCCGCCATATTGGCCGGCGAGGCGCTGGTCGGCTGGGAATAGCGCGCGCGCCCGAAATGATGCGTTGCCGGGCGCCGTCTCTACGGAAACGGCAATTGACTCTCCCTGCGAGGCGCACCAAACCCCAGCCCGACAGGCGTCGCCGGCGAGAGCCGCCAGCGCCCGGCCAGACAAGCGAACCCCGTGGGAGAGCGCGGCACAACAACGCCGCCCCCGAAGGAGCAACCGCCCCGGAAACTCTCAGGGAACCGGACCGCGGGGGGATGAACACGCTGGATAGAGCCGCGCACCCCAAAGATCGTTTAGGGGGCGCGCGGCCGCCGAAGGAGTAAATCTCTCAGGCGCCAGGGACAGCGGGGGCTGCATGCAATGCGAATGCGTGCGCCGCGCAAACCTGGGAATGACATGGCTGAAGCCGGATCACCGAAAAAGCTGCCGCTCGATGCGCTCTGGCGCGCGCACACGTCCAAGTTCGGCGATTTCGCCGGCTATGACATGCCGCTCCAATTCGAGGGCCTCATCCCCGAGCACAATTGGACGCGCGAACATGCTGGCCTGTTCGACGTGAGCCACATGGGCCCGTGCTTCTTCGCGCTGCCCAAGGGGCACGGGCTGCAAGGCGACGAAGCGCACAAGAAGATCGCCTCGCTGATCGAGCGTCTCGTGCCGGCGGATATTCAAGGCCTGAAGCCCGGCCAAGTCCGCTACACCATGATCACGAACGAAGAGGGCGGCGTGCTCGACGATCTGATGATCGCGCGCCCTGCGGAGCTGGCTGCGGCGGGCGATCTCTACATCGTCGTCAACGCCGGCTGTAAGCATCAGGACTGGGCGCTGATCGAAGCGGCGACCAAGGGCGAAGCCAACCTGGTGCGCGCCGATGATCGCTGCCTCTTGGCGCTGCAGGGGCCGAGCGCGCATCGCGTGGCGGCGGAGGTGATCGATCCGGCGCTCGCCGAGATGGGCTTCATGAGCGTGAAGCGCTTCGACCGGTTCGGCCGCATCACGGTGACGCGCTCGGGCTATACCGGCGAGGACGGCTACGAGATCCTAGTGCGCGCGGAAAACGCCAAGGACCTGGCCGAAGCCCTGCTGGCACACGCCGAAGTCAAACCGATCGGGCTCGGCGCACGCGACAGCTTGCGCCTTGAAGCCGGGCTCTGCCTCTATGGCCACGATCTCGATGCGAAAACGTCGCCGATCGAAGCTGATCTCGCTTGGACCATCCAGAAGCGCCGGCGTGAAGCGGGTGATTTTCCGGGCGCCAAGCGCATTCTGCGCGAATACGAGCTGGGCGCGGCGCGTAAGCGCGTCGGCATTCGCCCGAACGATCGCGCCCCGGCGCGCGAGGGCGTCGAGATCATGAAGGACGGCAAGAACATCGGAATCGTCACCAGCGGCGGCTTCTCGCCGACGCTGAACGGGCCGATCTCGATGGGCTATGTCGAAACCGCGCACGCCGAACCCGGGCACGTTGTCGATCTCATGATCCGCGGCGTGCCGCGCAGCGCGACGATCGTGCCGTTGCCGTTCGTGCCGCACAAGTATCACCGCCCGAAGAAGGGAGCCTAAGACCCATGACCAAGCGCTACACCAAAGACCACGAGTGGGTTGAGCTGAATGGCGACATCGCCGCCATCGGCATCTCCAAATACGCCGCCGAACAATTGGGCGATGTTGTTTACGCGGAGCTTCCGCCAGTCGGCAAAAGCTTCAACCAGGGCGACGACATGGCCGTCGTTGAAAGCGCCAAGACGGCGTCGGACGTGTACGCGCCGGTGAGCGGCGAGATCGTCGAAGCCAACAGCGAGATCGCTGGCGAGAACTGGCAGATCATCAATGACGAGCCGGAAGGCGGCGGCTGGTTCGTGAAACTGAAAGTGGCCGACAAGAGCCAGCTCGACGCACTGATGGATCAGGCCGCGTACGCCGACTACGTAAAGGGCCTTTGATGCTCATGGCGGCCGGCGCGCGCGACACTCTTGCAGAGGATGCGGTGCGCGCTTGGCTGCGCGCGCCGTGGGTTAGCTTCGACCATCAGTGCGCGATCGTGCGCGCGTTGGGTGTCGAAGTGTCCTTCGATCCCAATCTCATAGACACAATGGGACCAAAGGGTGCGCTCGTTCCAAGGCTCGCTGCTGTCGCAATGCTGAACGAAGGAAGCCTATCGGCCATGGCGTTTGGCGAGTTTGATTTTCCCAGTGCGACAGGCCCGCAATCCTCTTACTTCCGGGAACTTTGGTTTCTCGAAGCGTCTGATGAGCGCCCTTGGTTCGAGTTATTGAGCGAGGAAATGGCGTCTGATCCGCATGCGAAGGATGAGCCGACCGAGCCTCCGATCCGCAGTTGGATGTGGGCCCACTCCGGGTGCGAAGAGCACTGGGTGCGCTTGGTTCGCTATCCCGGCGGCGGCATCAAAATTTCGCAGATCAACAGAGTACAAAGCGAGCAAGGCTGAATGAGATATCTCCCGCTCACAGACGTCGATCGCCAGCAGATGCTGGGCGTTATTGGCGCCAAGCATGTCGATGACCTCTTCATCGACGTGCCGAAAGCTGAGGTGCTGAAAGATCTGGTCGATCTGCCGAAGGCGCAGGGCGAGCTGGAGGTGCATCGCCATCTGCAGCGTTTGGCGGAAAAGAATACGCCGGCCGGCCGCACGGCGTTCTTCCTCGGCGCCGGCGCTTATCGCCATCACGTGCCGGCAAGCGTCGATCACTTGATCCAGCGCAGTGAGTTTCTCACGGCCTACACACCGTACCAGCCGGAAATCGCGCAAGGCACGCTGCAGGCGCTGTACGAATTCCAGAGCCAGGTCGCGATGCTGCTGGACATGGAGGTGGCGAACGCCTCGATGTACGACGGCTCCACCGCGTGCGCGGAAGCTGCGATGATGGCCGCGCGCGTCACCAAGCGGAAGAAGATCGTCTTCTCCGGCGGCGTGCATCCGCACTATGTCGATACCGCGCGCACCGCCTGCGAAGCGCTCGGCCTCGAGATTGTGGCGCTGCCAGCTGCGATTGATGATGAAGCGGCGGTGACGAAAGAACTCTCGGCCGATGTCGCCGCGGTCATCGTGCAATCGCCGAACGTGTTCGGCACTGTGACTGACCTCACCAAGATCGGCGAAGCGGCACGCGGCGCCGGCGCGCTAATGGTGGCGACCTTCACCGAATGCGTCTCCTTCGGTTTGATCGAGCCCGCAGGCGCCATGGGCGCCGACATCGTCTGCGGCGAAGGCCAATCGATCGGCAATGCGCTGAATTTCGGCGGGCCTTATGTCGGTCTCTTCGCCGTGAAGGAAAAATACATCCGCCAGATGCCCGGCCGCGTTGCGGGGGAGACCGTGGACGCCGACGGCAAGCGCGGCTTCGTGCTGACGCTCTCCACGCGCGAGCAGCACATCCGCCGCGAAAAGGCGACGAGCAACATTTGCACCAATTCCGGCCTCTGCCAGCTCGCCTGGACCATTCACATGACGCTGCTCGGCGAGAAGGGCCTCCGCCACCTCGCCGCGCTCAATCACGAAAAGGCCATCGCGCTCGCCGATGCGCTCGGCAGAGTGAAGGGCGTCGAAATCCTCACAAAGCGCTTCTTCAACGAGATTGCGTTGCTGCTGAAGAAGCCGGCGCAGGCAGTTGTCGATGTCCTCGCGGAGAGGGGCGTCATCGGCGGCGTCGCCATGAGCCGTCTCAATCCGCACGCTGGGATGGACAACGTGCTCATCACTTGCGCCACGGAAATGAACACCGACGAAGACATCGCCGCCTATACCAAGGCACTTGCTGAGGTGCTGAGCTAATGATCACAGAAACCACCTCCGGCAATCGCGGCCTTCTGCAAGCTGAGCCGTTGATCTTCGAAACCGGCCACGCCACCGGAGCGGGCGTCGATCTGCCTGCGCCGAAAGGGACGCCAAACAAACTTGGCGGCCTCGGCCGCAAAGCGCCGCTTGATCTTCCGGGTCTCTCCGAGCCGGAAACGATGCGCCACTTCGTGCGCTTGAGCCAAAAGAACTACGCTATCGATCTCGGTCTCTTCCCGCTGGGCTCGTGCACAATGAAGCACAACCCGCGCCTCAATGAGCGCGCGGCCCGCTTCGAAGGCTTTGCCGATCTGCACCCGCTGCAGCCGACGTCCACGATCCAAGGCGCGCTCGCGCTGATGGAAGAGCTCGCGCATTGGCTCTGCACGTTGACCGGCATGCCGGCCGTCGCGCTCTCGCCCAAAGCCGGCGCGCACGGCGAATTCGCCGGCATGCTGGCGATCAAGGCCGCGCTCGAAGCCAAAGGTGAGGGCCACCGCAAGCGCGTGCTGGTGCCATCCTCCGCGCACGGCACCAATCCTGCCACCGCCGCCGCCGCCGGTTTCACCGTCGACGAAATCCCCGCGCGCGATGACGGGCGCGTCCATCTCGATGACGTCAAAGCCAAGCTCGGCCCCGACGTCGCCGCCATCATGATCACCAACCCGAACACGTGCGGTCTGTTCGAGCCGGAGATCAAACGCATCTCCGACGCGATCCACGAAGCTGGCGCCTACTTCTATTGCGATGGCGCCAACTACAACGCCATCGTCGGCAAAGTGCGCCCCGGCGATCTCGGCGTCGATGCGATGCACATCAACCTGCACAAAACCTTCTCGACCCCGCACGGCGGCGGCGGTCCGGGCGCGGGCCCGACCGTGCTCAGTGAAGCGCTCGCGCCCTTCGCGCCGCTGCCGCTCATCGTCATCGACAAGTCGACCAAGCCCGGCGCGCAAATGCTCGCGCTTGCCGAGCACGCGGAAGAATTGGCCGGTACGGGCAAGAAGCCGTTCGGCCGCATGTGCGCGTTCCATGGGCAGATGGGCATGTTTACGCGCGCGCTCGCATACATGATGAGCCACGGCTCGGATGGTCTGCGGCAAGTCGCCGAAGACGCCGTGCTCAACGCCAACTATCTGCTGGCGCGCCTCAAGCCGCACTTCAGCGCGCCGTTCGGCGAGGGGCCCTGCATGCACGAAGTGCTGCTCGATGATTCATCGATCAAGCCGAAGGGCGTCGAAACCATCGACATGGCGAAAGCCTTGCTCGACGAGGGCTATCACCCATTCACGACCTATTTCCCGCTGGTCGTGCACGGCGCGATGCTGATCGAGCCGACCGAAACGGAGCCCAAGCGCGAGCTCGACCGCTTCGCCGACGTCATGATCGCTCTCGCCGAGCGCGTGAAGGCGGGCGAGGTGGAGTTTTTCAAGCAGGCGCCGAAGCTGACGCCGCTGCGCCGTCTCGATGATACGCGCGCGGCGCGCCAGCCGAAGCTGCGCTGGAAGCGCGGCGAGAACACCAGCGCGCGCTACGCGGCGGAATAGGCGTCACAGCGCAGCGCTTGCGATCACCCAGGCGCCGATGGCAGCGAATACCAGCGCTGCGCCGATGCGTACGTACTTAAGCGGCACGACGCGCGTCACTGCCGCACCCAGCAGCACGGCGGGCACATTCGCCAGCATCATGCCGAGCGTAGTGCCGGCGGTGACGGTGAGGATGTCGTGGTAGCGCGCCGCGAGCAGGGAGGTGGCGATCTGCGTCTTGTCGCCGATCTCGACCAGGAAGAACGCCGCCAGCGTCGTCAGGAAGACGCCGCCTGCATTCATCTGCTCGGCCCGTTCATCGTCTTTGTCCGGAATGAGCGCCCATGCGGCCATGGCGATGAAGGCGGCGCCGACGCCGATGCGGAAGAAATCGCCTGTCAACCATTGAGCGACAAGGAAGCCAAGCGCGGCGGCGGCGCCGTGATTGAGCAGCGTGGCGGCGAGGATGCCGAGCAGGATCGGCACGGGCGCGCGAAAGCGTGCAGCGAGCACGATCGCCAGGAGCTGCGTCTTGTCGCCGATCTCGGCCAACGCCACGAGCCCGGTGGAAACGCCAAACGCTTCGAGCATGGATAAACTTCCGGGGCCGGTGTGGAGACGACGACGCGTACGCATCACGCGGCCCGCGCAACGCAGCGTCGTCGGTCTCGCCAATCCGGATCGAAAGATCCGCCGCTCGCGCCATGTCCTGGATGCGATCCAGGCCAAGTCTGTTGACGCGGGCGCCGCTGTCGCGCGGCCGGCTACTCCCCGAGAACGCGCGCTACATAAAGAACGCCGCGCAGCCTGTCAAAGCTGCGCGGCGTTCGCATTCTTATCTGGCTTTCTTGCTTAGCCGAACTTGCGTTGTTGCAGCTCGCCGACGCCTTCGCGCACGAGCCCGGCTTGTGCCTGATCGTTCATGCGTTCGCGGATCATGCGTTCGGCCGCTTGGATCGCAGCTTCCGCAGCCGCGGCACGTACTTCGTCGGCGGCCTTGGTCTCGGCCGACTTGATGCGGTCCTCGGCCTGCTTTTCGCGCCGCGCCATCGCCGCCATCATCGACTGGCGGGTTTCCTCGGCCACCATCGCCGCCTGTTCCTTGGCCGCATCGACGATGGCCTTAGCTTCGGTTTCAGCGCCTGCGCGCTTGGCTTCGTAATCGGCCAAGAGCTTCTCGGCTTCCTCGCGCAGTTTGCGCGCCTCGTGCAGCTCTTTGGCGATGGCCTGCGAGCGGGAGTCCAGCGCCGCGGCGATCTGCTGCGGCACCTTCAGGTAAACCAGGAGGCCGATGAACAGCAGTAGCGCCAGGAAGGCGATTTCGGTCGCGGTGATTTCCATCACGCTTCTCCCTTACGCCGCGCTGCGCTTGGCGGCGGGCCCGATCTTGTCGGCGATGTCGCGGGCGAGGGCCTCTGCGATCGCCGGCACTTCCGCCAGCGCCTTCTGGCGCGCGGCGTTGACGCGCTCTTCCGCTTCTGAGATCCGCGCCGTGAGGCGCTGCTCGGCTGCTTCTTGTTCAGCCGTGAGCTTGGCCGTCACGTCCGCCCGCGCCGCTTCGACCAGAGCCCGCGCATCGGCGCGCGCCTTGGCCGAAGCCTTCTCCATGGCGGCGCGTGCTTCCTCGGCCGCGGCGCTTTTCTGCGCCGCTTGCTCAAGGTCGCCAGCCACCGTCGTCGCGCGCTTCTCCACCACCGAAGCGACCTTCGGCAGGATGAAGCGCGAGACGATGAAGTAGAGCACTGCGAAGGTGATCGCGAACCAGATCAGCTGGCTCGGAAAAAGCGATGCGTCGAATGGCGGGAACGACGCCGCGTGTTCGCCGCCATGCGCCGCCGCTTCGCTGGCGTGCGCCGCTTCGCCGACGCCGTGAACGGTGTCGACGCCTTCGACTGCGCCTTGCGGATCTGGAGTGGCTGGATGCGCCATGACGTGCCTGTTCTTTCAGCTCGCTTCGGTCAGATCACTTCGGAACGACGAAGAGCAGCAGGATGGCGATCAGCAGCGAGAAGATGCCGAGCGCTTCGGTCACGGCGAAGCCGAAGATCAGGTTGCCGAACTGGCCCGGGGCCGCCGACGGGTTGCGCATGGCGCCCGACAGAAAGTTGCCGAAGATGATGCCGACGCCGATGGCGGCGCCAAGCATGCCGAGGCAGGCCAGACCCGCACCGATATAAGCTGCAGCAGTTGCGTCCATTGTAATTCCCCTCTGGGTTAGAGTTCAGCCGGGCCTTAGTGCCCGGGGTGAAGCGCGTCGTTGAGATAGATGCAGGTGAGGATCGCGAACACATACGCCTGTAGGAACGCGACCAGGAATTCGAGGCCGTAGAGCCCGACCGTCATCGCCAGCGGCAGGATCGAAAGCACGCCGAAGAACCCGCCGGCGGCGATCAGCGCAGGCACGAAGCCGGCGAACACCTTCAAGAGGATGTGGCCTGCCAGGATATTGGCCCACAGACGAACCGCGTGTGAGAGCGGGCGGGAGAAGAACGAAATCACCTCGATGAAGATGACAAAGGGTAGGATGTAGACCGGCACGCCCGAGGGCGCGAACAGCTTGAAGAACTTCATCCCGTTCTTGGCGAAGCCGACGATGATGACCGTGAAGAACACCATCAAAGCCAGCGCCGCGGTGACGACGATCTGGCTGGTCGGCGTGAAGATGTGATGCACGCCAAAGACGCCGGGGAACATGCCCAGCATGTTGGCCATGAAGATGAAGAGGAAGAGCGTGAACACGAAGGGCAGGAACTTCTTCACGCCTTCTTCGCCGGCTGCATCGTGCAGCATGCCGCGAATGAAGCCGTAAGCGCCTTCGGCCACCACTTGCGCGCGGTTCGGCACCAGGGCCGCCGGCTTCATGGCCCAGTTGAAGAACCATGCCGCGAGCGCAGCTCCGCCCACCATGGCGAGGCTCGCATTGGTGAAGCTCGCATCCAGCCCCGCGATCTCGAAGGTCGCGATCGGCTCGATATGGAACTGCTCAATCGGGTCGTTGGCCATGGCCCGGCTTAATCCTCTTCGTCGTCCGGTATGGACGGCGTATCGGGTCCGACGGGATTGCTCCGCGAATAGGATTGCGCCACGCGCACCACATTCACGACGCCCGCCACGAAACCCAGCGTCAGCCCGACAACCAAGCCCCACGGAGACGTGTGGAGGAAGATGTCGACGCCGTAGCCGAGCAACGCGCCCACGATAATCGCCGCGCCGAACTCCCCGCCATAGCGCAGCGCCAGCGAAGCCGGGCTTTGCGGAGGGGGGGCGTTCGAGGCCCCTTCGCCACGCGCAGCGCTGACGCGCCGGCGCAAGTCGGAAAGGGCGTCCTCGGGCGGTTTTTCGTCAGCCATCGAACGGTCCACGCGCCCAAAGGGGCGACTCAACGAGAGCCCCCCTGTTCGCGCGCGCGGAAACTAGCAGGGGCCGTTCAGGGGTCAAGGAACGCCGCCTGCGACATTTGCAATATCGACCGCCGGCGTCCTCACCGGCCGGTGAGGCGCCCGCCGGCTATATTCCGTATTATTCCGCCGCCAGCGCTTGGGCGCGGCCGAGGTCGACGCTGACCAACTGGCTCATGCCTTGCTCTGGCATGGTGACGCCGTAGAGCCGGTCCATCCGCGACATCGTCACCGGGTTGTGGGTGATGACGATGAAGCGGGTGGTGGTGAGGCGCTTCATTTCTTCTAGCAGCCGGCAGAAGCGATCGACGTTGGCGTCGTCCAGCGGCGCATCGACTTCGTCCAGCACGCAGAGCGGCGCCGGGTTGGCGAGGAACACGGCGAAGATGAGCGCCGTCGCCGTCAGCGCCTGCTCGCCGCCGGAGAGGAGGTTGAGGCTGGTGAGACGCTTGCCCGGCGGCTGTGCGAAAATCTCCAAGCCGGCTTCCAGCGGATCTTCGCTCTCGGTCAGCTTCAGCGCCGCTTGGCCGCCTTCAAACAGCGTCGCGAACAGCTGCGCGAAATGCGTATCGACCTGCTCGAACGCCCGCATCAGCCGGGTGCGGCCTTCGTTGTTGAGCGTCGTGATGGCGCGGCGCAATTTGGCCACGGCCTGGGCGACGTCTTCCTTCTCTGCAGTCAGCGTCGCGATCCGCTCTTGGGTCTCAGCATATTCTTCGTCGGCGCGGAGATTGACCGGGCCCGCCGCGTCGCGCTCGGCCTTGAGGCGCTCGAAGCGGCGCTCGATCTCGGCGATGGGCGCCGACCCCAGCGCGCCGGAAAGCAAGCCGCCGGCAAGCGCCGCCAGCTCTTCCGCCGCTTTGCCGGTCTGCTCATGCGCGAGCGTGACGATATCGGCAAGACGCGTATCGGCGGCGCCCGCATGCGCTTCCGCCCCGGCCCGCTTTTCCCGCGCGGCGGCATGCGCTTGTTCGAGCGCGCGCGCATGTTCGGCAGCAGTTCGCGCGGCCGTTTCCGCTTGCGCGACGCGGTCGCTTGCATCAGCGCGGCGCTGTTCGGCCGCGCCCGCTTCATCCATCAGCGTTTCGAGTTTGGCGCGCGCATCGGCTGGCGCGGCCTTGGCGGCGTCGCGACGGCGTTCGATCTCATCGAGTTCAGCGGCGAGGGCGGCGAGGCGCTCCTCGGCGTCGGCGATGCGCGCACGCCATTGGGCGCTTTCGGTTTCGATGGCTTGGCGGCGCGCCTGACGTTGCGCGCGCTCGCGCACCAGCCCTTGCGCCGTTGCGCTGGCTTCGGCGGCGGAGACGCGGGCGGCTTCGACAGCTGTGCGTGCTTCGGCGAGCTTGGAATCATCTCCCGCCGGCGGCGCGTCCGCGGCGGCGTTTTCAGCTTGCGACAGAGCTTCGCGCGCGGCGGCGATTTCCGCATGCAGCGCTTGCGCCTGTGCATCGAGATCGGCGCGGCGTTCGTCCGCACGTGTGCGCTCGGATTCCAGCCGCTCGACTT
>JAEYPY010000237.1 GCA_023410295.1 Pseudomonadota bacterium | reverse complement strand
GGCGCGGGCTTTTTCGTGGAGCCAGGCGGCGTGTTGCGGGGCCTTCTTGGTGCGGCTCCATTCTTCGAGCATGGCCGGCGCGACGCGTTTCAGTTCGGCTAGCTCTTCCGGCGTGCCCGTGTCGGCGGCGAGTTCGACGCGGTGGCCGTTGGGATCGAAGAAATAGATCGACTTGAAGATACCGTGATCGGTGGGACCGAGCACGTCGAGGCCCTTCGCTTCAGCCTTGGCCTTAGCAGCGAGCAGTTCCTCCACGCTCTTCACCTTGAAGGCGATGTGCTGGACCCATTGCGGCGTGTTCTCGTCGCGGCCCATGTCCTTCTGGTTCGGCAGTTCGAAGAAGGCGAGCACGTTGCCGTTTCCGGCGTCGAGGAAAACGTGCATGTAGGGATCGTACTCGCCCGTGGATGGCACATGATCCTCGGCGAAGGCCGTGGTGTAGTCCATATCTAGCACGTCGCGATAAAATTCGACCGTCTGCTTGGCGTCCTTGCAGCGGTAGGCGACGTGATGAATGCCAGAGGTTATCGCCATCGGGCGCGCTCCTGCTTCAGCGCAGGCGCAGCGCCCGCGCGGCTTAGGGATGATCGGTGGGAATGTCCTTCGCGCGCGTCTTGCCGACGCCCATCGCGATGCCGAGGCCGAGCAGCACCAGCGTGCCGACAACGATCCACTGCGTCGCGATCCCCAGCAGGGTCGCGCCGTAGATGAGGCCGGCGAGAAGGATCACATAGCCAATAGCGTAAATGACGAACGTCGACATGACGCGCTCCGTTGAGGGCTGGAACTTCCGCCCCTACAACGGCGCAAACGGCATTTTGTGCCCTCACTTGGCAACGCCGACTCATTCTTCGTCCGCGAAAATATGAACCACCGGTTCACCACCGCGCTCAAGATGCGCGCGATACATGCCTGACGTGTTCATGGCCCAGGCGTGGCGGCCGCGTCCGTCCAGCACGATGACGCCGCCATCGCCGGCGAGGTCGCCGACTTCGGCCATCACGTTATCGGCGGCTTCCTGCGCGTCCTCGCCATTGAACTCCATACGCGCGCAGATATCGCGGGCGACGCCGACGCGAATGAAGAACTCGCCCGTGCCCGTGGCGCTCACGCCGCACACCCCGTTCTGCGCGTAGGTGCCGGCGCCGATAATCGGCGCATCGCCGACACGACCCCAGCGCTTGGCGGTGGTGCCGCCAGTCGAGGTGCCGGCGGCGATGTTGCCTTGGCTGTCGTAGGCGACGACGCCGACTGTTCCAAAGCGGTGATCGTTAGGCGTCGCGTCGTAGTAGGTTTCTGGCGCAGGCGGCGCTCCTGGCGGGCGCGCTGGAACAGCATCGTAGCCATTGTTCAGCAGATGCCGCTCAAGCTGTTGCCAACGACGCTCGGTAAAAAAGTAGGCCGCATCCACCTCTTCGATACCCTGGGAGCGCGCAAACAACTCGGCGCCTCTCCCGACGAGCATGACATGCTGCGAACGCTCCATCACCGCGCGCGCGGCGGTGATGGGATTTCGAATGGTCGAAACACCTGCGACAGATCCCGCAGCGCGGGTGCGGCCGTCCATGATCGAAGCGTCGAGTTCGTTGCGACCGTTCTCTGTAAAGACGGCACCGCGGCCAGCGTTGAACAAAGGATCGTCTTCCATTTCGCGGATGACGGCTTCGACGGCGTCTAGCGATGTGCCGCCTTGTTCGAGCACGCCGCCGCCGGTGGTCAGCGCGCGCTGCATGGCGGCGCGGTATTGGGCTTCGAGTTCGGGCATTAGGTTCGCGCGCTCGATGACGCCGGCGCCGCCGTGGACGACGATGGACCAACGGGGCGTGGTTTGTTGTTCAGGGGCGGAGGCGCAGGCGGAGAGGAAGAGTGCGAGCAGTGCGGCGACCCACATCCCTCCCCGCCGGGGGAGGGTGTCAGCTTGCGCGAAGCGGAAGCTGACGGGTGGGGAGAGGGCGCCGAGTTCTGAATTTCCGGAGCCATCGCCCCACCCGTCGCGAAACCCGTTTCGCGACACCCTCCCCTCACGGGGAGGGAATGACCGAAGCTCCCTCATACTCAGCCGGCCTTCAGCACGCCGCGGCGGATTTGGTCGAGTTCGATCGACTCGAACAGGGCTTTGAAATTGCCTTCGCCGAAGCCTTCGTTGCCTTTGCGTTGGATGAACTCGAAGAAGATCGGCCCGATCGCGTCCTTGCCGAAGATTTGCAGCAAGAGGCCCTGGCCTTCGCTCGGCGCGCCGTCGATCAGGATACGGCGCTTGCGGAGCTCTTCGACCGGCTCGCCGTGGCCGGGCAGGCGTTTGTCGATGAGATCAAAATAGGTTTCTATCGTATCCTGCAGCTCGACTTTGCGATCACGCAGGCGATCGACAACCTCGTAAAGATTGTTCGTGCCGAACGCGAGGTGCTGGATGCCCTCGCCCTTATAGCGCTGCAGATACTCTTCGATCTGATCGACCTTGCCTTCCTCGCCCTTCGATTCATTGAGCGGAATGCGGATCTAGCCGTCGGGGCTGGTCATCGCCTTGGAAAAGAGCCCCGTGACTTTGCCTTCGATGTCGAAATAACGGATTTCGCGGAAGTTGAAGATGCGCTCGTAATAATCGGCCCACTTGGCCATGTTGCCGCGGAAGACATTGTGCGTCAGGTGATCGAGATAGGTGAGGCCGATCTCGTTCTTCCCCCAATCGGCGCCAGGGATCGGTTCGAAATCGACATCATAGATCGATTGCGCGCCGTAGCGGTCGACCAGATAGATGTAGGCGCCGCCAATGCCTTCGATAGCGGGAATATTGAGCTCACCGGGGCCGACTGGCGATTGCACGCGCTTGGCGCCGCGCTTCACCGCTTCGGCGATCGCCTTCTCGGCGTCCTTCACACGAAACGCCATCGCGTTGGCGCTGGGGCCATGCGATTGGCGGAACTCCGCTGGCTGGCCACTTGGCTCCATGTTGAGGATGAAGTTGATGTCGTGCTGCTTGTAGTGGACGACGTTCTTGGAGCGGTGCTTGCCGACAGCGGTGAAGCCGATCTGCTCGAAATAGGCCGCGAGCTTTTCCGGCTCGGCGGAGGTGAACTCGACGAACTCGAAACCATCGGTTCCGATCGGGTTTTCGAACAAATCAGCCATGGGCGTTTCCTCGATCTTGCCTTTGCCGCCGATTTAGTTTCATTTGCAACTAATGGCAAGCGGGAAGGCCAAATCAGCTCCGAGCGAGCTGCTGGTGCTGGAGGAATTTCTTCCTTACCGGCTCTCCATCCTATCGAACCGCGTCAGCGGCGCGATCGCCAAACGCTACGCCAAGGTGTTCGACCTCACCGTTCCGGAATGGCGTATCATTGCCGTGCTGGGCCGCAGGCCGGGCCTAACAGCGAAAGAGATCGCCGAAGCGACGGAGATGGACAAAGTCGCGGTTTCGCGCGCCGTGGCGCGGCTTTCGCGCCGGCGGCGGGTGCGCGCGAGTGCGGATCGCGATGATGCGCGGCGCCAGCGGCTTTCGCTGACGCGCGAGGGTGAAGAGCTGCACGCGCGCATTGCGCCGATCGCGCTCCAAACAGAAGAGAAGCTGCTGGCCGCGCTGTCCGCGCGGGAGCGCAGGGAACTTGACGCGCTGATCGACCGCTTATTGCAGTCCGCGAGGCGCCTTTAGCAGTTGCACGCCGGAACGTGCGGGCTAGCTCAGACGTACGACCCTGGGGCGGCGATCTGAGGATTAGCCCATGATCAAACCTAACCTGCTGCCGGCGGCAGCCTTGGCGGCTGCGCTTGGCGCCGCCGCTTGCGCCGGTTCCAATGACAACAGCTCGCTCTCGCCGGTTGAGCAGAATGCTGCGAACGCAGCCGCGACGACTTCAACCCCCGCGCCGGCCGCGGAGCAGACCACGAGCGGCTACACTGATTCGCAGCTACGCGCGTTCTTGGCTGTGAACCGCGAAGTCGGCGCGCTCAATCGTGGCACGACAGAAGCAGAGCAAGCCGAGTTCACGCGCCAAGCCGGCGAAATTCTGACGCGCCATGGCCTCGACCCGACGACGTTCAACGCGATCGCCAACCAAACGCGCACCGACGAGCCGCTGTCGCAGCGGCTCTCGGCGTTGCAGATCGAGAACGTCAGCGACGATACGCTACGCCGTTTCCTCGCGGCCGCCGCCGAAGTGCAGCCCATCGCTCAAGGCATCAGCGCGGAATCGACCGAAGTGCAGCGCCAGCAAGCGTCGGACCAGATCGGCGCGGTGTTGCAGCGTCACCAGATCGACAGCGCCACCTACAACGCCATCGCGCAGCGCGCGCAAACCGACGCCGCACTCGCGGCCCGTATCAATGCGCTGCAGGGCGCAACCGCGCCGGCGCAATAATCAGCGCGGCGTCAGACGATAGACGCCGCCGTTCGCATCATCTGTGACGATCCAGATGGCGCCGTCTTCGCTCTCGGCCAGGTCGCGCACGCGGCCGACGCCGAGAGCGAAGCGCTCTTCTCCGACGACGCGCTCGCCCTCCAGCTCAAGCCGCACCAGGCCTTCGCTGATGAGGCCGGCGATGAGCAGATCGCCGCGCCAGGGGAAGAGGTCGCCGCGGTAGAAATCCATGTCGCCCGGCGCGATCACCGGATCCCAGTAATAGACCGGCTGCTCCATGCCCTCGCGCTGAGTGATGCCTTCGCCAATCGGGGCGCCGTTGTATTCTTCGCCGTAGGAAATGATCGGCCAGCCGTAATTGCGGCCGGCTTGGATGATGTTGACTTCATCGCCGCCGCGCGGCCCGTGTTCAATCGCCCAGAGCGCGCCGGTCTCGGGATGAAGATCGGCGCCCTGGACGTTGCGATTGCCGTAGGACCATATTTCCGCGCGCGTGTTCGCGCGGCCGACGAAGGGATTATCGGCGGGAACGCTGCCGTCGGGATTGATGCGGACAATCTTGCCGATATGCGTGCTCAGGTCTTGCGCCAGCTCACGCGGCTCGCGTTGCGAGCGTTCGCCGAGCGTGACGAAGAGCCGGTCTTCGCGATCGAACACCAGGCGCGAGCCGAAGTGCGCGTTAGAGCGCCACGCCGGCAGCTGGCGGAAGATCACCTGCACGCTCTCAACACGCGCGCCATCGTCGCTGAGGCGCCCACGCGCGACGCTCGTGCCGTTGGCGCCATCGCCGCGCGGTTCGGCGTAGCTCCAATAAATGAGGCGATCACTTTCGAACGACGGGCTGAGCACGACATCGAGCAGCCCGCCCTGCCCGCGCGCATCGACCGCCGGCAAGCCGGCGATCGGCGCGGAGACTTGTCCTTGCCGCGTGACGATGCGCAGGCGTCCCGGCCGCTCCGTCACCAGCATGCGCCCGTCCGGCAAGAACACGATCGCCCACGGCTCTTCGAGCCCGCGCGCGATTTGCTCGACCTCGATCTCGATCCCCGAGCGCAGCTCCGGCGCGCGCGTCTGGTTCGGAAAGGCCGGCGTGAAATCGGTGTTGGCGGCGCCCTGCGCCACCGACGAGCCCCCACTTTGCTGGCGTGCATCAGTGTCAGCCCCGCCCGAGCAGGCGACGAACGGCAAAACCATGGCAAGAAGAAGGGTTCTCATTGGCGCGCGCTCTCCATCGACGCGAGGGAATATGGCGCAAACCTTCGATTTTCCCAGCCGGATGCTACCAGCGGCTGTTTTCGCTCGCGCGATATGGTTGCGGCGCGTTAAAGCAAGGACAAACACGCTAGGCTAAGGGGACGCGTGGCTGACGTATTCATCTCCAGCTCGGCGCTCGACGACGAGCGCGTGAAGCCGATCGCCGAGCGGTTGCAATCGCTCGGCTATGCGGTGTGGCGGCGCACGGGCGAGGTCTCAGCGCAAACGGCCGCGCAGGAATTGGAAACCGCGCGCGCGGTGCTGGTGGTGTGGAGCAGCAACGCCGCGAACTCCAGCGTCGTGCAAGGCGAAGCGGCGTATGCGCTCGATCATGACAAGCTGATGCAGCTTCGACTCGACGATGGCGCGGCGCCCTACCCGTTCAATGCACTTGCCATTGCCGACATCACACCAGGCAAGAGCGAATGGGGCCCGCTCGAAGCAGGCCTGCAGAAACTGGTGCGTGAAGGCAAGGCGCCGGACCTTGGCGAAGCGCCGAAGCTCGGCCTCTTGGCGACGCCGAGCGCGGCAGGCGCGCCGAAGCTGCTGATCATGGCTCTGGCCGCGGTGCTTGCCGCGTATGCCGGCGCGGTGATGGCGGCGCTCAATGGCGCGATGACCGTGGGCCAGGCACAGCTTGCCCTGATCGGCGTTGTCGCCGTCGCGGGCGCGTGCGCTGCGCTCTCGGCGCATCGCTTCATCGCCGTGCGCCGCGCCGGAGACGACGCATGAACGGTTCGCTGCTCCGCGCCTTCGTCTCCGGCGTCCGCCAAGTGCTGGCGGCGCAACTTGTGATCAGCGTCCTGGCGATCGCGCTGGCAGGCTGGACGCTCGGCGTCACCAGCAATCTCATCCGCGAGCGCGATCAGTTGCGCGAGCGCGTGATCCAGCTTGAACAAGCGCTAGGGGCGGCGGGCGTCGTCGTGCCGGAGCCGGCGCTGGTGGTGGAGCGCAGCGCGCCTGACGCCAACGCCTATCCCGGCTCGCTGGGCCTGGCTGAACCGCCTGCCGCCGCTGAGCGCGGCAGCCTTGCAATCTTCGGCAATCTCTTCGCGCCGGCGCCGCCGCTGCGGCTCGTGGTGCTGCACGTGCGCGCCGACGCCGACCGCCGTGAGGCCGATACGATCGCCGACGCCTTGCGTGAAGCTGGACTCGAAGTGCACGTGCGCGTCATGCCGCCGCGCGATCCACGGCCCTCTGGCTATGCCTATTTCGACGGCCGCCAAAGCGGGCCGGCCGCAGAACTGGTCGCACGCGTCCAGGATCTCGCCCGGCAAAACGCGTTCGCGCCTTGGACGGCGCAGCTGCGCGGTGTGGCGCTGCCGGCCCGCGGCGAATACGCGCTCGAGCGGCTGGACGTGATGCTGCCACCGCTGCCGCAAGCCCCGCCGACGCCCGTTCCCGCCCAGACGCCGGGGTGACCCGAAGCATGCCGATGCCCGCCTTGCTTTGGCCCCCTCGCCGCGCCACAAGCCGCCCAGGCCCATGAGCGCGACCACGCATTTCGCCGAGTTCGACTGGGAGCCAAAACGGGCTCTCACGCTGCGGCGTGCGCGCCGGCGCTCGCGGCTGGTGGCGTTCCTGCGCCGGGCCTTTGTCGCGGGCGCGGGCGCCTCGTTCGCTATCGTCTTCGTGTTCATGGCCCTGAACGCGATCCAGGGCGGGTTCAACTCCAGCGTCTACGCCGCCAGCGAGCCGTTGCGCATGATCAACCCGCGCTTCATCGGCCGTACCGACAGCGGCGGCCCCTACCAGCTCTCCGCCGAAATGGCCGAGCGCCAGCCGGGCGAGAACCAGCCGATCGCGCTGATCGCCCCGGTTTACCGCACCGAGGCCGGCACCATCATGATCGCCCCGCGGGGCATCTATGACGCGGCTGAGGAGACCGTGGTTTTCGAAGGCGAGGTGATGTTTGCGGACCGCCAGGGCAACCGCTTCACCACGCCCAACATGCTCGTTGACCTCGAAGCCGGCACGCTGACCGGACGGGGCGGCGTCACCGGCGCCGGACCCCTTGGCGTCCTCCAGGCCGAAAGTTATGAATTACGCGACAGCGACCGGGCCCTGGTGCTTCGGGGCGGCGTCCGCGGCCAAATTCCGGACCGCGATCAACAGAATGGGGAAACGACGCCATGAAGCCCGCGACCATGATCATTGCCGCGGCGGCGCTTTGCGTCGGACTGGTGGCCGGACCCGCCCACGCTCAGCTCTCGGAGAATGGAGGCCCGGTCTCCTATTCAGCCGACACGCTCGAATACCTCGACGGTGAGCGTCGGCTCGTACTGACTGGCGATGTGGATATCGTCCAGAACGACGCGCGCCTCCGCGCCGACCGGGTGCAGCTCTTCTTCAGCCAATCCACTGGCGACAGCCAAGGCCAAGGGCTCGCGTCCGGCGACATCGAGCGCATGATCGCCGACGGCGAGGTCTATTACGTGCGCCCCCAGCAATCGGCGCGTGGCAACCACGCGGTCTATGAAGTGCGCAACGATAGCGTGACGTTCACTGGCAATGTCGTGGTTGCGTCTGATGAGAACGTGATCCGCGGCGAGACTCTGGTGCTGCAGATCGGCTCGCGCCGCACCACCATTCGCCCGGGCGGCAATGGCCGCGTACAAGGCGTCTTCGTACCCCGGCGCGGGGCCGGGCAAAATTCGGGCCAGAACGGCCAGTGAGTTTGAAAGGTTCACGAAATCTTAGCCGCGGTAGGTGCATATGAGCCCTGAGGGCGCTGCAAGCCGTTCGGCCAAGTCCCCCGCCACCGAGCAAGGTGGTTTGGGCGTTGTCTCGATCGGGAAATCCTATCGCGGCCGCCGCGTTGTGAAAGACGTTTCACTCTTTCTCAACCGCGGCGAAGTCGTCGGTCTGTTGGGCCCCAACGGAGCAGGCAAAACCACCTGCTTCTATATGATCACGGGGCTCGTACGCGTGGACCAGGGACAGATCTTGTTGGACGGCCAGGACGTCACAACGCTGCCCATGTATCAGCGCGCCAGGCTCGGCGTCGGTTATCTGCCGCAAGAGCCGTCGATCTTCCGTGGTCTCACCGTCGAACAGAACGTCATGTCGATCGTCGAGCTGCACGAGCGTAACCGCTCGAAGCGGCAAGAGATCGTCGACGGGCTGCTCGCCGAGCTGCGCGTCGATCATCTGAAAGATGCGCCGGCCTCCGCCCTCTCGGGCGGCGAACGGCGCCGGGTCGAAATCGCGCGGGCTTTGGCGACGCGTCCGTCGTTCATGCTGCTCGACGAGCCTTTCGCAGGCATCGACCCGCTCGCCATCAACGACATCCGCGAGCTTGTGCTGTTTCTGAAGCAGCGCGGGCTTGGCGTTCTGATCACCGACCATAATGTGCGCGAAACGCTGCAGATCGTGGACCGTGCATCGATCATGTTCGACGGCGAAGTGATGTTTGAAGGCACACCTCAAGAGGTGATGGCTTCGGCGGTCGTTCGCGAAAGGTATCTCGGCAAAGATTACCATTAGAGCGGGGCCGCCAATGGCGATGACTCCCCGTCTCGAGCTGCGCCAGGGCCAGTCCCTGGTGATGACGCCGCAATTGCAGCAGGCGATCAAGCTGCTGCAGCTCTCCAATGTCGAGCTCACGGAATTCGTCGAAGCCGAGCTTGAGCGCAATCCGCTGCTTGAGCGCGAAGAAGTCCAAGCCGACGCGCAAAAGCCGGCTGAGAGCGGCGATGCGCAGGCGCTCGAGTTCGAGAGTGGCATGGCGCCCGCGGAAGCGGCGCTCGATGTCGATGTCGCCGACATGGCGCCGGATTTAAGCGCAGGCGAACTCGCCGAAGCGGGCGCGGCGCCGCTGCAGGATTGGTCGAAAGCGTCGAGCGGCAAAAGCTTTGACGATCTGCCCGGCCTTGAAGAAACGCTGGCGCAGGACATCACGCTGGCCGAGCACCTCGATGCACAGTTGACGCAAGCCGGCCTCTCGCCAGTCGAGCGCATGATTGGCGGCATCTTGATCGATGCGGTCGATGATTGGGGCTATATGCGCGCGGATCTTCTTGAGATCGCCGGCCGCATCGGCGCGCCCTATCCGACCGTCGTGCGCGTGCTCGAACTGATGCAGGGCTTTGAGCCTGTCGGCGTCATGGCGCGCGATATTCCCGAGTGCCTCGCGCTGCAGCTGAAGGACCGCGGCCGCTTCGATCCGGCGATGGAAAAGCTGCTGGCGCATCTGGACCTGCTCGCCAAGGGCCACATCGATCGGCTGCAGACGCTCTGCGAAGTCGACCGCGAAGACCTGATGGAGATGATCGCCGAGGTGCGGTCGCTGACGCCAAAACCGGGCGCAGGCTTTGGCGGCGGCGCGGTGCAGTCGGTGGCGCCGGATGTCTATGTGAAGCAGGCGCCCGATGGCACCTGGATGGTCGAGCTCAACAGCGAAACCATGCCGCGCGTGCTGATGAACCAGCGCTATTACGCGACGGTGTCGAAAACGGCCAAGCGTGAAGAAGATAAGCTCTTCCTCAGCGAATGCGCGGCGAATGCGTCTTGGCTGGTAAAGAGCCTGGACCAGCGCGCCAAGACGATCCTTAAGGTCGCGCGTGAAATTGTGCGTCAGCAGGACGGCTTCTTCGCACATGGCGTGGAGCACCTGCGCCCACTCAATCTGAAGACCGTCGCCGCCGCGATCGAGATGCATGAATCGACCGTGAGCCGCGTCACCTCGAACAAATATCTCTCGTGCGCGCGGGGCGTGTTCGAGCTGAAATACTTCTTCACCGCCTCAATCAACGCCGCCGACGGCGGCGAAGCGCACTCGGCCGAAGCCGTGCGCCACCAGATCAAGGGCCTGATCGACGGCGAGCGCGAGGACGACATCCTCTCCGACGACCGCATCGTCGAAATCCTGCGCGAAAAAGGCATCGACATCGCCCGCCGCACGGTGGCGAAGTATCGCGAAAGCCTGCGCATCCCGAGCAGCGTAGAGCGCAAGCGGAAGTTGGCGCAGGGGTTCTAGCGGCGCTGAAGCCCAGCGGGTCTAAACCATATCTACACGTACGACAGGACGGACACGCAAGCGCGTTCGTCGCAAAGCCAATGGCGTTGGCGCTCCGCGCGCTGCAGAAAAGCCTGATGAAATACGCCGCCCTTTCAGCCCTTTTCCTGGCCGCTTGCACGACTGCGCCGGCGGAAGCGCAGGTGCAATGTCAGCCCGCCGGCTATTCGCGGCAGGCGCTGGATGAGCTTAAAGTCGGCGAATGGGCGCTGGCCGAGGACGCGGCGCGCAATCGCTTGGCGTTGGCGCTGACGGACTGCCTCGCCACGCCCGATCCCACGCTGCGCGACGGCATCGCTTATGAAGCGCTGGCGCATTGGCTGCGCGCCGAGGCGCTGACGCCGGAGACCATGCGGGCGCTGGCGAGCGATCTGGAAGCGCGGCTGTTCTCGAACGATCCGGCAGGGTTCGAGCAGCCATTTGCGGCGCTGGTGCTGTCCGAAGTGATGCGCGCCGATCGCATCAACGCCTATCTCCATCAGCCGACGCGCATGCGCATTCTCGACTCGTCGCTGCGTTATTTCAGCGGCGTGCGCGACTATCGCGGCTTCGACGAGCGGCAAGGCTGGCGCCACGGCGTCGCGCACGGCGCCGATCTCATGCTGCAGCTTTCACTCAACGAAGCTTACGGCAAGCCCGAGCTGGAACGCATCATCGCCGCGATCGCAGGCCAGGTCGCGCCGGACGCGCATTTCTACATCTACGGCGAGAGCGAGCGCTTGGCGCGGCCGATCATCTTCCTTTCGGCGCGCGGGCTCATCGAAGAAGCGGAGTGGGCGGCGTGGTTCGACGCGCTAGTGCAGCGTGACGAAAGCGATCTCTTCGCCTCGCAAGCCGGGCTCGCGCGGCGCCACAACGTCAAAGCGTTTTTGAACGCAGTGCTCGTCGGCGCGCGCCTCACGCGCGGGGAAGCGGACGATAACTTGCTCCTGCCCGGCGCTGACGGCGCCTATCGCGCCTGGCCTTAAGCCTTCTTCGTCCGCAGCAGCAGCCATTGTCCGGCGAGCACGAGCACCACCCCGCCTAGCGCCATCAGCCCCCACGTCTTGGCTTCGAACAGCGCCGACATGAGCATTGCGACCGGCGGCGCCAGCGCGGAAATGTACGACGCGGTGGAATAGCCGCGCCGCCGCGCCAGCCCGTAATAGAGCAGGAACGCGATCACCGAGCCGACGACGGAAAGGTGCAGCAGCGAAAGCGCGTAGCGCCAGCTTGGCTCGAACACCCAGCTCTTGCCGGTGGCGAGCGCGAAGAGCGCGAGAATGCCCGCGCCATAGGCCATGGCCCAAGCGGTTGAAGCGGCGATGCCTGCGCCCGCCACCTCGCCGCGCCGTGCAAACACGTTGCCGGCGACGGAGGCGATAACGCCGATGAGCGTCAGCGCGATGCCGATCATGGCGGCGGTGCTGAAGTTTGCGGCGGCGATCTCTTCCCACGACATAAGCGCAACGCCGGCAATGCCGAGACCCGCCGCGGCCCACGCCAGCTGCGGCGCGCGTTGCCCGAACGCGAGCCGAAAGCCGATCAAATTGATGAATGCCATCGCCGCAAACAGCACGGCGACGACGGCGGATGTAACGCGCTCCTCGGCCCAATAAACGAGCGTGTAGTTGAGCGTGAAAGTGAAGAAGCCGACACCAAGCGCGGCGAGGTGTTGCGCCGGCGTCAGCATCATGCGTTCGCGCCGCAGTGCGCACCACGCAAACAGCAGCACGGCCGCGAGCGCGAAGCGATAGACGATGGAGATCACCGGATCGACGACGCCGAGCTGCAGCGTGATGGCGAACCAAGTCGTGCCCCAGGCAAGGGTGCAGACGATGATGGCCGTTAGGTCGAGCCATTGCTCCGCGCGCGCGCCCGCTGGCGCTGCGCTTATGGTTTCCTCTGCGCTCATCAAGACTCCCTCGCGAGCGCGCATGTGGGCGTTTTCGCGGCGAGTCTCAACCGTCGCGCGCCCAAAGATGAGGCAATTCGCCGTGAGTTGGCGCCCTTCGCAGGGGACGCGCGTTGACCCCGCCCAGGCGCGGGCCTACGTTCAAAGGAACAGGCATCGGGCGTCCCTTGGGGGGCGGGACCGGTCCCCGAGAGCCCTCCGCGCTGCGGCACGAGAACCAAGGAGGCTCCTACATGCGCATACAAGTCGCCGGACGGCAGATGGATGTCGGCGAAGCGCTACGAACTCGAATCGAGAACGAATTGGCCAGCGGCGTCGGCAAGTATTTCAACCGCGCCACCGATGCTGTTGTCACAGTGGCCAAGAATGGCGGCGCAAGCGTCGAGGTCGACTGCACGGTGCACTTGGCTTCGGGTATATCCCTCCAGGCCGAAGGCGTGGGCGGGGACGCCCACAGCGCCTTCGACGACGCCATGA
>JAEYPY010000228.1 GCA_023410295.1 Pseudomonadota bacterium | reverse complement strand
GGCAACGTCGTCGACCTGGCGGTCGGCGTCATCATCGGCGCGGCATTCACCGGCATCGTGCAATCGCTGGTGAATGACCTGGTCATGCCGCCGATCGGCTGGATCACGGGCGGGCTCGACTTCTCCGATCTCGCAGTGACGCTGCCGCGCTCGCCGCTCGCGCCGCCGGATGCGGACCCGGTGACGATCAATTACGGCAAGTTCATCACCACGCTGATCAGCTTCCTGATCGTGGCTTGGGTGATCTTTCTGTTGGTGAAGATGATCAACCGCATGAAGCGCAAACAGGAAGCCGCGCCCGCGACGGCGCCTGACAAGCCGGAAGACATCAAGCTGCTGGGCGAGATCCGCGATCTGCTGAAGGAGCGGAAGTAAAGGGGCGCTGGCGACGCCCCTGTTGCTGCCCCAGCCTATCGTCGGCGCGCGGCGATCTCTTCTTGTTGCTGCACGATGCGCTCCCAAGTGCTCATGTTGGAGCGGAAGGAGTCCAGCTGGGAGCGGGCGAGTGTTTCGAAGTCCGCCTGGTGTTGCGGCAAGTAGAAATAGCTCGCCACGGGCTTGCGTGCGGCGATTTCGAGGAAGCGCTCGTGGCCTTGCACGGCGGCGCGCGTGCTGGCGAGATTCTCCGTCGCGCTGGCGCCGGCGGTGATCTGCATCAGCTGTATGCGAGCGACGTCCCAATAGGCGAACGGCATGTCGGGATCGATCTGGCGCGCTTCTTCGTAGAGCGCGAACGCGTCTTCGTTCCGCTCCATGTTGCGCCCGGCAATGACCAGCATTGCTGCATCGCGCCGCTCGCGGCCGACTTGCGCCATCTGCGCCAGCAATGCGTCGCGCGTGAGGTGGATACGGCCGGAGTTGAAATAGAGTTCGGCCGCATCAAGCTTGTTCGGCGCACCGCGGCGATAGATGTCCTGCGCTGACGCCCAGGCTTGCTCGGCGTCGCGGCGGACGAAGGAATAGATCCAGGCGTTGCGGAAGTGGTCGGCCGGGTTGCGCGGATTGCGCACCAGTTCGGCAGTAGACGTGACGTCGCGGATGGCGGTGGTGTCCTCGGCGATATCGGCGACCTGCTCCTGGATAAGGCCAAGCTGACGGCCGAAGCGCTCGGTGGCGGTTTCGCCCTGCCCAGCCAGCAGCAATAGGCCGACGCCGGCGCTGGCGAACAGCATGACGCGGAAGGCGTCGCATTCGCGGCACTGCACCGCCGCTTCCGCGGCGGGTGGTTCGGTCGCGGCGCCGACCCGGCCAAGGCAGAACCACGCCAGCAGACCGGCAAGGCCGATCAGCGGCCAGATCAGGATGTTCGGATCGGCGATATTGGCGAGGAAACTGGTGAAGTCACTGAGCAAGCTGACAATGCCGCCGATGACGGCAAAGAGCGGCCCGCGCTCGGGCCAAACCACGCGCCAAATCGTTCCGAGTTTCACACCACGCCCCCGCCGTTGGCCTGATACCGTAATGGCCGCGACGCTTGGGGGGTGTCAATCTGACCAGGGCGGCACGCGCGGTTGGCGGCGGCACACAATGGCCTATTGCCTTACGGCGCTGCTCCCGTACTCCCCTCTCCATGCCTGACGCCAAGATTTGCGGGATTACGACGCCGGATGCGCTGGACGCCGCCATTGAAGGCGGGGCGCGGTTTGTCGGCTTCGTCAGTTTTCCGGGGAGCCCGCGCCATCTTGGCTTCGACAAGCTGAGGGCGTTGGCGAGCCGGGCGTACGGGCGTGTCGAGAGCGTGCTGGTGACGGTGCAGGCCGACGATGAATACCTCGCCGCGGCGGCCGAGGCGGTGCGGCCGGACTGGATCCAGGCGCATGGCGGGGAGAGCGCGCGGCGGGTCCATGAAATGCGCCGGTTCGCCCGGCGCGGGGTGATCAAGGCATTCGGCATCGCCCGCAGCGCCGATTTCGAGCGCGTGGGCGAATTCGAGGCGGTGGCGGACATGTTGCTGTTCGACGCCCAGGCCCCAAAGCCAGACCAGCCCGGCGGCAATGCGCTGGCGTTCGACTGGGGACTGTTGGCCGGCCGCGCGTTTGCCCGGCCTTGGCTGCTGGCGGGGGGCCTCACCCCGGGCAACGTCAAGGAGGCGATGGCCGTCTCCGGGGCGGACTTGGTGGATGTGTCCTCTGGCGTGGAAAGCGCCCCCGGCCTAAAGGACCCTGCTCTGATCGCCCAATTCCTGGCGGCTGCGGAAGTATAATCGGACGATGGACGCGCGCCGTAATTGGAAGGACTTGCCCGACGCTGAAGGCCGTTTCGGCCAGTATGGGGGCCGCTTCGTCGCTGAGACGTTGATGCCGCTCGTGCTGGAGCTGGAGCGCGCCTATCGCGAAGCGCAGGCCGATCCGGCGTTCGCGGCGACGATGGCGGACTTCTGGACCCATTATGTGGGCCGGCCCTCGCCTTTGTACTTCGCTGAGCGCCTGACCGAACATCACGGCGGGGCGAAGATCTATTTCAAACGCGACGAACTCAATCACACCGGCGCGCACAAGATCAACAATTGCCTCGGCCAAGTGCTGCTGGCGCTCAGGATGGGCAAGACGCGCATCATCGCCGAGACGGGCGCCGGTCAGCACGGCGTGGCGACGGCGACGGTGTGTGCCCGGTTGGGTTTGCCCTGCGTAGTCTTCATGGGCGCGACGGATATTGAGCGGCAAAAGCCGAACGTGTTTCGGATGAAGCTGCTGGGCGCCGAAGTGCGGCCGGTGACGAGCGGCGCGGCGACGCTGAAAGACGCGATGAACGAAGCGCTGCGCGATTGGGTCACCAATGTCGCAGATACGTTCTATTGCATCGGCACGGCGGCGGGGCCGCACCCCTACCCGGAAATGGTGCGCGATTTTCAAAGCGTGATCGGACGCGAAGCGCGCGCGCAGATTCTGGAGCGCGAGGGGCGTTTGCCGGATGCAGTGATGGCCTGCATCGGCGGCGGCTCGAATGCGATTGGGTTGTTTCATCCGTTTATCGATGACGAAAGTGTGCGCCTGATCGGCGTTGAGGCGGCGGGGCGCGGGATCGACGAGCGCTTCGAGCATAGCGCCGCGATCAATGGCGGCCGGCCGGGCGTGCTGCACGGCAATCGCACGTATCTGTTGCAGGATGCGGATGGACAGATTTTAGAAGGTCATTCGATCAGCGCCGGATTGGACTATCCGGGCGTCGGGCCGGAGCATTCGTATCTCGCCGACATCGGCCGGGCGCAGTATTTGAGCGCGACGGACGATGAGGCGCTGGAAGCGTTTCAGCTCTGCGCCAAGCTCGAAGGCATTTTGCCGGCGCTGGAGCCTTCGCACGCGCTGGCGCGCGTGGGCGATGTGGCGCGCGGGGTTGGCAAAGACGGGCTCGTGGTGATGAACCTCTGCGGACGCGGGGATAAGGACGTGTTCACGGTGGCGGATGCGCTTGGGGTGAAGCTGTGAAGAGAGTCCCGTGGCTTGCTCTAGCTCTCTTGGCTGGCTGCACCACCGCAGCATCGGCGGACTTGCCGGGCTCTCCTGACTTTCCGCTTGTCGAGGGGTCGGTTGCTGCAGAGTGCCCCGCGGCGGACGGACCGGATGCCGTTTGCGTGACTTTCCCGCGCGACGAACACGCCGAGGACATTGTCCAAGCGTATCGTACTGAGTTTGAACGTCGCGGATTTCGCTTTGGAAGATACCTAGGATCGCCCAGCAATGTCCTGCTGGTCCGGCAAACCGGCGACGTATGCGACGCCATCCTTATGGGGTTTCCATACCTTTCAATTGAAGAGAGAGCGTCTCGTGTCTTGGTGGAATTTCAGCTTCATCAAGGGACGACTGAGCAGTGCGACAACCCATGAGTGCTCGCCTGGCCTCCCGCTTCGCCTCACTCGCGCGCGCAAGACGCGCCGCGCTTGTCACGTACATCATGGCGTCCGATCCGGATCATGAGACGTGTTTGGAGATTTTGCGCGGGCTGCCGGCGGCGGGCGCGGACGTGATCGAGCTCGGTTTTCCGTTCACCGATCCGATGGCGGATGGGCCGAGCATTCAGAAGGCGGCGTTGCGCGCGTTGAAGTCCGGCGGTTCGCTGAAGCGGACGCTGGAGCTGGTGCGGCGTTTTCGTGAGCACGACAAAGACACGCCGCTCATCCTGATGGGCTACGCCAATCCGATCGAGAGCATGGGCTACGAGTCGTTCGCGCGCGCGATGCATGAAGCCGGCGCTGATGGCGCGATCGTGGTCGATCTGCCGCCGGAGGAAGATGCGCCGCTCAGGGCCGCGTTCGGCGCGCATAATCTTTCGGTTATTCGCCTGGCCACGCCGACCACCAACGATAACCGTTTAACCAAGGTGCTCGAAGGCGCGTCCGGGTTCCTCTATTATGTCTCGGTCGCCGGGGTGACCGGCGCGAATGCTGCAACCGCAGGCGCCGTCAGCGCCGCCGTGGAGCGCCTGAAGCGGGCCACGGCGTTGCCGGTCGCGGTCGGTTTTGGCGTGCGCGAGCCGGCGGCGGCGCGGGCAATCGCACAGGCCGCCGACGCCGTGGTGGTCGGTTCGGCGTTTGTAGATGAAATCGCGGCCGGCGAGCCCAAAACAGCCGCCGAACGCGTCTTGCGCAAGGTCCGCCAGTTAAGCGAAGCTGTTCGCTTGGCGCGGGCTAAGGAAGGGACTCCCGCATGAATTGGCTGTCGAATTTCGCGCGGCCGGGCTTGTCGAAGAAGAAGCCCGAAGAGACGCGCGATACGCCGGACAATCTCTGGATCAAGGATCCGCTCTCGGGCGATCTCATTTATCGCGCTGAGCTTGAGCAAGCCGATTGGGTGACGCCGTCGGGCTTTCACATGCGCATCGGGCCGGATGCGCGCTTCAAGATTCTGTTCGACGAGCAAGCCTGGCAGACGATCACGTTGCCGAAGGTCGCGACCGATCCGCTGAAGTTCAAGGACGACAAGAAGTACGTCGATCGCCTGAAGGCGGCGCGCCAGAAGGTCGGCCGCGAGGATTGCATGGCGGCGGGCTATGGCCGCATCGGCGGCTCGCCGGCCGTGGTGCTGGTGCAGGATTTCGAATTCATGGGCGGCTCGCTCGGCATGGCGGCGGGCGAAGCCTTCGTGTGCACGGCCGAAGCGGCGCTGCGGCGGCGCGCGGCGATGATCATGGTGACGGCCTCCGGCGGCGCACGCATGCAGGAAGGCATTCTCTCGCTGATGCAGATGCCGCGCACCACGCTGGCGATCCAGATGCTGCGCGAAGCGGGGCTGCCCTACATCGTGGTGCTGGCTGATCCGACGACGGGCGGCGTTACCGCCAGCTACGCGATGCTGGGCGATATTCATATCGCCGAACCCGGCGCGCTGATCGGCTTTGCCGGGCCGCGCGTGATCGAGCAGACCATCCGCCAGAAGCTGCCGGAAGGCTTCCAGCGCTCGGAATATCTGCTCGACAAAGGCATGGTCGATCTCGTGGTCGATCGCCGTCAGCTGAAGCAGACGATTTCAACGCTGCTGCCGGTGCTGATGCACAAGCAGGCGCTGCCGGTCGAAGGCGGCGAGACGTTCGAGCTGCACGTCGCGGCCGAGCAGGACGAAGCGCCGGCGAAAGCCAAGCGCAAAGCCGGCAAGCCCGCGCGCGAAGCGCCGCGGGCGAAGGCGGCGGAGTAGGTTCGGTTTTCGGGATTCGGGACTCGGGCTCAGGCGCCCCTCCCGCTTCCCGGCCAAGCGTGCGTGAGCACGCGCTGAGCCGGGATCCATTGATCCGCTAGACTCCGAAGGCTCGTGATTTCACAACCATGGGCCCCGGCTCGCCGCTGCGCGGCGTCCGGGGAGCGTGTGAGCGTGATGGATCGGGTGCAGCTAATTTTCGAACAGCACTTCGGCCCGGAGTTTGGGCATGGGAAGGCGTTTAATCTCGCGTGCTTGAAGCGGGCGTTGGCGGCGTTGGGGGCGCCGCAGACGAAGCTGCCGCCGGTGATTCATGTCGCGGGCACCAATGGCAAAGGCTCGACCATCGCCTTCATGCGCGCGATTGCGGAAGCGGCTGGGTTGCGCGTGCATGCGTTTACGAAGCCGCATCTGCTGAGGCTGAACGAGCGCTTCGTTGTGGCGGGCGAAGAGGTCAGCGATGCGGCGCTGATCGAAGCGGCGGAGCGCGTCGCGCGGACTGATGCGGGGCTGACGCAGTTTGATGCACAGGTTGCGGCGGCGCTTTTATTGTTCAGCGAAACGCCGGCGGATCTGGTGCTGCTGGAAACCGGCATGGGCGGGCGCGATGATTCCACCAATGTGATCGAGCGGCCGGCGCTGTCGGTGATTACACCCGTGCATCTCGATCACGTCGAAGCGCTGGGGCGCACTATTCCAGACATCGCCGTACACAAGGCGGGCATCATCAAGCCGGGCGCGCCGGTCGCGGTGGGGCTGCAGCTTGAAGACGTGCACGACGTGCTGATGGCGCGGGCCGATGAAGTCGGCGCGCCCTATCTGCGCATGCGCGCGGATTGGCTGCCAGGCGAGCACATCGAGGTGCGCGGCGAGAAGCGCACGTTGATGTTGCCCGAGCCGGAGCGCTTGCGTGGGCCGCATCAGGCTTGGAACGCGGCGCTGGCGGCGTTTGCGATGTTGCACTGGCGCGACTTCGATGATGCGGTGTTTGCGGCCGGCATTCGCAACGCGCGTTTACCGGCGCGGTTGCAGCAGCTGACGGATGGCGCGTTGAGCGCGCCGATCCGCGCGGCGGGCGGCGAGGTCTGGATCGATGGCGGCCACAATTTGGAGGCGGCGCGCTGGCTGCGTTATGCGCTCGACCTGATGCAGCAAGAGAAGGCGATGACGAATATCGCGATCGTCGGCATGCGCGCGCGCAAGGATGGCGCGCGCTTTGTCGAAGAGCTCAGCACGGGCGTGGCGCGCTTTATCTTCGTGCCGCTCGCAGACGATGCGTGCATTCCGTCGGAGGAGTTGCTGGCGCATGCGCGGGCGATGAATGCGCCGGCGGAGACTGCGCCGTCATTGGACGCGGCAATGCGGCGCGCCGGCGCGGACGCCGGCGGTCCAAGTGAAGCGCGTCGTGTGTTGGTGTGTGGGTCGTTCTTGTTGGCGGCGGAAGCGCTGCGCCGTTAGACGCTTTCGTTCAGCCACTCGACGATCTTGGATTTCGGCATGGCGCCGACCTTGGTCGCGGCGACTTTGCCGTCCTTGAACACCATCAGGGTCGGGATGCCGCGCACGCCGTACTTGCCGGGCGTCATCGGATTATCGTCGATATTGAGCTTCGCCACGGTGACCCGATCACCCATCTCGGTCGCGATCTCTTCGAGCGCGGGGCCGATCTGTTTGCACGGGCCGCACCATTCGGCCCAGAAATCCACCAGCACCGGACGGCCAGATTTCAGCACATCGGCTTCGAAACTATCGTCCGTGATTTTGGTGGTGGCCACGTCGGCTCTCCTTCATGAAAGGCTGGAATCTTGGCCCGGATGTAAGCGTGGCGGCGTAAGGATTCAACCTCGCGAGAACGTCTCGAAAACAGCGTCGAGGCGCGAATCGGGCAGTTCCAGGATCGCCGGCGCCTCGGTCCATAACAGCGCGCAGCGCACGGCGCGGCCGGGGAAAATTTGCCGCAACACGGCGCGGTAGAGGGCAAGTTGCAGCACGTAGGCGTCGGGCGTTGCGTCGGCGGTCTGCGGTGCGGGACGGTCGGTCTTGAAGTCGAGCACGAGCACGTGATCGGGCGCGATGGCGAGGCGGTCGACGATGCCGCGCACCGCCCTGCCCGCGGCTTCGCCGATGATCGGCGCTTCGGCGCGGCTCGATGGCGCGAACACGGGCGCGAAGCGCGGATCGTCGATGACCTTCAAGGCTTCCGTTGCGTAGGCTTCGGCTTCCTTTGTCTCCACGCCTTGGCGCTTCAGCCATGCATGCGCGGCTTCGCTGCGTTTGGCTGGTTCGATTTCGGGCAAGCGTTGCAGCAGCCCATGGATCATGCGGCCGCGGCGAAAGCGCTTTTGGCCATCGCGGCGCGGCGAGAACAGCGCCGGGTCGATGCGGTGCAGGCGCGACGGCGCGGCGATGTCGATGCGCTTTGAGCCAGGCGCCGGTGTCTTCGCCCACTCGGGCAGCGCGATGTGCGCTTGCGGCGCGGCGTCTTGTGCGTCGACGGTGAGCACGGCGCCGTAGCGCTTGCCTTTGCCGAACGGGGTTTCGATCTCTTCGGCGCCGAGGCGATCGACCGCTTGTTCGATGGCGGCGCGCCAGCAATCTTTGTCTTCCCCATTGCGGAATTGTGGGCCGCAGACGATGAGGCGATCCCGCGCGCGGGTCATGGCGACGTAAGCGAGGCGCCAATGTTCGCCGAGCATGCGGGCTTTGTGTGCGGCGCGGGCTTCGGCGCAGGGTTCGTCGTCGCCCTTGCTGGAGAAGGAGACGAACGGGCCCTGCTCGTCGTCGAACAAGAGGCCGTTGTCGGGCGCATCGCCGACATCGCCGGTGGCGTCCGGCAGGATCACCACAGGCGCTTCGAGGCCCTTGGCGCCGTGCACAGTCATGACGCGGATGGCCTCGCTTTCGGCTTCAAGTTCGCGCTTGATCTGCCCGGCGTCGGATTCGATCTCGTAGAGGAAGCGCTGCAGGGTCGGCGCGACATGCGACGCGGGCTTCAACGCGCGCTGCAACAATTCTTCCAACGGATCGCGGGTTTCGGGACCGAGGCGGGCGAACACGCGCGCCCAGCCTGAGGCGCCGCCATTGTGGTGGGTTTCGAGAGCCCAGCTCAGGAACGCGAACGCGTCGGCGCCGCGGCGGGCGACGAGTTCGGCGATGAAGGCGCGGGCTTCGGCGTACTTTTCCTCGGTCGTCGCCATCAACCGATCGTAGAGCCGCGCGCGGCCGCGATCGTAGGCGAGCGGGAAGATGTAGTTGTCGTCGTCGATCAGATTTAGCCACGGGCCCTTCAAGACGCAGGCGAGCGCCAGATCGTCGGCGGGATCGAGCGCGACTTGCATCAGCGCGAGGCAATCCTGCACCACCAGTTCATCGCGCAGGATCATGCGGTCGGCGCCGGCGACCCGGAGGTGCTCGCGCTTGAACGCCTTAATCAGCTCGCGGAATATGGGCCCACGCTTGCGCACCAACGCCAGCACGTCGCCCGCGTGCATGGGGCGGAGCTTGCCTTTGTCCCACACCGCTTCGCGCGCCTCGATCATGGCGTGCACGCGCTTGGCGATGGCGCGGGCGAGGACGGCGGGCGCAGTGGTTTCCTTTTCGACGTCGAGCGGGGCGTCCCACGGCTGCGCTTCGGCGATCTCGGGGCGCGGCGTGAACGGCCAGACCTCGACGCAGCCCGCTTCATCCTTGCGCGACGCGAGGTGAACGATTTCGTCATGCGCGCCGGGGCCGGCAATGAGCGGCTTGTCGCGCACGGTCTCGTCGACAACGTCCAGAATCTGTTGCGCGGAGCGGAACGAGGTGCGCAGCTCCGGCGCGCGAAATTTGGCGCCGGCGGTGGTGGCGCGCGTGGAGAGGCGCTGCGCTTCGGCGAGGAAGCGTTCGGGATCGGCGCCTTGGAAGGCGTAGATGCTCTGCTTGGGATCGCCGACGGAGAAGACCGTGCGCGTTTTCTCGCGCGCGCCGCGGCCAGCGAAGAATTCATCCTGCAACGGCGTGATGAGATCCCATTGCGCGGGGCTTGTATCCTGGCCCTCGTCGATCAGGATGTGATCGAGGCCGCCATCCAGCTTGTAGAGCACCCAGGGCGCGGACTCCGAACGCTGCAGCAGGGCTTGCGCGTGTTCGATGAGATCGTCGAAATCCAAGACGCCGGCACGGTTCTTGGCGCGCTCGTAAGCTTCGTCGAGCTTTAACGCCAGCGCCAGCGCAGCGACGGCGTCTTCCGCACGTTCGATGGCGTTGAGCATGGCGCGCGCATCGGCTGCTTCTTCGGCGAAGCCGCGGATGAAGGGTTCGAGCCAGGGATGCTCTTTCTGCAAATCCTTGGTGACGTGCTTCTTGCGCAGCTCGCCGCCGGTGGTGAGGGCGATGGCGAAGCAGGCGTCCATGACGGCGTTCGGCGCGTCTTCGACGCAGTCGATCAGCTTTTGCAGGCGATCGGCGGCTTCGTTGTCCTGCTTGCTGCCGGTGCGGAACGCAGCGGCGGCGCGCTTCAGGCTCTCCCAATCAATGCGGGCAATGAAGCTGCGCGTGAAATCTTCGGCGCTTTGGCGCGCGCCGTGACGATCGCGCAGCGCATGCGCAGCGAAAAGCTCACCCTGGTGCTTCTGCGCGAAGCGGCGGAAGTCGGCGCGGCGGAGCGCGAGGCGATCCAAGAGGCCTTCAAGGTGATCGCTGTAGAGCCGCTTGGCGAAGCGCTTGAATGCGTCGCGCGGCGCATCTTCGGCAAGCGCAGCTTCGGCGCGGGCTTGGGCGAGCAATGCTGCGGCGCGGGCTTCGTCGGCGATGTCGAAACCGGGCGGCACGCCCGCTTCGAGTGGAAAGCGCGCCAGCAGGCGTTCGGAAAAGGCGTGAATGGTTTGGATCTTCAAGCCGCCCGGCGTTTCGAGCGCTTGCGCGAACAGCGCCCGCGCGGCGCCGAGATTAGCGTTGGCGACGCCGAGATCGGCGAGTTCTTTCGCCAGCGTCGCGTCATCGGCGACGCACCAGACGCCGAGGCGCTCGAACAAGCGGCGCTGCATTTCGGCGGCGGCCGCTTTGGTGAAGGTGACGCAGAGAAACGCCGAGGGCTTGGCGCCATCGAGCAGCAAGCGCGCGATCCGATCGACCAGCACTTTGGTCTTGCCGGAGCCGGCGTTGGCGGTGACGAACACCGAATAGACGGGATCAGCCGCCTGCCCTTGCGCGCGCGTGGCTTCGGCCTTGGCGTCGACGGCGCTCATTCGTCACCCAATTCGTCGGCCCATTCCTTGCGCCGCGCTAGTAGATCGTACTCGTCGTAGGGCTTCAGGAATTGCACGCGCGGCTTGGAATAGAAGGGCTGGTTCGGGTCGGCGTATTTGGCGAGCAGCGCGCGGAGGTTGGCGCGCGCTTTTTCGGCGGCGGCGACCGGCCCGCCATCGGCGTCGACGATTTGCGGCGCGGGCTTTGAGCCGCCGAATTGCCAATAGACCAGTTCGGTGGGCGTCGCTTTCGGCACGTCTTTGAACGCGCCTTCCATCAGCATCATTGCTTCGAGCAGCAATTGGGGCGTGAGGCCGCTGTTGACTTGCTCATTGGTCGGCGGCTTGCCGGTTTTGAAATCGAGGATGGCGACGTGGCCGGGTGCGATTTCGATGCGGTCGGCGATTCCGGTCAGCAGCACGTCGCCGACGGGGAGTTCGCCGCGTTTTTCGCGGTAGATCACCGCTTCATGCGCGCTGCGTTCAGCGAACCAGGCGATCAGCGCTTGCACCGACGCCAGCAGACGTTCGCGCTCGGCGGCGCGGCGTTCGGGGGCTATGCCGTGCCAGCGGAGTTCTTCGTCGAGCAATTGCGAGAGCAGCGCCGGATCGTCGCCGTCGCCGAAGCGTTCGATGGCGCGGTGGACGGCGGTGCCGCGTTCGGCCGGGCCGGCGGGCGCGCCGATGGGATCGAGCGAATCCAGTTTGAGGATGCGGCGCGCGTAGACGGCGTATGGGTCGCGGATCAGGGTTTCGACTTGCGTGACGCTGATCTGCGTCAGGCGCTTGCCGGCGGGCGGTTTCGGCGCGACGCGCGGCGCCGCCTTTACGTCCGCCGGATCGTCGAGCGCTTTGGCGTAAGCGGCGTATGCGTCGGCGCGCGCGAGTTCGGCATGAGCGCCTTGCACCAGCGTCTTGAGGCGCCAGAGCCAGCGCGAGGCGAGCGTCGGCGCGCCGTCGCGCCGGAGCGCGCGCGAGAACACGACATTGGGCGCGTTGGCGAGCTGCGCGAAATCGTGCGCGGCAAGGCCGATGCGCGCATCGAGCGACGGCAGGCCGAGCTTGGCGCGCATCGCGCGGGAGAGGAACGGATCTTCGCCGGCAGGCGCGGGCCAGACGCCTTCGTTCAGGCCGGCGAGGATCATGAGATCGCGCCGCTGCAAGCGCGCTTCGAGCAAGCCCCAGATGGCGACGGGCGCATCGACGGCGCTCATGGTCGGCGGGGACTCCCGTTCGTCCATCAAGTTCTTGAGCACGCGCGGCGCGGCGTGGGCCGGCATGAGGCCGAGATGAGCGCCGTGATCGAAGGCTTCGCGCAGCAATGACGCGGCGGTTTCGCCGTCGCGGCCTTGCCAGATTTCGCTCTCGGTCAACGCTTCGGCGGTTTCGCTGAGCGCGTCGGCGAAGGCGGCGAGCGTGAGTTCGCGCTGCGACATGATCGTGCGCAGCGGCTTGAGGCAGGCGATGAGCTTTTCGACCAGCGGGCGCGCGTGCGGCCAGGCTTTGATCGGCTCGTCGGGATCGCGTTCGCCGAAAGCGGCTAGCTCTTCCAGCGTCTCGTAACGGCGCGCGCCGCGCAGGGCTTCGTGTTCGAGGATGGTGAGCGCGAATTGATCGCGGCCGAGCGTGACGCGCGGGTGTTTCAGAAGCGCGGCGAGCGCGACGGGTTCGCCGGCGTCGCGCGCGAGTTCGCAGAGGAGCGCGATGAGCCGGCCCGCTTCGGTTTCGCCCAAGCGCGTGCCGTGCGAGACGGCGGGCTCGACGCCCCAGCGCGCGAGCTTGGATTCGATGCGCCGCGCGAGCGCGGCGTCTGGCGTGACGACGGCGGCGGTTTTGTTCTCTTCCAACGCTTCGCGCAGCAGGAGCGCGATGGCGGTTGCTTCCTGGTCTTCGGTTTCGGCTTCGAGCAAGCGAAGGCCGGCCATGCCTTGCTTGATGAAGCTCTCGCCGCCGGCGGCTTGTAGACGCGCGAGCCAGTCGGCGGTTTTTTCGGCGGGAGCCAGCGCTTCGCGCATCAGCACGCGGCGGGCGCGGCCGGAATCATTTTCGAGTTGCAGCGCAGGAATGTCGCGGCGATCAACGCCGAGCGCGGCGAGCGTGGCTTTGAGCGCGTGCTGGGGATGCTGGTCGCCGATCATGCGCCAGCTGTCGTCGTCGAGATCGGTGTCGACGCCGGGCAGCACGACGACGCCGCGCGGCAGTTGCGCGACCACGCGCATCAGCTCGCGCGTGGTCGATTGTGAGCCAGTGGAGCCGGCGATGATGATCGGGCGCTTGGGCGGATCAGCCCTCCAGCGCACGGCGAGCGCACGGCGGAGCGCAGCGCCATGCTCGGCCGGATCGCTGACGCCCTCTTCCTTCAGATAGGCCGGCCAATAGGTGGCGATGATATCGAGGAAGGCGGCCGAGTTCGCCCAGTGGCGCGCGAGATCGATCTCTTCGACCAGCTTCGGCAGCTTCTTCCAATCGACATGATCGACGGTGGCGGCGCTGTCCAGGAGCTTGCCGAGTTCGTCGGCGAGCGCGAGCGCGCGGGCGGGATCGTCGACGCCGTTCTCATGCGTTTCGCGGCGGCGGATGAGCGCGGCGAGTTGCATGCGCCGCTGCATCTTGTCGATCGGCGGCAGGATGTCGGCGCTGATCGGATCGGCGCCCCAGATGTCCGGATCGTCGTCGGCGTGAGGGTCGCCGAGCGGACGGATCGCGGGCAAGAGCGCTGCGCCGCCGAGGCGCTTGGCGAACGCGTCGATGAGCCCGCGTGCGGCACGGCGGTTAGGCACGAGGATGAGCGCGTCGGCGAGCGCGAAGGGATCATCGCTCTTGGCCAGCGCCTCGACCATCGCCGCGGCCAAGACATCAAGAAACGGCGCGGACGCTGGCGCGTAGCGGAGGCGCGGCGCCGGGCCGCCGAACAAAGGTTCGGGCAGCCCAAGCGACAGCGTCTTCATGGAACCGGCGCGGCCAGCCGCGCTTCCGCTTGGGCGCGCGCTTCGGGATCGCCGACGTGCATCCAGTAACCGCCGAGCGGCGCGCCATAGAGCCGCCCCTCGTCGGCGAGGCGACGCCAAATGCGCGTGAACGAGAACGGCTTGAGCGGTTCAGCGTCGACAATGCGCGGATCGACGATCTGCGCGCCCATATAGGCCCACGGCGCGCGCGGGCGCTCGTCGCGGAAGGCGATGCGGCCATCGGGTTCGGCAAGAAAATCGCCGGCGCCGTCATAGCCGAGCTGTTCGTCCATCGACGCGAGCATCAGCCGCGCGCTCATCTTCTCAGGATTGAAGCCGCGCGCGAGGCGGGCGATGGCCGAACCGCTCGGCTCATCCCAGACGCTGTCGATGTTGCAGACGACGATCGGATCATCGCCGAGCAACGGGCGCGCCTGGCGCACGCCGCCGCCGGTTTCCATCAGCAGCGCGCGTTCATCGGAGATGACGATCTCGATGTCGTGACGGCGCTTGAGATGCGCTTCCAGGAGATCGGCGAACGCATGCACGTTGACGACGGCGCGCTTCACGCTAGCGGCGACGAGGCGATCCAGCACATGATCGATCAGCGCGCGCCCAGCGACGGTGACGAGCGCCTTCGGACGATCGTTGGTGAGCGGCTTCATCCGCGTGCCGAGGCCCGCGGCGAGCACCATGGCGGTGTGGGGCGTCACGCCGCTTGCTCCAAATACGGTCGCGCGACGTCTTCGACGAAGGCCTTGGCTTCGGCGAGCGCGGGGTGTTCGAGCGTGCGCGCGAGATGGCCCCATTCGCGCGGCATGAAGGCGAGATAGCGCTGTTTGCCGTCGCGGCCGGCGAGGCGCGAGAAGATGCCGAGAATCCGCATGGCGTTGATGGCGCCGAGCACGGCGAGTTCGCGCTGGAATTCGGCTTCGCTGGCGCCGGTGGCGTCGAGATAGGCGCGAATGGCGGCTTCGTGCGCGGGATAGCTCACGTCACGGCGCGCGTCGTGCAGCAACATGGCGAAATCCCAGGCGCGCCAACCGCGCACGGCGTCCTGGAAATCCAGCAGGCCCACGCGCTTCAAACCTTCACGCTCGGGCAGCCAGAGCAGATTTTCGGCATGATAATCGCGGATGGTGAAGGCGCGCGGGAAGCCAAGCGCTTTGACGATGAGGCTGTCGCGGATTTTTTCCCAGCGCGCGCGGTCGGCATCGTCGATACGCACATCGGCTGCGCGCGGCAGCCATTCGACGAAGAGGTCCGCGTTCACTTCGAGCGCGAGCGCATCGTAATCGAGGATCGGCCAGTTGGCGCCGCCGGCGCCTTCCAGGCGCGCGGGCGGCGCCGTGTTATGGACGTGCGCGAGCACCCGCGCGGCTTCTTCGTAAAGCGCGATCTCATTGGCGCCCTGCGGGATGATCTGGGCATAGAGGCTGTCGCCCAGGTCTTCGATGATTGCGTAGCCGGCTTCGCAATCGGCGCCGTAGATCTGCGGCGGCGAGAGGCCGAGGTCTTCGAGGTAGCGGGCGACGGCGACGAAGGCTTCGACCCGGCTGGCGGCTAGGCGCGAGGTCGCGTTCCAGCCCATGAGCCGCCGCTCGGCCGGGGTCGCGCCCGGCGGACACGGCGCGCTCTCGGCGCTTCTGGGCGCGTCCATCAGCATGGCGCGGCGATCGCCGAGCGTCAGGCGCTCATAGCGGCGGGTGGAGGCGTCGCCCGGCAGCGGCGCGCGCTCGGCGCCGGCAAAGCCGGTCTCGGCCAACAGCCGCTCCAGCGCGGCGGCGCGCGAATCATTGGGGGGTGGGAGGCTCACGGGCGCGGATGCTGGCCTAGCGGAAGCGCGGCATCAAGGGCGCCTTGCGCCTGCGGCTGCGAGGCTTCAAACACTAAGGCGCTGTGAGTACGGGCGAAATCAAACGCATCATCATTATCGGCGCCGGCCAGGCCGGCGGCGAGGCGGCGCAGCGGCTGCGGCAAGGCGGTTTCAAGGGCGAGATTACGCTGATTGGCGAAGAGCCGGCCGCGCCCTACCAGCGCCCGCCCCTCTCCAAGGCCTACCTCAAGGGCGAGCTGCCGATGGAGCGGCTGCTGCTCCGGCCGGCCTCGGTTTATGCCGACGAGAACATCGCGCTGCTGACCAAGATGAAGGCCGTCTGGATCGATCGCGCCAACAAGAAGGTTCGCGTCGAGGGCGGGCGTGAGCTGGCGTACGACGCGCTGATTTTGGCCACCGGCACGCGGCCGCGGAGGCTGCCGCTGGTGGGCGCCGATCTCGAAGGCGTGCACCTCTTCCGCACCGCGGCGGACGTCGATGCGGTGCGTCCGCACTTCGTGCCAGGCAAGCGCCTGGTGGTGATTGGCGCTGGCTATATCGGGCTCGAGGTCGCCGCTGTGGCGCGCCAGCTCGGGCTCGACGTCACCGTGGTCGAGACGGCGGTGCGGCCGCTGGCGCGGGTGACGAGCCCGGAGGTGGCCGGCTTCTTTCTGGACGAGCACACGCGCCAGGGCGTGCGCTTCGTGCTTGGCGGCCAGCCGGCGTTCCTCAAAGGCACGGACCGCGTCACCGGCGTTTGCCTTACGGACGGTGCGGAAATTCCGGCCGACATCGTCGTCGCCGGCATCGGCATCACACCGGAGGTGACGCTGGCCGAGCAGACCGGGCTCAAGATCGACAATGGCATCGTCACCGACCGGCACTGCCAAAGCTCCGATCCGGCCATCTTCGCGATTGGCGACTGCGCTTCCCGGCCGATGGCGCATTACGAAGGGCGCATGTGCCGCCTGGAGAGCGTGCACAACGCCGTCGAGGGCGCGAAGATCGTCGCCGCCGTGATCAACGGCGCGTCAGGCTACGCCGAGGAAACGCCGTGGTTCTGGTCGGACCAGTACGACCTCAAACTGCAGATTGCCGGTCTTTTCCAAGGTTACGACCGCATCGTGTTCCGTGGCGTCATGGCTGACCGCGCGTTTGCAGCGTTCTATTACAAGGGCGAGAAGCTGATCGCGGTCGACGCGGTCAACAAACCGGGCGAGTTCTTGGGCGCGAAAATGCTGATCCAGACAGGGCGCACGATCGCGCCCGCACTGCTGGAAGATGTCTCGCGGCCAATGAAGGAACTTGTCGCCGCTGCGCGCTGAGTTATTGGGAAGCCGATGCCGAAGATCACGTACATCGAACATGACGGCAAAGAGCACGTCGTTGAAGCGCCGGTCGGCCAGACGGTGATGGAAGCGGCGGTGAAGCACGCCGTGCCCGGCATCGACGCCGATTGCGGCGGCGCCTGCGCTTGCGCGACGTGCCACGTCTATGTCGATCCCGACTGGGTGGCCAAGACAGGCGAACAGAGTTCGATGGAGCAATCGATGCTCGATTTCGCCAACGACGTTGAAGACAACTCGCGCCTCTCCTGCCAGATCAAAGTCACCGAAGAACTGGACGGGCTCGTTGTGCGGCTGCCGAAGAGCCAGCATTGAACCTGCGGCTTCTGCCGCCGCCGCTTTGGGCGCTGGTGCTGCTGGGCCTTACGTATCTCTTGAGTTTGGCCCCGGGGCTGGATCGGTTGCCGGCGATGGCGACGCGGCCAGCTGGGCTCGTTGTTATTGTCGCGGCGCTGGCGCTGCTGTTTACGGCGATGCTGCAATTTCGCTTGGCCAATACGCAGCTGTTGCCGAACTCCCCGACCAACAACGCGCTGGTGACGCGCGGCATCTTCGGGCTAACGCGCAATCCGATGTATCTCGCGATGGTGCTTTTCTGCATTGGCGGCGCGCTTTGGATGGAGCGGCCGGTGATGCTGCTGGCGCCCGCGCTGATGTTCGTGGTGGCCAACTGGGTGTTCATCCCGTTCGAGGAAGAAAAAATGCGCCGCCAGTTTGGCGGCGCTTTCGAGGATTACACACAGAGGGTCCGACGCTGGCTTTAGTCTTCGTTATCGGCGTCGGTTTGCTCAGGCAGCACGGGCTCTAGTTCTTCGAGCGGCTCGGCTTCGACTTCGATCGGCGCCGGCTCGCGTTCGACGCGCGCTTGCGCCTGACGCGTTTCGGCCGGCTGCGCTTGTTCAGTCTGGTGTTCGGTTGTTTGCTCCGAGCCCGCGAGCGCGGGCGCTTCAGCCAAAGCGACATTAGTCGCCTCTGCTGGCTCGTCGCTTTCCCGCATCATGGCTTCGGCGGGTCGCGCGTTTTCACGGGCTTCGACTTCGGCCTTCACCGCGTTGTGACGGCGTTCCGCAACCGGCCGCTCGGAGTCCTCGGTCAGATCGACCGGGCCACTTGGCGCATAAGTCAGCGCAACGCTTTCACCACTCAGCAGCGATCGCAGCTCGTTCAGTTCATACGGCTTGGGTGGCGCGAGCAGCGGGACAAACGTCAGCGCGAACAAGGCGACGGAGGCACCGGTCATGGCGCGCGTGCTGAGTGGGCGCTTCGGGCGGCCTTTCAGTGCAGCTTTCACGACGGTTCGGGTTGGCGTCTTCATCATGGGTCAATTCATCCTTCGACCCAGACAACCGGAGTACCGCTTGACGCGTTGCGCGCCCTGACAGGCTTGTGATGAAAGTTCCCGCGCTTCGCGCAGGTTTCCTACGCAGCTGAATTTTCGGCGCTTTGCGGCGCGGCAGATGCGCTCACTTCGTCCGTGCGCACGCTCTCGTGAGTGACGGGTGGAGCAAGCTCGAGCGGCTCTTCGACCACATCAGAGACCGCCAAAACGTGACTCGCGCCCGGCGGGATAATCTCAAGATCGTCGAACGACGGCGCTGCGATCACGAACTCCGGTTCGCCGAGCAACACTAAAGGATCGTCGACAGATGCGGTATCAGCAGCCGCGAGATGGAGATTGCGGTGACGCACGGGATAGTACGCAGGCTCCACGGCGCGCACCGGCGCTTTACCGGTCACCACGTGGAAGGCCGCGTCGCGAAGGCCCTGCAATTCGTAAGAACGCAACGGACCACCGCCCTCGGCGATGATCACGTTTGCGCAGAACAGGCCCATCACGGCCGTGAGCGCCACGGAGTTGTTGAGTTGTGTTGCTTCCAGGAGTTTGCGTTGCACGACCGAACCTCACGCGCTCAACGAGCCGCGCGCGCGTGTAGTTGCGTGACAACGAAAATTTTACTGTGCCGCAGCGGCGCCCGAGGGAGCGCGACGGAACTCACGCCGCGCGCTTCTCGCCTGGCGGTGTCGGTGGCGGGCCGGCGGCGGGAGCCTGGGCTGGGAGGTGGCAGGTGACGGTGACGCCGCGCCCCGGCTCGCTTTGCAGCGCCACCCAGCCGCCGTGCATCTCGACGAATGAGCGCACCAGCGCGAGGCCAAGACCGGCGCCGCGCCGATCACCGCTTTCGAAGCTGTCGAACGCGCGGGCCTGCTGGTCGAAGGCCATGCCCTTGCCGGTATCCTGCACCGTGATGCGCACGACGCCGTCCAGCCGATCTGCAGCGACGGTGATGGTATCGCCGCGCTCAGTGTGGCGCAGCGCATTGGAGAGCAGGTTCACGATCACCTGCGTGATACGCTTCTGGTCGGCTTCGATCGTGCCGATCTGCGGATCGCATTTGACGCGGATCGGCACCTCGGTGTCGCGCGCCTTGGAGGCGGCCATCTGCACGCTTTCGGTGATGGTCTCGTAGACGTCCATCGGCGCGGGATCCAGGACGACATTGCCGGCTTCGACCATGGCGACGTCGAGGATGTTGTCGATCAGCTTGGAGAGGCTGCTCGACGCTTCGATGATGGAACTGACTTGCTCGATCTGACGATCGTTGAGCGGGCCGAACACCTTGTGCGCCAGCATTTCGGCGTTGCCGTAGATCGCCTGCAGCGGATTGCGCAGCTGGTAGGAGACATTCTCGACGAACTGGCCTTTGAGCTTGTCGGCGGTCTCGAACGCTTCGGCGCGCTCGCGCAACGCGTCTTCGACGCGCCGGTCGGCGGTGATGTCCTGAAAGGCGACAAGGGTTGCGCCGTCCGGCAGCGGACGGGTGAGGAATTTGAGCACGCTCTCATCGCTGCGGCGCATCTCGCCGCGATATTCGGTGCGCGCTTCGGGCGAAGGATCGGTGATGCGGGCGCGGACCTTGGCCCACTCGGCCTTGTCGTGGAACAGCTTCTCGCACTTTTCGACGACGCGATCGAAGGCCATGCCCTCTTCAATGTCGCCCGCCTCAATCTTCCAGATCGCCGCGAACGCGGCGTTGGAGAGCTTGAGGCGCCCGTCGAGGCCGAACACGACAACGGCTTCGTGCAGCTTATCGAGCGCAGCCTTCTGCGTTTGCAGAAGCGCGTCGTACTGGCTCTTCAGCGATACTTCGTTGGTGATGTCGGAGAAGATCAGCAAGAGGCCGCCATTGGGGTGGCGCTGCCGGGCGATGCGCAGCATGCGGCCATCGGGCAGCACCCAGAAGTCCTCCGGCAGTTCGGCGACTTCCTGATAGAGCGCGAGCTCGCGCGCGCGCCATTCGGCATAGTTCGCGTGCGCCGGCAGCTTGCGCTTTTCCTTGAGGTGATCGAGCCAGGCGGCGTGCGCCGGGCGCTCCTGCAAGAAGCCGGGATCCAGATTCCACACCGCTTCGAAAGCGCGGTTGTGAAACACGAGCCGCTTCTGCGCGTCGAAGACAGCGATGCCTTCGGCGAGATAGTCGAGCGTTTCATCGTGCGCGCGCTGCTGCTTGGAGAGCTGCTCACGTGCTGCCTCAGAGTCAGTGACATCGATGGCGAGGCCCGCAGCGCCGCCGGCGACGGGCGTCATGCGCAGGCGCAGCGTGCGCAGCTGGCCGCCGACGACGGCGGAACGTGTTTCTTCCAGCGGCTCGCCGGTGTCGATCGCCTTGCGTGCAAGCTCCGTGGCGTCCTGATCGAGCTGCAGGTTGCGGGCGATGGCCTGGTCGAGCGATTTCGCTTCCAGCGCGGCGAGATAATCGGGGTTGGCCCATTCGAGCTTCAGCGCGCCGTTGACGCGCCAGGCCATGAAGGGCGCGGCGTTCCACATTTCGAGGAACGCGGCGGGATCGCGGGCGATGATCTCGCGGCCGGTTTCGATGCGGCCCTTGGCGCCGCCCTCTTCGACGCCGCGCACGCTGGCGTCGAGAATCCAAACCACCGCGCGCGCGCCAGCGGTGCGGCCATCAGCTTCGACATAGACGCCGTCGGGCGTCGAGATCTTCAGCGAGAACGGCGCGCCTTCGCGGCGCAGGCGCTGCAGCGCGGGCGCAAGGCGCGTCGCCGCACCGGTCGCGTCGGTGGCGTCGAACACGGAGAGGCCCTGCAGGATACGCACGGCGGGTTCGGCGGCGAAGGCGCTGTCGGAGAAGCGGAGCAGGCTCGCGAGCGCGAGCGGGCTGCCATAGATGCGCGGCGCGCCCCAATCGCTCTCGCCATCGGCAAGCACGTCTTCCCAGATCAGCACGACGCCAGGGTGCGCGCCGAACACGGCGTCGGCCCAGGCGACGGTGTCTTCAAGCTCGCGCGCGCGCTTCTTCCACGCATCGACGCCGCCGCGCGCGCCATCGGTCACGCGCAACGCCCAAAGCAGCGCCGCGATCGCGATCGCGGCCGAGCCAGCCGCCACAAGCAGGCTTGCGAATCCGCCGTCCAATTGCCGCCCCCAATTCCATCTTTGCGGCGAAACGAATCGCCGGACCCCAAGGGCCAGTTTCCCTGAGCGCGAGCGCGATGGAAACGGCGCCGCTGAGGCAAGCGTTAAGAACGGCTTAAAATGGTGAAGGCGGGGTTAAGTTAAGAAAGATCAATGGATTAAGGACGAGGCAGTCAGCCGGTGCGGCGGAGCTTTTCCACCGCCTGTTGCGCAGCGTGCAGCGTGGGGCGCAGCTTGCGCGCGCGGCGGCCGTATTCGTTGAGCTTGCTGGCGCCGGCGATGCGGAAGACGAACGGCATCTTGTAGCTCGAACCGAAGCGCACGTGCTGGTCGGGCTTGGGCATGAATTTGGCCAGGGCCAGGGCCTCGCGCGCCGATTCATAAAACACGTCCGACGGCCAAGCGTAGACGCAATGGATGTTCTTCGGCTTGCCGCCGGCGGCGACCTCGAACTCGACAATGGCGACGCCTTCGACGCCAAGGCGGCGCGCGAGCTTGGGATAGCGCGCACGCAAGGGACCTGAGAGTTCCCACGGCATAGCGTCGTCCTGGTCCTCATCGTATGTCGGTTCAGCGCTTTTCCACACGACGCAGCACGGGCCGGCCGGCAAGCCCTGGCGCATGCGCAGGATTTCGCGGCGCGCGGCGCGCTTTTCCCGCACCCAATCGGCGACGTTGACCAGAAGCAGCACGAGGCCCAGCACCGAGGCGCCGGAGACCAGCATCGCCGCACTGCCGCCCCATCCCTGCTCGCGCAGCGCCCCAGTCAGCGCCAAGTGCAACACCACGACCATGACGAACAGGCCGCCATAGAACAGCGCCCGCAGCGTCAGCGTTGATAACGTGCGTGTGGCTTGAACGAGCATTGGGTTCCCAGCGTGGCTTGCTTGTTCTACGGCTATCGCCCGAGCCACTGCAACGCGCGCGGTACGATCCGCGCCAGCTTGACGCGGATGTGAAAGGAGCGCGCCGATGATTGTGTTCAAACGCCTCGGGATTGCACTTGGCGCCGCAGCGATGGCTCTGGCCGCTTGCGCCGGGCAGGAAGCCGAAACGGTCCAGGCGCCAGTGATGCCGGGCGCCACTGCGATCGAGCAAGGCCGGCAGATCGCAGAGACAAATTGTGCGAGCTGCCATGCTATCGGTGCGACAGGCGAAAGCCCGCACGCGACGGCGCCGCCATTCCGCACGCTGTCGCAGAACTATCCGATCGAGTCGCTGAGCGAAGCCTTCGCTGAAGGCATCCTGGTCGAGCACCCGGATATGCCGGAATTCCGGCTCGAGCCGGATGGGATCAATGCGCTGCTGGCGTACATCGAGTCCGTGCAAGAACAGCCGGCGCAATCGCCGACGACGCCGGAGCCGACCGAAACGCCGCAGTGAAAGGGCGCACACGCTTCCCGGCCAAGCGTGCGTAGCACGCGCTGAGCCGGGACCTATGATCCAGGCCGCGGCTCTCCGCTGCGCTGCGGCCGCGGAGCGTGAGCGCTAGTACCGATAATGATCCGGCTTGAACGGGCCGGCTTGCGGGACGTTGATGTAGTCGGCTTGTTCTTTCGAAAGCTCGGTCAGACGCACGCCGAGCTTGCCGAGGTGAAGGCGCGCGACCTTCTCGTCGAGATGCTTCGGCAGCGTGTAGACCTTGTTCTCGTACTTGGCGCCGTTGGTCCAAAGCTCGATCTGCGCCAGCACCTGGTTGGTGAAGCTGGCGGACATGACGAAGCTCGGGTGACCGGTGGCGTTGCCGAGATTCACGAGACGCCCTTCGGAAAGCACAATGATCTTCTTGCCGTCCGGGAATTCCACGTGATGGACCTGCGGCTTGATCTCGTCCCACTTGAAGTTGCGCAGCGAGGCGATCTGAATTTCGCTGTCGAAGTGGCCGATGTTGCAGACGATAGCGTTGTTCTTCATCGCCCGCATGTGTTCGAGCCGGATGACGTCCTTGTTGCCGGTGGCGGTGACGAAGATGTCGGCCGAAGCCGCGACGTCTTCGAGCGTCTTGACTTCATAGCCTTCCATCGCCGCCTGCAGCGCGCAGATCGGATCGATTTCGGTGACGATGACTCGAGCGCCGCCCTGGCGCAGCGAGGCGGCCGAGCCCTTGCCGACGTCACCGTAACCGCACACGACGGCGACCTTGCCCGAAAGCATCACGTCGGTGCCGCGGCGGATCGCGTCGACCAGTGACTCGCGGCAGCCATAGAGATTGTCGAACTTCGACTTGGTGACGCTGTCATTGACGTTGATGGCCGGGAACGGCAGTTCGCCTTTCTTAGCCATTTCGTAGAGGCGATGGACGCCCGTGGTGGTTTCTTCCGAAACGCCTTTGATGGCTTTGCGGATGTTGGAATAGAAGCCCGGCTTTTCCTTGGTGTAGCGCTTGATGGTGGCGAACAGCGCTTCTTCTTCCTCATTGCTGTGATGCTCAAGGAAATCGACGTCGGTCTCGGCTTTCGGGCCCATGACGCAGAGCAGCGTGGCGTCGCCGCCGTCGTCGAGGATGAGGTTCGGATAGCCGCCATCGTGCCATTCGAAGATGCGGTGGGCGTAATCCCAGTATTCCAGCAGCGTCTCGCCCTTCGTGGCGAACACCGGCGTGCCTTTAGCCGCGATCGCGGCGGCGGCGTGATCTTGCGTGGAGAATATGTTGCACGAAGCCCAGCGCACTTCGGCGCCCAATGCCTGCAGCGTTTCAATCAGCACCGCGGTTTGGATCGTCATATGCAGCGAGCCGGCGATGCGTGCGCCTTTCAGCGGCTGCTTCGCGGCGAACTCTTCGCGTACGGCCATGAGGCCGGGCATCTCGGTTTCGGCGATCTCGATCTCTTTGCGGCCCCAATCGGCCAACGAGAGATCCTTAACTACGAAATCTTTTGCGCTCATCGCGCGCCCTCCTTTGAGCTCGCGAGCGTCGTTTCCAAGTTGGAAAGCCTGACCAAGCCTGGCGGTTCAACACCGTCGCAACGCTCCTTGGCAGGCGGCGGCGCTCTTAGCAGACCCCGAGCGCCCGAGCAAAGGCGCATCGCCGATCCAGGCGGCAGGCGGCGGCGCCGGCCTATGCCTCACCGGCTAGTGCTCTGAAAACGTAGTTAAATTCAGCATTTGGCAGGAAAGATTGGCCGATCCTTACGCCTGCGCGGGCGGGAAGGAGGTGAGCCGTGAGCGGAGTGGATTTCAATCAGATCAGCGGCCGCCTCAAGGCGATGGCGCGCGACGGCGGCTCGATCGAGGCCGCGCAGGTCAAACTCGTCGGGCTCGACGAGATTCGCGAGGCCGCCGGGCCGCGCTGGCCACGCATGCGCGAACGCGTGCGCACCGGCTCCTTCGGCATTCTTTCGCAGCATACGGGGCCCGACGATGTGATCATCCCTGCAGGCGACGGCTTTCTCGTCATGCTGGCCGAAGGCCGCCCCGGCGATGCCCAGCGCCGTTGCCAGGAGATGCGCGACGCGCTGCTGAGTTTTTATCTTGGCGAAGAAGCGCTGGCTGCACTCCGGCCGGAAGTCGCCAACCGGGTGCTGAGCGCTGAAGGCCTTACCGATCTCATCGCCTCATCCGTGCGCGACAATGGGCTGGTGGCGAAAGCGGTCGGCGATGACATCGTGTTCGCACCGATCCTGATCCCGCGTGAGCAGAAGGTAGGGGCGCTCCTGGCGGCGCCGGCGCAGCGCGGCGAAGGCGGGCGCCGGCTGGTCTACAACAGCGAATTCATCCTCGACGGACGCCATCACGGCCACCGCGACTATCTTGAACTCGACATCGCCGTGCTCGATGCGGCGCTGACGCGGCTTGAAAGCAGCAGCGCGCCGATCGCGGTTGCGGTTCACTCCACCACCGTGCAAGCGCGCCGCACGCGCGAGACCTACTTGAAGTGGCTCGCGGAGATCGACGAAGCCAAGCGCAAACGCCTGCTGCTCTGCATTTGCGAAATCGAGCGCGGGACGCCGCTTATTTCCATCACCGAATGGTGCGCCGCGATGCGCGGCAAAATCTGGCAAGTGGCGCTCGACTTTCACTACGCCGACCACGCCATCTCCAGCATCGGCGCTACCGGCGCCTGGGCGGCGGGCTTTCATCTGCCCTCCTTCGCCGGCGCGCAACAGGAGCCGCGGGCACAAAAGCTGCGCGAACAAATCTCATTCTGGTCGCGCTCGGTGCACAGCCAGGGGATGCGCCTCATCGTGCACGGCTTCCAAGACGCACGCTTCCTTGAGAGTGCGCAGGTCATGGGTGTTGACATGCTGACGAGCGACGCGCACTGGCCATTCAGCGATGTCGCGGGCGCTCAGGAGCTGGCGGCTTAAGCGCTATTGCGCCGCTGCGGGGCGATGAAGGTCCCAGCGGATTTGGTACGGCGTTTGCCCCTTCCAGGCACCGACATGAATGTGCGGGCTGCGGCCGTAGCCGTTGTTGCCGACGCGGGCCACAAACTGGCCAGCGCGCACCGTGTCACCTTCGGCCACCTGCACGTCCTGCACGTGACCAAAGCCCACCAGCACGCCGTCGGCGCGCTCGAAGATGAGCATGCTGGCCGGCGGGCGGCCAAGCACGCCGGGCTGGTTGACGGATTCCGTAGTTCGTATTCGCCGCACTATGCCATCAAACGGGGCCAGCACTTCGGCATTCCAGCCGTACCAATCCTCGTTGCGCGCACCATCACCGCGATAGGCGCGCACAAAGCCGCCTTCGACTTCCGGATCGAGCCCGCCATGGATGACGCAGTCAGTTCCAAGCGCGTCGCCGATCGACTGAAGCTCGCCGACAAGATGCTCGCCGCACATATAAAATTCGCGGTGCAGACGATGCAGCGTAACCGTTTCAATCGTGTCCGGAACCGTGACGCGCCCGTCCTGTGCAGCGGCTGTCTCGGTCCAGGACAGGGCCGCAACAATGGCGGCGGCAAACATGATGGCGCGCATGATGGTTCTCCCCTGATATCAAGGTTGGCCCAAAGCGCGGCGCAAATGCAAGACGGACCGCCAGTGCAGCGGCCCGTCTCTTCGCCTCAGTGTTTTCGCGTTAGGCTCTCATGCTCGGCGGCGGGGGATTATTGGTCCAGCGCTCCAGCAGACGCTTGGCGGCGTCGCGGCCGCCAATACCGAAGGCGATAGCCGCGGCCACCGCCACCGAGCCGAGGATGAGGCCAAAGGCGAGCATAATGATGCCGTCGGCGACATTCATGGCGCTGAGGCCCACGGCCGTTGCGAGCGCGATGACGCCCCAGCGCACGAAGGTCGAGATGATCTCCGAGGTGGGGTTGCCTTCTCGGCGCGCGGCGGCGGCGAGAATGTTCGCCAGCACGATGCCGAGGCCGATGATGACGGCGCCGAACAGAATGCTGCTGGCGAGCACCAGAACTTGCGAGAGCATTGCGGCGGCGGCGCCAAAGTCCAGCAAGCGCGCGGCTTCAACCGCAGCGAAGAGCACGATGCCGATCAGCACCGCGAGACCCACCATGCGCGAGGGCGGGAAGCCGCCAAAGCGCGCACCGGTGGTGTCGACACCGGGCGTGAAGTCCATGCGGTCACGGCCGACGCGCACCGGCTCGGCGTTGGCGACCGAGGAGATGATGTCGTCGAAGCCGATCGATTTGAGACCCTCTTCCGTCAGCGTCATCAGCCAGCGGCCGACGAGGTAGGCGATGAAGATCACCAGCGCCGCGCCGATGACGCGTGGGATGGTCTGCAGGATCTCGTTCAGCATCGCCGTCGCCGGCGCGGAGATGGCTTCGATGCCGAGGGCGTCGAGCGCGGCGATCGTCACAGGTATGATGATCAGTGTGAAGACGAGGATGCCGAGCAAACGCGAAAGGCCAGGCCCGCGCGGGGTGTGCGTGAGGCCGGCATCGATCAGGCGGCGATCGAGCTCAACCGCCTCGACCATGGCTTCAACCATGCGCCGCACGATAGTGGCGAGGGCGAAGCCGATGATGAAGATAAGCAGCGCGCCGACGATGTTCGGGAGATAATTGAAGAAGTTGGCGACCATGCCATTGAGCGGGGTGACCACCGGGTTCGCCCAGGGCCCGAGCTGCGCCAGCGCCGCCATGAGGCCGAGCAGCCAGACGAGCCAGTAGCCGACTTCGCCGATGCGTTCGCCGATATCTACCGTCGGCTTCGTTCCGGCGGCGCCATCGCGGCGCGACAGGAACGGCACGCGATCGACGCCCTTGGCGATCGCCCACTTCACGGCCTTGGCCGCGAAGTGCGCGACGACGATGATCAAAATCGCCAGAAGAATCTTCGGGCCCCAATTCTGGAGCCAAGTGAAGAAGGCCTGTTGGTTTTCCGGTGTCATGAGCGGTCCTCCCCTCATTGAGGGTCAAAATCGCCCGATTCTCAGCGGATGCCGCGTCAATTCATAGATGATGCACGCATGAGGCGTAGTTCGCGCGTGCTGCATCCGCGAAGTGTTCGCGTGATGCGCACGCTGCACTGCGCTCAATTCAACGCTTCGGGGAAACGGGGCAAGGCGGCGATATCTTCGGCGACGTGCTGACGGATCACGCGCGCGTTGGTTTCAGCAGCTAGCGCTTCGACCTTGTCCATCGAGGCGATGGTCTGCGCGCGATCGACATTGAAGCGCGGCACGAGGCGGCGCTCGCGGCTTTCGGCCAAGTGCCACATATCGCCGGTGAGCAGCACCGGGCCGGCGTTGGCGAGCGTGACCAGCAGCACGGCATGGCCGGGCGTGTGGCCAGGCGCCTGGATGATGCGCACGGAGCCATCGCCGAACACGTCGTGCTCGGCGTCGCCTTCGATCAGTGTGGCCTGGGCGTTTTCCAGCTGCGCATAGCCGGCGAACTCCTGGCTCGCGCGCGCGTCGGCCGCGAACATGGCGGCGCGCTCGTCGGCATCGACGATCCAGGTGGAGGCCGCGGCGAAGAGATTGCCGTTGCCGGTGTGATCGCCGTGCATGTGCGAGAACGAGAAAAACTCGATATCCGCCGGCATAAGGCCGAGCCGCTCAAGCTGCGCGGCCAGCGTCGTCGTCAGCGTCACGGTAGCGCCCATTTGCGGAATCTGGAGTTGACCGCCCGGCATACCGGCGACGGCGTCGGGGAAGCCGGTATCCCAGATGAGATCGCCATCAGGGTGACGGATCAGGAAGCACGGCACCATCAGTTCGCGCGCCTGACCGGCCATCGAGCCATCGTCGGCGAACATGTCGACATTGGCGAAATTGGCGCGCCCGCAATCGAGCGCATAGAGCTGAACCGCAGGCGCCTCAGCTTCCTGTTGCGCAGGCGGGTTGCAAGCGGCGAGCGCGGCCACAGCGACGGCGGCGAGCAATCTTTTCATGACGTCCTCCCCTCGAAGGACGTCGTTCAAGCGCCGTTGCCGCCGAAACGCAAGCGTAACGTGAAAATGATCGAGACGAGGATGAGGCAGATCGTGTTGGACAGCGTCACCGGCCAGGATTGGCTGAGAAAGCCGTACACGGTCCAGCAGATGAAGCCCACGATAGTGACGGCGTACATGCGCAGCGACACGCCGCTCGCGTCGCGCTCGCGCATGATCTTGATGATCTGCGGCACGAAGCTCGTCATCGAACAGAGCCCGGCGACGACGCCGAAAGCGTTGATCAGCCAGAGCGGCGCGTCGGGCATATGCGTCAGGCGCGCTTGATCAGACGTACCAACAGCAACAGGACGACGGCGCCGATGAAGGCGGTGATGATCGAGCCGACAATGCCGCCGCCGATGCCGATGCCGGCCATGCCTAGCAGCCAACCGCCGAGAAAAGCGCCGACGATGCCGATGACGATGTTGCCAACCAGGCCAAAGCCGAAGCCGCGCACGACCAAGCCGGCGAGCCAGCCAGCGAGAGCGCCGACGATGATCCAGATCAGAATTGTTTCGAGCGCCATGGTCCTTCCCTTAGCCGCGTAACTTGCGGCGCGGTAAGGAACGGCGTTGGGCGGCGCGAAGTTCCCGTTAGCCGCCGCCAAGCACCGCGCGGCATTGTGCGAGACGTTCGCCTTCGAGATCGTCGGCGAGCACGAGGCGCTGGCGTTCATAGCTGGTGCGGCCGGCCGGCAGATAGGTGATGGCGCGCTCGGTATCGCCGTCGCGCACGACGTAGGTGATCGGAATTTGCGAATTGCCGATCTCGCCAGCATCGCGGCGCACGAACAGCATGCCGTCCCGCAGGCCCGCCGCATAGGCGTTGGATTGAGGATCTACGCCGCTGATGATGAGATTATTGTTCTGCAGCGCCTCGGCGTCGAAGCCGCGGTCGAACACCGCGACAGTCTCGGTGACCACGCGGCCGCACGCACCGAACGTATCCTCTGCCAACACGACACGCGCGCCGGCATCGACATGTGTGGCGATGTCCTCGCTGATGTCCTGGTCGAACGATTGCATAACGACCGGGAAGAGTTCGGCTGCCTTGAGCGGATCGCCGGCTTGCGCCCGGCGGCGCATTTCGAGGATGACCTCGTCGAGGTCACGGCCTTCTGCGCGCAGGCGCGCGTCCCACATAGTTGCCAGCAGACGGCCGCGCTTATAGGGCAGACGTTCAATATCCTGGTCGTTCCAGAAATCCGCGGCGATACGGGCGTTGGGATAATCGCGCGCCGGCGATAGCGCGTACCCCTGCAAAATCTGATTGAGCTCATCGGCGAATTGCTGCGGCGTCCACATGCCGTCGCGCACCAGAATGCGGCCGGTGTAGAAATCGGTGAAGCCTTCAGAGAACCAATAGTGCGCGGCTTCTCCTTCGGCCGGCATGCCGCCGATTTCGCGCGGAATCCAGGTGTGCAGGCCTTCATGCGCCAGAATTCGTGTGATCTGCATGCCCTCGGCGTTGGGCGTGGCGAAGAACGCGAACGCATCGCCGAGGCCGGTGCCGCCGATCGATCGCCAGCCGGGTTGCGGCGTGACGAGCTCGATCACGGTGATCAGATAGGGCGAGGCCGGATCGCCGAAGAAGCTGCGATGCGCGGAAATAATGTTGCCGACTTCGCCGGCGAAATGTTCGTCGGTGAAGGCAAAATCGCCGCGAATGGCGATGCGCACGTTCTGGGCGGCGCGTTCGACAATGCGGAAGTCGCCGCCGACCATGACGCTCGACCAGAGCCGATCGAGCGTCAGCGGCCCGTGCTGCAGGTCGGACGCGAATGTCCAGCCGCGCGGCAGATTGCGCATGCGTACACGCAGCGGCCCGTTCAGATCGCCTTCCTCGGGCGAGACGAACACCGCTTCGCCGATCAGATGGAAATAGTCTGGCTGAACTACGGGACGATAGGTGTTGCCTTGCTCTGCACTCGGCGCGCCTTCGAAATCCTGGACGATGCGATAGCGCAGATGAAGGCGCGCGTTGGGACGATGCGTCACGATGCGCTGCGTCGGCCCCACGCCGTTGCTTAGGGCGCCGCCGGAGACGACGCGCAGTTCTTGGATCGTGCGCCAAAGCTCGCTCTCACCCCCCCAGGACTCAGGCAGACGGATCGGGGTTTCGCCATCGGCTTCGCCGCGGAAGCGCAGATCGATTTGCACCGCTTGCAGGGCGCCGCTGCGCATGATCGGCGTCAGCTCGTACTCGACGGCGTCCGGCGCAGGGGCCTGCGCGCCGCACAGCATCAGCGCCGCCGCGGCCAGGACGGCTTTCAATCCGTTATGCATGGAATCCCCTCGCATTGGTCCGAAGGATGCAGCGGGCGCCCGCTATGGATGCTACTCGGTCTCGTAAAATTTGGCGGCGAAGAGGGCTTCGACTTGGGCCATCGCCTCTTCGGCCTCTGGCCCGCGGGTCTCGACCTCGACATCCATGCCGACCCCTGCGCCCAGCATCATGAGGTCCATGAGCGAACGGGCGTCCGCTTCTTCGTCGTCACGGCGGACGATGATGCGCGTGCTTTCGTAGTTGAGCGCCAGTTCGGCCAGCTTGCGCGATGCGCGCGCGTGCAGGCCCTTTTTGTTGGTGACGGCGATGGTGCGTCTGACGCTCATGGCCCCCCGCGTCCGTGCGTTACGGCGCGCCGCCGGCAAGCTCAACCGAAGCGACGCGGATGTACCGGCGCCCGGCATCCTGCGCCGCCAGCGCCGCTTCCGGCAAGCTCACCTTGTCGCGCACTTCCGCCAGCTTGATCAGCATGGGGAGGTTCACACCGGCGATGACTTCCGTCTTCACCTGGTTGATCACCGAGATGGCGAGGTTCGAGGGCGTGCCGCCGAACATGTCGGTGAGGATGACGACGCCGTCGCCGCGCTCGACCGAACGCACCGCGTCGATGATGTCGGCGCGGCGCTCTTCCATATTGTCATTGGGACCAATGGCGATGGCCCGCATCTGCTCTTGGGGTCCAAGCACATGCTCAGCCGCGGCGACAAACTCGTCCGCCAAGCGGCCGTGGGACACCACGACAACGCCGATCATTCAGAAGCTCCCGCCACCCGCCAGGGACCCGAGGAAAGTTGGAACACAGATACTCCTCTTCGCACCTGCGTTGAAAGCCAAAGGAACACTGCGATTGCAGTTTTGAGACTAATCATCGCGCTTCGTGCTTAGGCGCCGAAGCAAGCGGCAACTCAACCACAAGGCGCGCTCCGCCGCGCTCCTTACCCTGTCCGTCGCGGTTCTGTGCGTAGATTCGCCCACCGTGCGCAGAGACAATTTGCCGGGCGATGGAGAGGCCGAGGCCTGAATTGCCGCCAAACGCGGTTCCCTTGGGGCGCTGGGTGTAGAAGCGTTGGAAGATGTTTTCCAGGTTTTCGGGCGGGATGCCGGGGCCTTCGTCCTCGACGACCGCGCACAGCGTCGCCGATTCCTTGGTGCGAACGACCTCGGCCGACACCGTCACCGTGCCCCCTGGCGGGCTGAAGGACTTGGCGTTGTCGATAAGATTGCGGAACACTTGGCCCAGCGACCCTTCTTGGCCGAGGACGATGGCGTGTTCGGGCTTTGCGCCTTTGAAGACGATATCAACGCTTGATGGCTGGTCCGGCGGCGGAGCATAGGCGCGGACGAGCTCATAAAGCAGCGCGCCGAGATCGACCGCGTGAAGGTCGGTGCGCGCGGTTTCCGCTTCGATGCGGCTGGCGCGGGCGATGTCGGTAACGAGCCGGTCGAGCCGCTGCACGTCCTGGGCGACGATGCCGAGCATCTGGCTTTGCTGCGCGGGATCGCGCGCGGTGCGCGCCGATTCCACCGCCGACTTGATCGAGGCGAGCGGGTTCTTGATCTCGTGGCTGACATCGGCCGCGAAGCGTTCGTTCGCGTCGATCCGGTCGGCAAGCGCGCCGGTCATGGCTTCGAGCGAATGCGCCAGCGCACCGATCTCGTCCTTGCGCTTTGATTCGTGCGGCAAGGAAAGGCGCGTCGCACCGGAGAGGCGCAGGCTGTCGGCGGCGCGGGCAAGGTGGCGCAGCGGGCGGGCGATGAAGAGCGCCAGCAGCAGCGACGAGAGAAAGATCGCGATGGTGGCGCCCAGCATGAACGGGATCATGCTCGCGCGTTCGGCGACGAGAATGCGCTCGACGTCAGCGCTCTCGATCGTCACCGTGCCCATAACCTGCTGCACGCGCCGAAGCGGCATGGTGACGGAGACGACGCGCTCGCCTTTCTCGTTGAGCCGTTCGCCGCGGACGATTTCGCCGCGCATGGCGCGCGCGTGCTCTTCTTCGAGGCTGATGGTGGGCCGCCAGGGCGTCAGGCGCAGATATTCGACGCGGGAGGCAACGCTCTGGATGGTTTCGCCGATAGTCGGTTCGCCAAGTTCCGGCAGCGGCTGCTCTTCAAGCCGATCATAGATCACGTCGCTGTCGGCGATGAGGCGGCCGTCTTCGGCGAACATGCGCACGCGCGGGCGTCCGACCCCGGGCCGCGCGCCCTCGGCAATCGGCGGCAGAATGCGCTTCAGCACCGCACGCACCGCTGGCTCGTTCACATACGGATAGGGATCGCCCTCGACCGTACCGGTCTCGATCAGGAGATTGGTGATCAGCTCGCCCTGCGTGCGCAGGTTGCGGAATTGCGCTTCCGTCAGCCCCGCGCGCATCTCCGTCAGCAGGAGCACGCCGAGGATCAGGACGAACAGCCCGGCGAAATTCCAGATGAAGATGATGCGGACGAGGCGCGAGCGGAAGAACGCCTTCAGCCCCTCCGCGCGCGAGCGATCAGGCTTCGTTGTACCGATAGCCGACGCCATAGAGGGTTTCGATCGCGTCGAAGTCGCCGTCGATGTCGCGGAACTTCTTGCGGAGCCGCTTGATGTGCGAGTCGATGGTTCTGTCGTCGACATAGACCTGATCGTCATAAGCAGCGTCCATCAGCTGATCGCGGCTCTTCACGTAGCCGGGACGCTGGGCGAGCGCCTGCAGGATAAGAAATTCGGTGACTGTGAGCCGGACCTGCTCGCCCTTCCAGGTGCAGGCATGGCGATTGGGATCGAGCGTCAGTTCGCCGCGCACGATCGGCTTTTTGTCTCCCGCCGCTTCGCCGCCGGGCGCGCCAGCGCGGGTGCGCCGCAGCAGCGCCTTAACCCGCTCGCTCAACAGCCGCTGAGAGAATGGCTTTTTGATGTAATCGTCGGCGCCGACATTGAAGCCGACGACCTCGTCCATCTCATCGTCCTTCGAGGTGAGGAAGATGACCGGCAGGTTCGAGCTTTGCCGCAGCCGCCGCAACACTTCGACGCCGTCCATGCGCGGCATCTTGATATCGAGGATGGCGATGTCCGGCGGGCTTTCCGACAGCGCAGCCAGGGCGGCGGCGCCGTCGGTATAGGTGCGCACGGTGTAGCCCTCGCCTTCGAACAGGACTTTCAGGGAGGCGAGGATGTTCTCGTCGTCGTCGACAAGGGCGATAGTGGCCATGGGGGCGAGATGCTTCCTGACTTGGCTGTAATGAACCTGGTGAGCGAAGTCTTAGCCGTCAATTACCGGCATGGAAACAGGTTCCGCGTTCCCCAAAGGCGAACTCGCCGGAATTTGACCTGGCCCGCCGGCGGATCATTTCACCGGCATGGCCCAAGTCCCCGTCCAGCATCGTGGCCGCTTGGTCGATCACGTGCACCTTCGCGTCAGCGACCTCGCCGCCGCCAAGCGCTTCTACCGCGCCGCGCTCGCCGCGTTGGGGCGCACGCCGAGCTATGAGAGCGATGAGGCGATCAGCTTCGACGAACTCTGGATCGACACCGCCGATGAAGCCGGGCCGAGCCATGTGCATCTTGCGTTTCAGGCCGACGATCACGACGCGGTGAAGCGCTTCTATGAAGCCGGCCTCGCCGCCGGTGGTCGCGACAATGGCGGGCCGGGCGAGCGGAGCTATCATCCAGGCTACTACGCCGCTTTCCTGTTCGATCCCGACGGGCACAATGTGGAGGCGGTCTATCACGGCGCTGCGACGCGAAATGTCGCGTCAGTGGAGATCACGCCGGCGGCTTGAGCTACGAGGACCGCCAGCTTCCGGCCGGCAACGGTGCTTCGGATTGAACCACTTGCACAGAACTAGCTGCCGGTATGTCGGCTGGAAGCCGGCGGTCCATACTAATGCGCCGCTCCCCATGTCGCGCCGGCCTTGGCTTCCACCACCAGCGGCACGCTAAGCACTGCCGCGGGCTCTGGCGCGCTTTCCATCACATCGCGCGCCAAGCTGCACAGCGTTTCCGCTTCATGCTTCGGCGCTTCGAACACGAGTTCGTCGTGCACTTGCAGCAGCATGCGTGATTTCAGGCCGGCGCGCGCGAGCGCGTCGGGCAGGCGCACCATGGCGCGGCGGATGATGTCGGCGGCGGCGCCTTGGAGCGGTGCGTTAATGGCTTGGCGTTCGCCGAACTGGCGCTCTTGCGGGTTCTTCGATTGCACGCCTTTGACCCAGATGCGACGGCCGAAAATGGTTTTCACATAGCCATTGGCGCGCGCGAACGTCTTGGTCGCTTCCATGTAGTCACGGATGCCGGGGAAGCGTTCGAAGTATTTTTTGATGTAGGCGCTCGCCTCTTCGCGCTCGATGCCGAGATTGCGCGCGAGGCCGAAGGCGCTGATGCCGTAGATGATGCCGAAATTGATCGCTTTGGCGTTGTTGCGGATTTCCTTCGGCATGCCTTCGACGGGCACGCCGAACATTTCCGAGGCCGTGCGCGCGTGAATGTCGACGCCGTCGGCGAAAGCCTGCTTCAGCTGCGGAATGTCGGCGACGTGCGCGAGCAGGCGCAGCTCGATTTGCGAATAATCGGCGCTAACGAGCACATTGCCCGGCTCTGCGATGAAGGCTTCGCGGATGCGCCGGCCTTCTTCGGTGCGGATCGGGATGTTTTGCAGGTTGGGATCGTTGGAAGCGAGCCGCCCGGTGGTGCTGGCCGCGAGCGCGTATGTGGTGTGAACGCGCCGCGTTTGCGGATTGACGGCCGCTTGCAGCGCTTCAGTATAGGTGGAGCGCAGTTTCGAGAGCTGGCGCCAATCCAACAGCTTGCGCGGCAGATCGTGCTCTTCGGCGAGGTCTTCGAGGATTGTGGCGTCGGTGGACCAGGCGCCGGTCTTGGTCTTGCTGCCGCCAGGCAGTTTCATTTCGTCGAACAGAATTTCGCCGAGCTGTTTCGGCGAGCCCATGTTGAACTCGCGCCCAGCCAGCTCATAGGCCTCCTGCTCGTACTGCAGCATGCGCTGCGCAAAATCGCCGGAGAGGCGCGAGAGCATTTGCGGATCGATCTTGACGCCCTCACGCTCCATCGCCGCCAGCACCGGCGGCAGCGGCCGCTCCAGCGTTTCATAGACGGTGACGAGCTTCTGGCGGCCAAGCTCCGGCTTGAGCTTGCGCCAAAGGCGGAGCGCGGCGTCGGCTTGTTCGCATGAATAGGTGGACGCGCGTTCGATCGGCACGAGGTCGAAGCTCACTTGCGATTTGCCTTTGCCGGCGACGTCGCTCAGCGGAATGAGCCCATGGCCGAGGTGCTTTTCGACCAGAAACGTCTTGTCGTGCGGGTCGAGCCCGCCGAACAGCGCGTACGAGATCAGCATCGGATCGTCGTAGGGCGCGAGCGCGACGCCGTGCTTGGCAAACAGCACGATGTCCCATTTGACGTTCATGCCGACTTTGAGCACCGCGGGGTCCTCCAGCAGCGGCCTCAGAATCTCGAGCGCCGAGGCGAGCGGGATTTGCGTGCCTATGTCGGGCGCGAGATCGGCGGACGGCGCTTCAGCGCCGAACAACTCTCCAGCGCGCGGATCGGCGCTTTTGTGTGCGAGCGGAATGTAGATCGCGTCATTCGCGCCGACGGCGAGCGAGATGCCGACCAGTTCGGCGCGCGCGGCGTCGAAACTATCGGCCTCGGTGTCGATGCCGATGATGCCGGCGCGCTTGGCCTTGGCCATGAACACTTCGAGCGCAGCGAGATCGCGCACGCACTTGTAAGCGTCGCGCTTGAACTCCCGTTCCACCTCTTCCACCACCGCGCCGGAAGCAGCTGCGGGCGCCTCCGCCCCTGCGGCGTAGCTGGCGACGATCGCTTCGCCCTTTTCCTTGGCATAGTGCTCGCGCACGCGGCGCGAGAGCGTGCGGAATTCCATGGCGTCGAGGAAGGTGAGCAGCATGGAGGGATCGGGCTCGCGCAGGCCGAACTCTTCCCACTTTTGCTCCACCGGCACGTCGTCGCGCAGCGTCACCAGCGTGCGCGAGAGACGTATCTGATCGGCATTGTCGATCAAAGTTTGGCGGCGCTTAGGTTGCTTGATCTCGTTGGCGCGCTCAAGGATCGCATCGAGCGAGCCGAACATGCCCATCAGCTCCGCCGCGGTCTTGGGACCGATACCGGGTGCGCCGGGGACGTTGTCCGTGCTGTCGCCGATCAGGGCTTGCACATCGATGACTTTATCCGGTCCGACGCCGAACTTCTCCATCACCGCCTCGGGACCGAGCAGCCTGTTCTTCATCGGATCGTAAAGCTGGATAATTCCGTCGACGATGAGCTGCATCAGGTCCTTATCAGACGAGACGACACGCACCGTGGCGCCTGCGCTCGCCGCCTGGCGCGCGTACGTGGCGATGAGATCGTCCGCCTCGAAGCCGCCCATCTCGATGCAAGGCAGATTGAACGCGCGCACGGCATCGCGGATCAGCGGAAATTGCGGCGCGAGATCTTCCGGCGCCGGCGGGCGGTGCGCTTTGTACTCAGGGTAGAGCTCGTTGCGGAAGGTGATCTCGCTCTTGTCAAAGATGACGGCGAGGTGCGTCGGCGCCTCAGCGCCCTTCATCTCCTGCATGAACTTCCACAGCATGTTGCAGAAGCCCGCGACGGCGCCGACGGAAAGCCCGTCGCTCGCCCGCGTCAGCGGCGGCAGCGCGTGGTAAGCGCGGAAGATGTAGCCCGAGCCGTCGATCAGATAGAGGCGGGGCGAAGCAGTTTTGGCCATGGCCGCCATATAAGCGATGGCGAGCGCCGCGTCTCTACTCCGGCGGCGGCGGAGCGCGCTCCTTGGCCAGGTAATTCTCACGCAGCGTGATGACAATTGTCGAGCCGATGACGATGGCCGCGCCAGCCAACGTCCAGCCGTCCAGCACTTCGCCGAAGATGAGGAAACCGGCCAGCGCCGCCAGCGGCAGGCGCATATAATCCATCGACGCCATCAGCGACGCGTCCCCCGCGGTGAGCCCGCGCGTGAAAAAGGTTTGTGCGAGAACGCCGGAGACTGCGAGCACGGTGAAGAGCGCGGCGTCCGCCCAGTCTGGGGTGCGCCAGGCGATGAGCGCCAGCGGGAAACCCAGCACCGTGGTGGCCGCATTCATCCACAGCACCAGAGAAAGCGTGGAGTGGTCGCGCGAGAGATCCTTCACGGTGACGATGGTGTAGGCGAGCAGCAGGGCGGCGGCGAGCGCGGCGAGTGCGCCCAAAGTGAACTCCATCTCCGTCGGGCGCACCATGACCAGGACGCCGATGAAGCCGACGATGATGGCGCTCTGGCGCCAGACGCCGACCTTCTCTTTCAGAAGCAGCATCGCCAGCAGCACGACGAACAGCGAGCGCGCGAATGACAGCGATTGCGCCGTCGCCAGCGGCAGGTGCGCGAAGGCGTAAAAGCCGAGCAGCATGCCGATGGCCGAGCCGATGCAGCGGCGCGCCATCACCCACGGCCGCGGCGTCGCCCACACGCTTGGTCCCGCGCGCAACATCACGGGCGCCAGCAGTACGACACCTGCCAAGCAGCGGAAGAAGATCATCTGCGTTTCCGCATAGCCCTGCTGGGCCAAGAGCTTGATGCAGGACGCCATCCCGGTGAACGCGACCGCGGAGGCCAGCATCCACAGCGCGCCGCGCGCGTTCGCCGACAGTGCTGCACGCGTCCGCGTCATGGCCGCGCTTGGTGCGCGCCCGTGCGCGAAGGGTCAAGCGCGGCTCAGCCGCCGAACAGCTTGTTGTAGTCGGGCGGATTGCCGCGGCGCGCCCAGAGCGCTTCGGCGTCGGCGTCGGCCAGAAACGCCGCCGCTGCATCGTGCAGCGCAGCCATGGCGGCGTTGAAGGTAGCCGTCGCCGCGCTGAGGCGTTTGACGCCAAGCTGTTTCAGCGTTGCGGCATCGCCAAGCCCGGGACGCGCCATCACATTGAGAGGCAGCCCAGCTCCTTCCGCCACAGCCTTGATGTCCTCCGGCTTGACGATCGCCGGCACGAAGAGCCCGCTCGCGCCGGCGCTCTTGATCGCGGCGGCACGGCGCAGCGTTTCCTCCAGCGCCTGTTCCGGCGGGACGAGCTGCTTCAGGAAGACGTCCGTCCGCGCATTGATGAAGAGATTGACGCCTGCGCGCTGGGCGCGATTGCGGATCGCTTCGATCTTCTTGAGATGCAGCTCGTGCGGCTGCTTGCCGTCCTCCAGATTGATGCCGACGGCGCCGGAATCGATGAGGGCGGCGACATTCTCCGCCGCCTGCTTCGAATCGTCCGCATATCCGCCCTCCGCGTCGCAGCTGATCGGCACGCTGACGGCCCGGGCGATGTCAGCAACCACGACCGCGAGACGCGCCGGCGGAAAGTGATGGCCGTCAGCAAAGCCCTGCGACCAGGCGACCGCTGCACTCGAGGTGGCGATGGCTTTCGCACCGGCATCCTGAATGACGCGTGCGGAAGCAGCGTCCCACGCATTCGGCAGGATCAGAAAATCCGTATGTAGCTGATGGAAATTCGCGGCGTCGTTCGGACGTGCAGGCATGGGCGTCTCCTCCTTGACGAGGAGATAGGAAGCGCGAGCCGAGTCTGCCCGCCCCTTTCGGACTCTCGCATTTCTTTTTTAGAGGGTGATCAGTGCCCCTCGCCCGCGCCTTCGGCGAGGACGAAGCGGCGGTCGCAATAGCCGCATTCGACGAAATTTTCTTCGCCCATATCGTAATAAACGACCGGGTGGCCGAGCGGGCCACCGCCGCCGTCGCACGTGCCTTTGCGCGAGGAGACGGTGATG
>JAEYPY010000211.1 GCA_023410295.1 Pseudomonadota bacterium | reverse complement strand
GCCCAGCTCGACCGCGCCATGGCGCAGGGACGCTCCTGGGTGCTCGGCGTGGAGCGCAACGGCCAGCGCGCGGAGATCAGATTCTGATCTGAAGCTAAAAATCAGAAGGTCGAAATCAGAATTTCTCACTTCTGATTTCTGAGTTCTGGCTTCTACTTCCTCACCGGCGCGCCGATCGACCAGCTGTGGCCAAACGGATCGCGCAGCTGCCCATAGCGGTCGCCCCAGAACTGGTCCGCCAATGGCATGCGGATTTCGGCGCCGGCGTCCACCGCGCGCTGCCACCAGGCATCAGCGTCATCCACTTCGAGATGGATCGTCACGCCAGCCGGCGCCGGCGTTTCCGTGCCACCCCTGAACTCAGGAAAGTCGTCCGACAGCAGGATAGCTGCGCCATTGACGCGGAAACGCGCGTGCATGATGCGCTCGCCGTCCTGGCCATAATTGCGGAATTCCTCGGTGGCGCCGAACGCGCGCGCGTAGAACTCGAGTGCGTCCTTGCCGCCCTTGACCGTGAGGTAGGGGTAAACACCAACAGGGATTGCTGAAGTCGGTTCGGCCATCGTTTCTCTCCCAGGATTGGCTTATCTATAGGCCATGAGCGATCTCTTTGCAGCCGCAGGCCTCGACCAGGGCGCGCCCACGCCGCTGGCCGAACGGCTGCGGCCGAAGAAACTCGATGAGGTCGTTGGCCAGGATCACCTGCTGAAACCAGAAGGTCCGATCGGGCGCATGGTGGCGCAGAAGAGGCTTTCCTCGATGATCCTCTGGGGCCCGCCCGGCGTGGGAAAAACGACGATCGCACGGTTGCTGGCGGAAGAGACCGGCCACGAGTTCCAGCAGATCAGCGCTGTCTTCTCCGGCGTCGCCGATCTGAAGAAGGCGTTCGAAACCGCGCGCGGCCGCCGCGCATCGGGCAAGGCGACGCTGCTGTTCGTCGACGAAATACATCGCTTCAACCGCGCCCAACAGGACGGCTTTTTGCCATACGTGGAGCAGGGCGTCGTCACGCTCGTCGGCGCCACCACCGAAAACCCAAGCTTCGAGATCAACGCGGCGCTTCTCTCTCGCGCGCAAGTGTTCGTGCTAATGCGCCTCGACGACGCTGCACTCGATCAATTGCTGCAGCGCGCCGAAGCGCTGCTTGGCAAGAAGCTGCCGCTCACGGACGAAGCTCGCATCGCCCTCACCAACCTGGCCGATGGCGACGGGCGCTATCTCTTAACGCTCAGCGAAGAATTGTTCGCGCTCGATCTTAAGCAGCCGCTCGACGCCAAGGCGCTTGGCGAGCTCCTGCAGAAGCGCGCGCCCGCGTACGACAAGGACCGCGAACAGCATTACAATCTCATCTCCGCGCTGCACAAATCCATACGGGGATCCGATCCAGACGCCGCGCTTTATTGGCTCGCGCGCATGATCGATGGCGGCGAGGATTTGCTGTTTATCGCGCGCCGTCTTGTGCGCGCTGCGGCCGAGGACGTGGGGCTCGCCGATCCCACCGCGCTCCTCATCTGCAACGCCGCCAAGGACGCGGTGCACTTCATCGGTCCGCCGGAAGCAGAGCTGCACTTGGCGCAAGCCGTGATCCACCTCGCCACCGCGCCAAAATCCAATGCCGCCTACACTGCCTGGAAAGCGGCGCGCCAGGCCGCACGGGAGACCGGCGCGCTCGGCCCGCCTATGCACATCCGCAACGCGCCGACCAAGCTCATGAAAGAACTCGGTTACGGCGGCGGCTACGCCTACGACCACGATGCCGCAGAAGGCTTCTCGGGCCAGCACTACTTCCCCGATGACATGCCGCGCCGCCAATTCTACGCCCCCGAAGGCCGCGGCCGCGAAGGCGTCATCAAGGAACGGCTCGAACACTGGGCCAAGCTCCGCGCCGAACGCAAAGGCGAGCCATGAGCAAGCGCGTCCTCATCATCTACGGCACGCACGAGGGCCAAACGCGCAAGATCTGCGCGGCCGTGGCCGATCGTCTCAAGACCAAGGGGCTCGAAGCGACCCTGATCGACGCCGCTGACGCCGAAACGAGCGCCGCGCTACCAGCATTCGACGCAGCAATCGTCGCGGCCTCGCTGCACGTTGGCGGCTTCCAGAAGTCAGTCGTGCGCCTGGTTCACGACAACGTGGCCGCCATCGCGGGCAAGCCCAACGCCTTCCTCAGCGTCTCGCTCTCCGCCGCTGGAAGCGACGCCGATGATTGGCGCGGGCTTGAAAAGTGTCTCGATGAATTCTTCACGCAAGCCGAGTGGCGCCCGCAACACATCGAACATGTCGCCGGCGCCTTCCGCTATACGCAGTACGATTTCTTCAAGCGCATGGTGATGAAGCGCATCGCAAACGAGCGCGGCGCCCCGGTCGACACAAGCCGCGACTGGGAAATGACCGACTGGGATAAGCTTGCTTCGTTTGCTGATGCCTTCGGCGAAAAATTGGCACGCGCGTGAAGCACGAACCCGCGATCAGCCCGGAGGACTCCGCCTACATCCGCTCGCTCCTCATCCACGAGGACGCGTACATCCTTGTCTTCAACAAGCCCGCGGGTTTGCCAGTGCAAGGCGGCTCGGGCGTCACGCGCAGCCTTGAACATCTCCTCGCCGCCTTCGCCAAATCCAACGGCAAGCGCCCACGCCTCGTGCACCGGCTCGATCGTGAGACCTCTGGAATCATCGTCGTCGCGCGCACCAAGCCCGCCGCCGCGTTCTTGTCCGAAGCCTTCGCCGGACGCGACGCCAACAAGACCTATCTCGCCATCGTCTGCGGCGGCGCGCCTGAGCCGCGAGAAGGTAAGATCGACCTGCCACTCAAAAAATCCTCGCGCCGCGGGCTCGACATCATGGAGCCTGGGCCCGATGGCCAGCAGGCGCTCACGCGCTACCGCACGCTCTGGGCCACATCCACCGCCGCACTGCTCGAACTCAGCCCCGAAACCGGCCGCATGCACCAGCTTCGCGCCCATCTGGCAGCCATCGGCCGGCCCATAGCTGGCGACGGCAAGTATGGCGGGCTTTTCAACCTCGCCGGTACCCCCGTTGCCTCGCTCATGCTCCATGCCGCCGCGCTCAACATCCCGCATCCGGCAGGGGGCCGGCGCACCTTCGCCGCGTCGTCCCCGCCAGGGTTCGTCTCGGTGCAGCAATCACTCGGCCTTGAAACCCCCACGCCCGCCGAAACTTGATATGATGCGGGCGAGGGATGATGAACGGACCGCTTCAATGATCAAAGCTTTTGCCCTTGCGCTCGCGCTCACGGCGCTCGCCGCCTGCGCCACCACGCCAACCTACACGCCCGCCGCTCAGCCCGGCGGCGTCGGCTATTCCGAAACCCAGATCGAGAACAACCGCTACTTCGTCACCTATCGCGCACCGTCCGGCGCCGATCAGACGCTGCTGCACGACTATGCGCTGTTGCGCGCGGCCGACATCGCGCTCGAACGCGGCGCCGACTGGTTCTGGGTCGATCGGCGCACGTTCGACGGCGAGAGCCGCGGCCGCTCCGGCCCGAGCGTCGGCGTCGGCATCGGCGGCGGTTGTTGGGGCGGACGCAGCGGCGTTGGCGGCAGCGTCGGCGTGAGCGTTCCGCTTGGCGGCGGCGGCGGCTTGACCGCACGCGCTGCGACGCTTGAGATTCGGCTCGGGCAGGGGCCGCAGCCCGATAGCCCCGACGCCTACAACGCCCGCGCCGTCGCCACCAGCATCCGCGCACGGCTCACGCCGTAGATGATGCAGGTGCTGCTGGTTGCGCTCGGGGGAGCGGTTGGATCGGTCGCGCGCTACGGCGTTGGCTTTGCCGCTGCGCGCTGGCTGGGCCTTGCCTTTCCGTGGGGGACGCTCGCCGTCAACATCGTTGGCGGCCTCGCCATGGGTTTCCTCGCCGCGCGCGTGGGCCCTGAGCAGGAGAGCGCTCGACTCCTGCTGGGCGTTGGCCTCCTGGGCGGCTTCACCACCTTTTCGGCGTTTTCGCTGGAGACGGTGCGCCTCATGGAGCATCAACCCGGCCTTGCCATGCTCTACGCCGCTGCTTCGCTGATCCTCAGCGTCGGCGCGTGCTGGCTGGGTTTGAATTTGGGGCGGATATGAAGACGGTCGAAACCGTCGAAGTCGATAAGGACGATGGCGTTGCGCGCATCGATCGCTGGCTGCGCCGCCGCTATCCGCATCTGACGCAAGGCCAGGTGGAAAAGCTCATTCGCACCGGCCAGGTGCGCGTCGATGGCGCGCGCGTCAAAGCCTCCGACCGCGTCTCGCCGGGCCAACTCGTGCGCATTCCGCCATTACCGGATGCTGCGCCGCGCTTGCCGGCCGGCATCAGTCCGAAGGACGCCGACTACATCCGCTCGCTCGTCATCCATCGCGACGACGACGTCATCGTACTCAACAAGCCGGCGGGTCTCGCCGTACAGGGCGGCACCAACACGCCGCGCCATGTCGATGGTCTGCTGGATGGCCTTATCTTCGACGCTGAAAAACGTCCTAAGCTGGTGCATCGTCTCGATCGCGACACCTCGGGCTGTCTCGTGCTCGCGCGCCACCCGCGCGCCGCTGCAGCGCTCGGCGAAGCCTTCCGCGACCGCGACACCGATAAGATATACTGGGCTATCGTCACCGGCGCGCCGCGGCCATCCGTAGGCGAGCTGCGCTCCTGGATGCGCAAGGCGCCCGGCCCGCGCGACGCCGACCGTGAGATGATGGTCTCGGCGGAACAACGTGACGAGGGCGCGGCGCATGCCGTCACACAATACGCCGTCATCTCCGAAGCCGCGCAGAGCGCCGCCTGGGTCGCGCTCCGTCCCGTTACCGGCCGCACCCACCAGCTGCGCTTTCACATGGCCGAGTTCGGCCACGCCATCGCCGGCGATCCCAAGTATAAGTGCGATCGCCCGACTCCCAACGATCTGCAGCGTCAGCTCCACCTGCACGCACGCGCGATCCGCCTGCCGCATCCATCCGGCGGCGAACTCAAAGTCATCGCGCCGCTGCCGCCGCACATGCGCGCCGCCTTCGATCTCTTGGGCTTTGACGAGCGCGAAGCGCGCAATCCGTTCGAACCGTTCGAAGGCGGGCGATGAAGCCACAGCCGCCGCCGGAAGCTGCTGCGCTCGCCAACGCCAGCCGCGAACTGTTCGGCAAAGGGGATGTGATCGGCGCCGAGCAGGTGCTGAAGGCGGCGCTGCCAAAGCTCGCCACCGACGCGCCGTCGCTGCATCTCATGGGGCTCATCGCCAAGGCGCAGAACAAGCTCGACGACGCCGAACGCTATTTCCGCAGCGCCATCGCGTACTCGTTCAATGAAGGCGGCTATTACAACGATCTCGGCGTCGTGCTGCAGGCCCGCGGCAAGTATGAAGAAGCGCTGCGCGTCTATCGCGCCGCCCTGGCGTTGACCCCGCAAGCGCAGGCCACGCGCGTCAACATCGCCCACTGCCTGATGGCTGTCGGCGATCTCACCGCCGCCGAAGCCGAGGCGCGTGCCTATATCGCCGCGCACCCGGGCCCCGAAGCGTGGACGTTGCTTTCCCAGGTGCACCGCGCCCAGGGCCGCGACGAAGACGCGCTCACCGCCGCCGCCGAAGCGCTGAAGCTTGCGCCCAATACCCGCGGCCTGCAGCTCAATCACGCCACCGCGCTCGACCGTGTCGGCCGCGCGCGAGAGGCGCTCGCAATCTACGCCAATCTCGCCGCCGCCAAGCTCGACAGCGTCGAACTCGCGCTCAACTTCGCCCGCGCACTCTATGCGGCCGACAAAAAGCAGGATGCGGAGAAGGTGCTGGAGGAGGGGATCAAGCTCTATCCCGCCGCAGCCGCGCTCCATTCGGCGCTCGCTCGTATCCGCGCGCTGCGCGGCGAGGGCGAGAATGCGACCGCGCTGATGGAAGCGGAGATTGCGCGCCGTCCGGACGATTTGGCGCTCCGGCTTGCTTGCGCCGATGCGCTCCACCGCGCGCACCAGCCGCAAAAAGCGCTGCGCATTGTCGATGAAGCGCTGCGCCGCGCGCCGGATGCGCCGAGCTTCTTGAACGCCGCCGGTGTGCTGCTCGACGAACTCGAGCGCCCGCGCGATGCGCTCAAAGTGCTGCGCCGCGTCGCCGAACTTGCGCCCGACTCTCGGGCCGCCAAGCGTAATCTGCTCTCCACCCTGATCCGCGCCGGCCAGGCCGATGAGGCGCTCAACATCGTCCGCGCACTCCGCGCCGACGATCCGCACGAACAATATCTCATTGCTTGCGAGGCGCTGGCGCTGCGTGTGCTTGGCGAGCCCGCGTACCAATCGCTCTACGATTACGAGCGCCTGGTGCACACCTATGAAATCCCCGCGCCGCGCGGCTTCTTCACGCCAGAGAATTTCAACGCCGCGCTCGCCGAGGTGCTGCGCCGTCAGCACAAGGTGAACGCGCACCCGCTCGATCAACACCTGCACCACGGCTCGCAAACTGCGCGCAATCTCCTGGCCCTCAATGAGCCCAACATCACCGCTTTCCGCGCCGCGGTGGAGCAGGCGGTGCGCGACTACATCTCAAAGCTCGAAGGCGAAAATCCCGTCGCAGCACGCAAGAGCGAGCGTTACCGTTTCGCCAGCATGTGGTCCGTACGCCTCACCAACGAAGGCTATCAGCCCAATCACGTGCACGACCGAGGCTGGATCAGCTCAGCTTACTTCGTCACCACGCTGCCAAGCGCGGAACGGCGCGACGTCAACGCCGGCGCGCTCAAGCTCGGCGAGCCCAATCGCCCCATCGCCAAGTGTCTGCCGGAAAAGTTCATCGCCCCCAAGCCGGGCACGCTGGTGCTTTTCCCATCTTACATGTGGCACGGCACGGTTCCATTCGAAGGCGCCGAGCGCCTCAGCCTCGCCTTCGACGTCGCGCCCGCGTAGAAACGCGCCCATGTCTTCGCCCGCCCGCCGCTTCTACAAAACCGCACGCGCCGCCGACGACGGCGCCGGCACCGGCGTGATGCTGGACGAGCGCCGCCTGCGCACGCCGAACGGCCAGCCGTTCAATTCCCCCACGCGCGCGCTCGCCGAAGCCATCGCCGCCGAATGGCGCGCACAAGGCGAGCACATCATCCCCGCGACCATGCCGCTGACACAGCTTGCCTTCGCCGCCATCGATCACACACCGGAGCGCCGCGACGATCTCATCCAGTATATCGCCAAGTTCGGCGAGACCGATCTCGTTTGCCACCGCGCCGAAAGCCCGCCGCCCCTGGTCGCGCGCCAATCCATGCTCTGGGATCCGCTGATCGGCTTTGGCTTGCGCGATCTTGGAATCATGCTCCCCGTGGTCACCGGCGTTCTGCCTGCGGCCGTGCCGCGCGAGAGCCTCGAAACGCTGGCCGCCCACGCCGCCGCCGCCGACGATTTCCGCCTCACTGCGCTGGTGCAAGCGGCGGGGCTCGCCGGCTCGGCGCTCGTCGCTTTCGCGCTCATCAATGGGCGCCTTGACGCAGAGCAAGCTTTCGCCACCGCCGCGCTCGACGATCTCTGGGCCCAAGAAACCTGGGGCCGCGACGAAGAAGCCGCCGCGCGGCTGGACAGACAGCGCGCAGAGTTCGAAAACATCGCCAGATTCATTGCACTTTTGAACGACTAAGCGGGGCCCATGAAAGACATCATCGCTGCTCTTGAAGCTAAGCGCGCGGCTGCCCGCGCCGGCGGGGGCGAAAAGCGCATGGCGGCGCAGCACGCCAAGGGCAAGCTCACGGCGCGCGAACGCATCGAACTCCTGCTCGACGAAGGCTCGTTCGAGGAGTTCGACATGTTCGTCGAACACCGCTCGGCCGAGTTCGGCATGGAGAAGCAGAAAATCCCCGGCGACGGCGTCGTCACCGGCTGGGGCACGATCAATGGGCGCCTCACTTACGTCTTCTCCAAGGACTTCACCGTCTTCGGCGGCTCGCTCTCCCGCGCCCACGCCGAGAAGATCTGCAAAGTGCAGGACATGGCGATGAAGAACGGCGCGCCCATCGTCGGCATTTTCGACGCCGGCGGCGCGCGCATCCAAGAGGGCGTCGACAGCCTCGCGGGCTACGCCGACATCTTCCAGCGCAACATCTTAAGCTCCGGCGTCATCCCACAAATCAGCGTCATCATGGGGCCGTGCGCGGGCGGCGATGTCTATTCGCCGGCGATGACCGACTTCATCTTCATGGTGAAGGACACAAGCTACATGTACGTCACCGGCCCGGACGTCGTGAAAACCGTGACTAACGAGATCGTCACGCACGAAGAGCTGGGCGGGGCGCGCGTGCATGCGGCCAAGTCCGGCGTCGCCGACGGCGCGTTCGAAAACGATTTCGAGACGCTGACGCAAATGCGCCGCCTCATCGATTTCTTGCCGCTCTCGAACCGCGAAAAGCCGCCGACGCGCCCGCACTATGATGACACGAACCGCGAAGAGCCCTCGCTCGATCGCCTCATCCCGGACAATCCGAACAAGCCCTACGACATGAAGGAGCTGATCGAGAAAGTCGCAGACGAGGGCGATTTTTTCGAGATCGGCCCCGAGTTCGGCAAGAACATCATCACCGCCTTCGGCCGCCTCGACGGCTCAACGGTCGGCTTCGTCGCCAATCAGCCGATGACGCTCGCGGGCGTCCTCGACATCGACGCCAGCCGCAAAGCCGCGCGCTTCGTGCGCTTCTGCGACGCGTTCAACATCCCGATCGTCACCTTCGTCGACGTGCCGGGCTTCCTGCCGGGCACGCGCCAGGAGCTGGGCGGCCTCATCAAGCACGGCGCCAAGCTCCTCTTCGCCTACGGCGAAGCCACGGTGCCGAAAGTCACGGTGATCACGCGCAAAGCCTATGGCGGCGCCTATGACGTCATGAGTTCAAAGCACCTGCGCGGCGACGTGAACTACGCCTGGCCGTCGGCCGAAATCGCGGTGATGGGCCCTGACGGCGCGGTCAACATCGTCTACCGCCGCGAGATCGAGCGGGCGTCGGATCCCGTCGCGGCGAAGGCGCACTTCGTCGACGAGTACCGCGCGAAGTTCGCGAACCCCTTCAAGG
>JAEYPY010000195.1 GCA_023410295.1 Pseudomonadota bacterium | reverse complement strand
TCGGTGACACTGACGCTGGCCGACGAAGTGGACTGCTCGCGCGGCGATGTGATCGCGGCGGCGGACGATCCAGTCGAAACGTCGGATCAGTTCGAGACCACGCTGATCTGGATGGCGGACGATCCGCTGCTGCCGGGGCGCCCCTATTGGCTGAAGCTCGGCGCCAAGACGGTCAGCGCGACGATCACCGAGATTAAGTACAAGGTGAACGTCAACACGCTGGAGCACGCCGCGGCCAAGGTTCTGGAGCTGAACGAGATCGCGGTTTGCAATGTAAGCCTGGATCAGCCAGCGCCGTTCGCGCCCTATGCTGAGAGCCCGGACCTGGGCGGTTTCATCCTGATCGACCGCGCCTCGAACGCGACGGTTGGCGCGGGCCTTATTCATTTCGCGCTGCGGCGCGCACAGAACGTCCACTGGCAAGCGCTTGACGTAACGCGCGAGGCGCATGCGGAGATCAAGAACCAGAAGCCGGCGGTGCTTTGGTTCACAGGTCTTTCCGGCGCCGGCAAGTCGACCATCGCCAATCTGGTGGAAAAGCGCCTGCTCTCGCTTGGCCGGCACACCATGCTGCTCGACGGCGACAACGTGCGCCACGGGCTGAACCGCGACCTTGGCTTCACTGACGCCGATCGCGTTGAGAACATTCGCCGCGTGGCGGAGGTGGCGAAATTAATGGCGGACGCCGGCCTCATCGTGCTGGTCTCGTTCATCTCGCCGTTCCGCGCAGAGCGGCAAATGGCGCGCGAGCTGTTGCCCGAGGGCGAATTCTTCGAAGTGTTCGTGGATACCCCGATCGACGTCGCCGAGCAGCGCGACGTGAAAGGGCTCTACAAGAAGGCGCGCGCGGGTCAGCTGAAGAATTTCACCGGCGTCGACAGTCCTTACGAGCCGCCGGAAGCGCCGGATATCCATATCGATACGATGGCGATCGACACTGAATCCGCCGCCGAACTCATCGTGCAACGGCTGATGTCGCGCTGAACCTAGTTCTCGCGGAACGAGCGCCAGACCGATTGCTGCAACGGTTCAAGCAGGTACTGCAGTGCTGTGCGGCGCCGCAGCGGGATCACCACTTCGACTGGCAGGCCGGGGCTCAGCATCAGCGAGCGGCCTGAGGCCGATTGCAGGCGCTCCATCTCCGCTTCCGGCACTTTGACCTCAACTGTGAAATAGCTCTGCCCGGTGCGCTCATCCTCGAAGCGGTCGGCGGAGATGCGTTCGACCGCGCCGCGCACTTGCGGCATCTGCCGGCCTTCGAACGCAGACATGCGCACGTGCGTGAGGAGGCCGGGGCGGACGTTGTCGGCGTCCATCGGCGAAACGCGCACTTCGAGCACCATGTCCTGCTCGTCCGGCACGATTTCGAGGATGCGTTCGCCGGGCGCGACGACGGCGCCGACATTGAAGAAGGCAAGGCCGACGATGACGCCGCTCGTCGGCGCGCGCACGCGTGTGCGTTCAAGCTGCACGCGCACGCTTTGCAGTTCGGGCAGTACGGTGGCGAGCTGGGTTTCAACCAGGCGCATCTCTTCAGCGACGCCTTGAGCGCGTTCTTCTTCAAGCGAGAGACCTTGCAGCCGGGCTTCGCCGATGCCTTCGCGGGTTTGTTCGATGAGGCCCATGAGTTCGGCGCGGCGCCCGGTCAGTTCGGCCTCCGTGCGTTCAACCGCGCGCACGCGCATGGGGGCGGCAAAGCCGCGCTCTTCGAGCATGCGCAGGCCGGCGAGTTCTTCGGCGATGAGCGCCGACTGGGTGTCGATGGCGGCGATCTGCTGGCGATAGCCTTCGATGCGCGCCGCGCTCTGGCGCTGGCGCTGGGTCAGCACGGCTTGCTGCGCGTCGCCGGCGCCGGCGCGAATGGCGAACTCCTGTTGGTGACGCGCGAGCACGGCGGCGGCGAGGTCTTCGTACTCAGGCGGCAGCGTCGCCCAGCTTGGCGGGCGCACAAGCTCGGTGCTGCCGGCGCTTTCTGCAAGGAGACGAGCGCGCGAGGCCTCGAGTTCGATGGCTTGCGCGGCCAACGCGCGTTCTTGGGCGGCGAGTTCGACCGAGGAGAGTTCGATCAGAATTTCGTTCTCGCGCACGCGTCGGCCTTCGGCGATGGCGATACGCGAGATGACGCCGCCGACCGGGTGCTGCACGACTTGGCGGTTGCCGGAGACCTTCACCTCGCCCGCGGCGACGACGCCGGCGTCGAGTGGCGCCAGCCCGGCCCAGAGGCCGAAGACGCCGAAGAAGATGGTGATGATCCATAAACCGACGCGACCTTCGCGCCAGGGCCCGTCATCGCGCTCGGCGGATTCGTCGGCAGGACTCATGGCGCGCCGGCTCCGATGCGTTCGACACGCGCGGCGGCGATCTGCTGCACGTTGGCGGCTGCGGCGTTGAGGCGGGCGAGGACGTCATTGCGCGAGCCGAAGTCGACCAAGCGCCCGGCGTTAAGCAGGAGGATCTTGTCGGCGATCGCTAGCACGCCGGCGCGGTGGGCGACGACGAAGGCGACGCTGCCGCGTGCGCGCATGGCGGAGAGCGCTTGTAGCAACGCCGCTTCGCCGTCGCTGTCGAGGTGCGAGTTGGGCTCATCGAGCACGAGCACTTTCGGCATGCCGTATAGCGCCCGGGCCAAGGCGATGCGCTGGGCCTGGCCTGGCGAGAGGCCGGCGCCGCCGAGGCCGAGACGGGTTTCGTAGCCAGAAGGCAGGTTGAGAATGAGCTCATGCGCACCAGCAAGCTGCGCTGCTTCGACAACGTTGGCGCCGACTTCGTCGGCAGTCGCTCCGCCCGCGCGGGCGAAACAGGAGATGTTCTCCGAGATGGTGCCGTCGAAGAGATCGACGCGCTGGGGAAGATAGCCGATGTGGCGGGTGAGTGCGCTTTGGTCCCAGTCGGCGTAACGCGCGGCGTCGAGCCGCACGGCGCCGGTCTGCGGCGGCGCGGCGTTGGCAAGGAGACGCGCGAGCGTCGTCTTGCCCGAACCGCTCGGGCCGATAATGCCGACGACTTCGCTCGGACCAGCGGCGAAGCTGACGCCGTGCAGCGCGAGCACTTTCGCACCGGGCGCGGCGGCCGAGAGGTACTCAGCATCGACACGGCCGCGTGGCGCCGGGAGCGGGGTGCGTTCTTCCTGTGCGATCGGCGCGGCAAACGCAGCGCGTAGAGCCTTGTATGAATTCCAACCGCTGCCGATCTGGCGCCAGCCGCCCACGATTTGCTCGACAGGAGCAAAGGCGCGCGCAACGAGGATCGTTGCGGCGATGATGGCGCCGGGCGAGATCTGCCGCTCGACCGCGAGATAGCAGCCGAGCCCCAGCGCGCCCGATTGCAGCACCATGCGCACGACCTTGGCGAAGGCGGAAAAGGCGGCGCTTTCGAAGGCGGCTTGGGTTTGTGCATCGACCAGATCGGCGCGGGTCTGGATGCGGCGGCGGCTTAGGACATCTTGTGCGCCGATGGCGTGCAGCGTCTCAGCCATGGTGAGATCGGACTCGTGCATGGCGTAGAAGGCGCCGGCGCGCTGCGAGGTGGCCTTGAGGCTGGCGCGCGAGGCGCGTTCGTTGAGCAGCGCCACGCCGAAGATGATTGCCGCGCCGACGAGGGCGAAAAACCCGATCCACGGATGGATGACGAAGCAGACAAGAATGAAGAGCGGAGTCCATGGGATGTCGAGGATGCCCACCATGGCCGGGCTCGAGAGCGCGGTACGCACATTGTCGAGGTCGCGCACGCCGAAAGCGAGATGTTCGGACGGGTTGGCGCGCTTGGCGGCGAACACTTGGCTCATCAGCGGCTCAAGCGCCAGTCGCTCCAGGCGCAGCGAGGCGCGGCCAAGCAGCCGCCCGCGCAGCGTATCGAGTGCGGCCATCACGGCGAGCGTGACGACAAGGATGGCGCTCAAGAGGAAGAGTGTCAGCAGGCCATTGGTGGGCAGAACGCGGTCGTAAACCTGCATCATGTAAATCGACGGCGCGAGATAGAGCAGGTTGATGCCAGCGCTGAAAGCGGCGACCAGCAAGAGGTGGGATTTCAGCCGGCGGAACGAGGCCGAGATGATGTCCCCGGAGCGCAGCGCGGCGGACACTTCCGAGAGCGCGGTGACGTGCCGCTCCGCCCGCTCCCAGAGAAGCCGTGCGCGATGACGAAACGCGAGGCGTGCAAGGCGCAAGCGCGCCTTGATCGTGCCGCGCTTCGGCCGGGCCGCTTTACGTGCAGCGCGGGCGGCGCGTGCCGCTTTGGCGTCGGCGCGCCGTTCGGCGAGCGCGGCGCTGAAATCGGCGAAGGCCATCTGCTGGAGACGGATAGAGATGTTCGCCCCCTACTCTCTGAGCGCCTGACGCGCTGTGTTGAAGATTACGCGAGCTTGCATGGAACGGACACGCGCCGCGCCAACCGGGAGAGGCGCGGCGGAGCGCTCATCTCCCGGGGCGAGGCTGGCGATGCATCGGTGGAGGTGGCGATGCATCGCGTTTGGACTCAGAGCATGTCGAACCGGTCCATGTACGGGAGGCTGATCATGTCGAAGAAGTCGTCGTCCCGCATCATCTTCCAGACCGGCCCACGGAGATCGCGGTCGAGGAAGAGGTCGAAGGCGCGCGGCTCCACCGTCATGAACGCCGCCGGCGTGAACGATGCGACAGGCGCGGACATGTTGAGCACGTCCTGCGGCCGCGGATCGCCGATCACCTGGTCCTCGCCGCCATTGCCAGTGAAGACGACGCGGTGCTGCGAGGTGAGGCCGGAGATGTTGACAACGTCGCTCGCGGCCGTGCCGGCGATGGTCACCGTGTTCAGCCGCAGGCTGGTGTTGGTGAAGTCGCCGATCAGCTCGAACGTATCCGCGCCGACATTCACGACGCCCGAGCCCGAGGGATCCGTGCCGTTGATGCGGATTTC
>JAEYPY010000177.1 GCA_023410295.1 Pseudomonadota bacterium | reverse complement strand
GCGCCGCGCGCGGCGAGGATGTGTTGGCAGGCGCCAAGGCAGCGCTGACGCGCGGCGAAATCCTGGTGGTGTTTCCCGAAGGCTCGCGCGGGGTACCGGAGGAGATGACGCGCTTCAAGACGGGCGTGGCGCGGTTGGTCGAGTTTTGTCCCGATGCAGCGGTGACGCCGGTTTATCTGCAAGGCGCCGGACGCTCGCTGCCGAAGGATGCGAAGCTGCTTGTGCCGTTCAACACGACGGCGGTGGTTGGCGATGCGCTGCGCTGGAACGGCTCGCATCATGGCTTCGTCGATGAGCTACGCGCGCGGATCGAGGCCCTGAAAGCTGAAGCGCCGCCACTTAGGTGGGAGTAGCGCGCTTTACCGCTTTCACCGTGATGCGATCGCGCTCGCCCGGCCGGCGTTCGCACAGCAGCTTCGCGATTTGGCTGTCGTCGAAGAAGATGTGGCCTTTGAGGGCGTCGAGCAGCGCTTTGGCGAGATTGTCGAGATCGAGGCTGGGGACTTCGCCGACATATTCCATCACCAGTTCGACTTCGAACTCACCCCAGCGCGGGCGGATGGGGAATTGTTTGCGGAAGAATTCGTAGACCAGAGGCTTGTAATAGCGCGCTTGCGTGGTGATGCCGTCGATGGCGATTTCCGCGCCGCCTTCGATCTCGCGCGCACGCACCTTGCCGCGGGCGGTCCAGGTCATGCGTGCGTGGCCCGCATGGCGTCGAGCATGGCGGCGCGGAACGGGCGGCGGCGCTGCATTTCGCCGTCGGGCGCGTAGTGGTGGACGGCAGCAGCGATGCCGCGCGCGGCGAGCGCCGCTTCTGCTTCCTCCAGCTTGCCCCAGAGCGCGACGAAGACGCAGCGCTTGGCGGCGTTTTCTTCGGCGATGACGTCGAGCTCCCAGGCCGTGCCGGCGGTGACTTGGGAGAGATCGACGACGATGGCGTCGCAGGAATCCATGAGCAGACGCACGACCATTTTCCACCAAGCGTCGGACGTGCGCACCAGGAAGGCTTCCTTCGACACCATGGCGACTTGCGCGTTGAGACCGATGCGATCGCGGAGGCGCCGGGCGAGATTGCGATAGTCGCGCGCGCTGGTGACGGTGGCCGGGCCCATGGCGGAGCGATCGAACAGGCGCCAGACGAACCGCACCGGCAGGCCGATCACGAACCAGATCGCGGCGAGCGGATTGGTGAGCGAGAGCAGCGCCATCTGCACCCAGCCGAAATAGTCGCGGCGGATGAACTTATCCGACAGCGAGGCCACGTGGCCGTAGGCGCGCAGTTCATGCGCGATCATGCGCTCGAGCGGCTCGGCCAGATCGCGCCTGTTGAACTTGCGCAAGAGCAGCACGCGCGCCGGCTTGCGGCGCAGGATTGAGGCGAGTAGCCAAATAACAAGAGGAACGAGAACTGTGAGGCCGATGGCGCCGTAGATTGCATCATCGACATGCCATCCAGGCTCTACTTCCGCCCACGCCTCGGCAGCCTCGCCCGTGAGCGTGAACTCGATGATCTCCCCTTGGCACGTCCCTTCCCGCAAGCATCGCTCAGAAGCTTCGGTTTGGACTGTCATCCAGAACGCGGCGGCGAAAATCAAAAGCAACGCGGCAAAAACAGACGCCCCGCTCCAGACGCGGAGCGCCCGGCCCCAGCCGAAGAAGAGCTTGTCGCCCTTGTCGAGATCCGTGGCGCGGATGAATGTCGGCACGGTGAGGCGCCAGCGGTCGGCGCTCAAATTGCGCGCGCGCAGCTCGGCTTCGGCGGCGGCGCGGGCGGCTTCGCTATGGTCGGGGTTGTGGGCGGCGGCGCGCAGCGCGCGGTCAGAGAGCCGGCGCAGTGCGTCGGGCGCGGGATCAGGCGCACGCAGGGCGCTTTGCGTCCGCATGTCACGCAGCTGCATGCGCCAATCGTCCCCTGCCCCGGCTTGATCGGCGCCACTCATGCCCATATCCCCTCCTGGAGCAAGGCGTCAGATTCTCTCAAGGCCCGTCCAATGAAAACCCGCACAGAAAGCGATACTTTCGGCCCGATCGAGGTCGAGAGCGACAAGTATTGGGGCGCCCAGGCGCAACGGTCGCTGCAGAATTTCAAGATCGGTGAGGAAAAGATGCCCGCGCCCATTGTGCGGGCGCTGGGGATCGTCAAGCGCGCCGCGGCGGAAGCGAATATGGCGCTGGGCGTGCTTTCGCCGGAGATCGGCGAGCCGATCGTGCGCGCGGCGCAGGACGTGATCGACGGCAAGCTCAATGCGCACTTCCCGCTCTCGGTCTGGCAGACGGGTTCGGGCACGCAGTCGAACATGAACGCCAACGAGGTGATCTCGAACCGCGCGATCGAAGCGCTGGGCGGGGCGATGGGCTCGAAGAAGCCGATCCACCCTAACGATCACGTCAATATGAGCCAATCGTCGAACGACACCTTTCCGACGGCAATGCACATCATGGCGGCAGAGATGACGGCGCGGCATTTGATGCCGGCGCTCGCGCATCTGGAAACGGCGCTGAAGCAAAAGCAGGAAGAGTTCGCGCACATCATCAAGATCGGGCGCACCCACACGCAGGACGCGACGCCACTGACGCTGGGCCAGGAATTTTCCGGATACGTGCAGCAGGTGTCGAACGCCAACCACCGGCTGAAGGAGAGCCTCTACGGGCTTTATGAGCTGGCGCAGGGCGGCACGGCGGTGGGCACGGGGCTCAACGCGCCTGTTGGCTTTGCGGAGAAGGTTGCGGAACGGATCGCGGCGATCACGGAGCTGCCGTTCGTGACGGCGCCGAACAAGTTCGAAGCGCTGGCGGCGCACGATGCGATGGTGTTCGCGCATGGCGCGATCAATTCGGCGGCGGCGGCGCTGTTCAAGATCGCTAACGACGTCCGCTTTTTGGGCTCGGGTCCGCGTTCAGGCTTGGGCGAGTTGATGTTGCCTGAGAACGAGCCGGGCTCCTCGATCATGCCAGGCAAGGTGAACCCGACGCAGAGCGAAGCGCTGACGCAAGTGTGCGTGCAGGTGTTTGGCAATCACGCGGCGATCACGTTCGCCGGCGCGAGCGGGCATTTCGAGCTCAACGTGTTCAACCCGGTGATGGCGTACAATTACTGGCAATCGGCGCGCCTGCTCGGCGACGCGGCGGTGAGTTTTGCCGACAATTGCGTCGCCGGCATCGCCGCGCGCGAGGACAATATCAAAGCCAACCTCGAACGCTCGCTGATGCTGGTGACGGCGCTGGCGCCGAAATACGGCTACGACCGCGCGGCCAAGATCGCCAAGACCGCGCACAAGAACAACACCACGCTGCGCGAGGAAGCGATAAAGGACGGCATCCCGGCGGAAGATTTCGACGCCATCGTGCGGCCGCAAAAGATGATCGGGCCGGGGTGACGCCGCGACCCGTTCGTTGAGTCGCAACCCGAGATTGCACGACGGAAGTTCCTCGTTGCTGGGCACGGGAACTTTCAGGCCGCCTCGCCTCTTCGTTGCCAAGGTTGGCCACGCGGCCGACGCGGCTTACATCCCCTTCATGGGCGACATCTTGAACCTAAAGCAGGCGCGGAAGCGGAAAGCACGGGAAGCCGCGGAAACCGAAGCGGCGGCTAAGCGGTTACAGCACGGACAGAGCAAGGCTCAAAAAAAAGCTGAGCAAAACCGAGCAGGAGGCCGCAGAGCGAAAGCTCGACGGACATAGACGCGATGACAGCTAAGGGAGCGCTATTGAAGCGATCGATGCGCATCGCGGGCCATCGAACCTCGCTTGCGTTGGAACAAGAATTTTGGGCCGCGCTGGAGAAGATTGCCCGCGCGCGCTCGATGACGTTGCCGGTTCTGATCGCCTCGATCGACGAAGCACGCGGCAAGAATTCGCCTGACGCCTCGCTGGCCTCGGCTGTGCGCGTGTTCGTGCTGGAAAACCGGATCTAGATGTTAGGGGTTTAGCTTGTAGGTTTTGGGCGCCGTAGCCGCATCGGGCGCGCTAAAATCTGCAAGCTAGAACCTACTGCGCGGGCCGGCCGTAGAGCGCGAGCGCGTAGTAACAGGGCGCGATCGAGCAATTGTACATCTGCACCTGGATAGTGAAGTTGTCGTTGTAGGCTGGCTGCACGGCGACGACGGGTTGGCTCGTGGTCGTGGTGTCTTGCGAGACTTGGCGTCCGGCGCTGTCGAACAGCACCAGATCCAAATCAGCGCAGTCGCGGTCGCAGACGCCGAGCACGCGATAATCGTAGCCGACCGCGAGTTGAGCCGGCACGTTCCAGCTTTGCCCTTGCGCCAAGCTGCCGCTGAAGGGCTGGCCCACGAGTTGGAAGCCTTGCTGGGCGGCGACCGCCTGCGCCTGTTGCAGCTGCGCGAGAATGATGGCCTGGGGATCTTCACCCGTGGTCGCCGGCGGTTGCACAGGCGCCGTGCCGCTGACCGCGGGCTGGACGGATTGCGGATTGGCGCCCGCGATCTGCTGGTTGGGATCGTCCGGCATCATCGAACCGATGATGCCGAGCACGACGATGGTGGCGACGACGGCGCCGACCACCCAGACCCAAACCGGCAGTCCCTTCTTCTCTTTCGCCGCGGGCGCGCTCGCGGCGGTGGTGCGCACCGGATCGCGCGGCGGCGCGCTCATGGCCGGCTGCGGGCGCGGCGCTTGCTTGGTGAAGGTGGCGACGGCGTCGATGAAGCGGCGCCAGCCCGGATGGTTGGGATCGCCGTTCCAATCGGCGAGATTGGCCGCCTGCACTTCGCCGAAGCCGAAAGGCGGCGTCGAATTGTCGATCATCACCGGGATCAGCACCCCCTTATCGCGGCCCATGCGCGCTTCTTCACGCACCCATTGCGACTTGGTGGAGTCCGCGCTCCAGAGCACGATCAGCGCTTTGCACTGCGCCAGCTTCTGCTCGATGTAGTCGGCCCAGGTGGTTCCGGGGGGGATTTCATTGTCCCAGAAGACGTCGACGCCCGCCTGTTCGAGGCCGCGCGCGACCTGCTCGGCGCGGGCCACGTCCTCGCGTGCGTAGGACAAAAATACGTCGGCCATACTCCCCCTCCTGCCCTAGTCCTAGCAGGGGTTCTGGCCGCTTCAAACCGCCAGTTGGGGGGTCTGCTGCGTCTTCGGGTTGGGGCCGTACGCGTTCTCGCCCGGACGCGAGGGAATGATGGCGATGACCAGAAGCGTCAGCACAACGGCGCCGACGAGTACCGCGCCGGCTTCGATGTAAGAGGCCATCATCATCGCCCCGACGAAGTAAGCGCCAAAGGCGGCCGCCACGAGCCAGCCGCTGAGGCCCACGTCGTGGAAGCGCCGGCTGGTGACGGCGATGGTCGGCGCCAGCAGCACGAGCGACGTCAGCGCATAGATCGCTTGGCTGTTGGGCAAGCCGGTGTAGGTGTT
>JAEYPY010000125.1 GCA_023410295.1 Pseudomonadota bacterium | reverse complement strand
GGCGTGGACCGCGGCGAAGCCATCTTCGACACCGGCGCCTTTGGTTCAACGTTTCATCTGCCGCTCGCCGAAGCGCTCGCCTTGCCGCACAACGAGCCGATCCAAATCACCAGCGGCGCCGGCGGCCCGCCGATCGACGCCTACATGACGCTCGTCTCCAACGCCGCACTCAATGGCGTCGCGATCCCGGACTTTACCGCCGCCGTGCTGCCAATGGTGCGCCAAGATACGATCGCCGTGCTCTCGCCCGCCATCTTCAGCGGCGATCTCGTCGTGCTCGATTTCGGCGCAGGTGAAATGCGCATCCTGCCGAAGAGCGCTGCGACGCTCCCCGCCGGCGAAGCCATCCCCTACACCAGCGGGGACTATCCTCTGCCCGGCATTCCGCTCGAACTTCCCGGCGGCGTTAGCATGCTGGCGCACCTCGACACCGGCTCGCCCGCGAGCATTACCGTCCCGCACGATCTCGCCAGCACGCTGCCGCTCTCAACACCACTCCAGGAAGTCGGCCGCGCGCGCATGATCAACACCGAGCGCGTCATCTATCGCGCCACGCTCGCCGGCGAAGCGCGTGTCGGGCCGCTGACGCTGACCAATCCGCACCTCACCTTCATGGAAGGCTTCAGCCACGGCAATATCGGCATGGAGCTCTTGCGCCAGCTCAACATCACGCTCGATCCGGCCGAGCGGCGGCTATGGCTCGCGGCGCACGGGTAATTCGTCCTGTTGCGGCGGCGGCGCCGGCGTCTCATCGGTCACGCCAAGCTTGCGCTTCAGCGCCGCCACATCGCGCTCGATCTGCCCTAGCCGGTCGAACACCGACCAGAGCCCGACGCCCAACGCCACGAGCAAGACGATAATGGTGTAGTCCGCCGCCGATCCCATGGCCTCACCTTGTCCGCCAGTATGGCAGCAGTGCGGCGCCGATTGAACCGGAGGCAAGCGGCCTCTACGCTCACGCGATGTCGCGCAGCATCACCATCGCCCCCCGCTTCAATGGCCCGGCCAATTCCGGCAATGGCGGCTATGTCAGCGGCATCCTGGCGCGCGAAATCGAAGGCGCAGCCGAAGTGACGCTGCGCGTGCCCCCGCCGCTGGAAAAGCCGTTGACGCTCGCGCGCGACGGCGACCGCGTCACGCTCCACGACGGCGCAACGCTCATCGGTGAAGCCGCGCCGACAGCGTTCGATCTGCAGTACGAACAAGCGCCCTCGCTCGAAGAAGCGCGCGACGCCGCCAAGCGCTATGTCGGCTTTCACAATCACCGCTACCCGACCTGCTTCGTCTGCGGCCAGGGCCGCGCCGCGCACGATGGCCTTGAGCTCTACACCGGCGCCGTTGAGGGCCGCGCGATGGTGGCGTGCACCTGGACGCCCGGCGCCGATCTTGCCGACGCAAGCGGGCGCGTCGGCGATGAATTCATCCACGCCGCGCTCGATTGTCCGAGCTATTGGTCGCTGCCGCGCGCCGGCGAAATGCCCGCCCTCCTCGCGCGCCTCACCGCCGTCATTGACGGCGAACGTCCAAACATCGGCGAAGAATTGATCGTCGCCGCTTGGCCGATCAAAAGCGAAGGCCGCAAGCATCTCGCCGCCACCGCGCTCTATCACGGCGACGGCCGACCCATCGCCCGCGCCCAAGCGCTCTGGATCGAACCGAAGCAAAGCTGAGCGCAACGCGCTTGACGGGAACTCGCGCAGGCTTAGCATCGCGCCGTTCTCCGGGGGGCTGAACACGTCAGCTGAGATTGGGCCGCTTCGCCCTGACCCGCCGAACCTGATCCGGTTTGCACCGGCGTAGGGAGAGACGGAATGACCGACGCTCAAACCGACACAACCCGCTTTTGCGCCCGCGTCGTCGGCCCGTTCCTGATCCTGCTCGCGATCACCATCTTCACGCGCTACGAGACGCTGCCGATGCTGCTGCCCTCGCTGATGCAGAACGCGCCGCTCGTGCTCGTCACCGGCTTCTGGACGGCGATGATCGGGCTCGTCTTCTTCGCCGCGCACCACCATTTCAGCTCGCCTGCCGCCATCGTTCTCACCATCCTCGCGCTGATGCTGATCGTCCGCGGCGCGCTGCTGATGATTTTCCCCGAAGCCATCATCACGATCGCCGCGCAAGTCACGCGTGTTCCGCCAATCATGCTGGCGACGACAGCGCTCGCGCTGCTCGCCGGGCTTTGGCTGACTTACGTCGGCTGGCTGGCAAAGCGCGTTTGAGCGATTGCCCGCGCGGCACGCGCGGCCTACAACACGCGCCTTCATAACCCGGGGGGCCGCGCCCGTTCTTTTGAGCGAAGGCGGCTGAGATAGAGGCGAACCTCTGACCCGCAGAACCTGATCCGGCTCGCACCGGCGTAGGGAGGCCAGACATGAACAAGCCCGAAAACCAATCCGCATTTGCGCCATCCGTCACCACGGGCCCGCTGCAAGGCTCGCGCAAGGTGTACGCCGCCGGCTGCGCGCATCCTGATTTGCGCGTCCCGTTCCGCGAAGTCGCGCTGCATCCGAGCGCGAACGAGCCGCCGCTCACGATCTACGATCCCAGCGGCCCCTACACCGATCCCAACGCGACGATCGATATCAATGCCGGCCTGCCGCGTGCGCGCGAAGCCTGGGTGAAAACGCGCGGCGATGTCGAGGAGATCGACGGCCGCGCCGTGAAGCCCGAAGACAACGGCAACGTCGCCGCCGAAAAACTGACCCCGCCCTTCCCCAAACAACCGCGCGTCCTGCGCGCCAAAGCCGGCGCCTGCGTCACGCAACTCGAATACGCCCGCCGCGGAATCATCACGCCCGAAATGGAATACGTCGCCATCCGCGAAAATATGCGGCGTGAGGCCGTCGGTGTGCGCGACGGCGAATCCTTTGGCGCATCCATCCCCGATTTCGTCACCCCGGAATTCGTCAGCTCCGAAATCGCCCGCGGCCGCGCCATCATTACGGCCAACATCAACCACGCCGAACTGGAGCCGATGATTATCGGCCGCAACTTCCTCGTGAAGATCAACGCCAATATCGGCAACTCCGCCGTCACCTCCTCCATGGCCGAGGAAGTCGACAAAATGGTCTGGGCCATCCGCCACGGCGCCGACACGGTGATGGACCTCTCCACCGGCCGCAACATCCACAACATCCGCGACTGGATCATCCGCAACGCGCCCGTCCCGATCGGCACGGTGCCGAGCTACCAGGCGCTCGAAAAAGTCGGCGGCATCGCTGAAGACCTCAGCTGGGAAGTCTACCGCGACACGTTGATCGAACAGGCCGAACAAGGCGTCGACTATTTCACCGTGCACGCCGGCGTGCGCCTCCCCTTCATCCATCTCACCGCAAACCGCGTCACCGGCATCGTCTCCCGCGGCGGCTCGATCATGGCCAAGTGGTGCCTTGCGCATCACAAGGAGAGCTTCCTCTACACGCACTTCGCCGAAATCTGCGAAATCATGCGCGCCTATGACGTCTCCTTCTCCCTCGGCGACGGCCTGCGCCCCGGCTCCATCGCCGACGCCAACGACGCCGCGCAATTTGCCGAACTCGAAACCCTGGGCGAGCTCACCAAGATCGCCTGGGCGCACGGCGTGCAAGTGATGATCGAAGGCCCCGGCCACGTGCCGATGCACAAGATCAAAGAGAACATGGACAAGCAGCTCGAAGTCTGCGGCGAGGCGCCCTTCTACACGCTCGGCCCTCTGACGACCGACATCGCGCCCGGCTACGACCACATCACCTCAGCCATCGGCGCGGCGATGATCGGCTGGTTCGGCACGGCGATGCTCTGCTACGTCACACCGAAAGAGCACCTAGGCTTGCCCGACCGCGACGACGTCAAAGTTGGCGTCATCACCTACAAGCTCGCCGCCCACGCCGCCGACCTCGCCAAAGGCCACCCCTACGCGCGCCTCCGCGACGACGCCCTCTCCCGCGCCCGCTTCGAATTCCGCTGGGAAGACCAATTCAACCTAGGCCTCGACCCCGACACCGCCCGCGCCTACCACGACGAAACGCTCCCCAAAGACGCGCACAAGACGGCGCACTTCTGCAGCATGTGCGGGCCCAAGTTCTGCAGCATGAAAATCACGCAGGACGTGCGGGATTATGCGAAGGCGAAAGAAGCGCAGGAAGCCGGCATGGCGGAGATGAGCGCGAAGTTTCGCGACGGCGGCGGGGAAATCGATGTGGCCGTGAAAATTTGACGGCAGTTAGCACGTGACGAATGGAGTGATGTCTGGCAATCAGTCCTTAGCCCTTACAGTTCAACGTTGCTCCTATGATTAGTTCTGTTGAGATCTCGAATTTTCGAGGCATCAAACACCTCCGGCTTCACAATTTGGGAAGGCTGAACGTTATCGTTGGGCCGAATGGCACCGCAAAAACTGCCCTTCTTGAAGGTATTTACTTGGCAGGAGGAAACACTCCGGAAAACCTTCTGAAAACCAAACAATGGCGCGGTCGAGAGGGAGGTGAAGTTTCGGGCGACATCCAGGTACTGCAGAATGCACTATGGGCAGATACGTTTCGCGATCCTGACGCGGGCGATGCGTTTGTGCAGATAATCGATCATTCCGGAAACATTCGGGATGTAAAAATCGAGCGCATCGCTCCGACTAGGGTCATCGGTAGCGAGGGAGTTGCAGGCCTCACCCATGTGGGGATGAAGTTCACTTGGCAGGCTCCCGAGGGCCGATCAGAGATCATTCCTAAATTGTCGGCTCAGGGCATAATGATGGAGACAGCTCATCCGGGCCCCGGAGTTCACTTTTTGCCAGCGCGAATGAACGTTTCGGAAGCGGAGACCGCTCGGACATATTCGCGGCTGAGCGTCGAAGGACGAGCCGATACATTCGAGAAGGCATTTTACTCTGAATTCCCCTGGCTGTCAGATGTTGGCGTAGAAGCTCCGGGGATCGGACCTGCGCTCTATGCACGGATGGCCAACGGTCGAAAGCTGCCCCTCACGATGATTTCCGGCGGGATTAGTCACCTTGCGGGGATGATGGTGCGACTCGCAGCCAATCCTGGCTGCATGCTCTTGATCGATGAGATCGAAAACGGATTCTACTATGATCGATACGAGTCGATCTGGCGTACGTTGTTCTCACTTGCTGAGTCTTCAGACTCCCAAGTTTTCGCGACAAGTCACAGCCTCGAGTGTCTGAAAGCGTTGTCGCGTGCGCTTCCTGGAGCGGCGAAGGATATCCGCTTCATTCGCTCGAGGATGAGCAGCACAGCGGACGTTTCGTTTCAGCAGATGAGCGGAGACGGTCTTTTCAAGGCTATTGAAATTGGCGAAGTGCGTTGACCTATGGTCGGTCCATTCACGCTCGGCACACTGACGATCTGTGAGGGTAAGGACGAAGTCGCCATCGTCGAACGCATGATCGCGGAGGCTCTGGTTCCCGCCATGCATGTGTCCTGCATCGGAGAACCAGGTGCGGGTCCTGGCATCGACGCTCTCACTAGCCATCTCGAAGGGTTGGCGGTGGTCACTGGCTTCGTTACCAACATCAAAAGCATCGGGATTGTGGCCGACAACGACCTTGTCAATCCGACCGCGCTCGCGAGAATTATTGACAGCGTCACAGCCGCCAATGCTAACCCCGATGTCGGGGGCCGCTTGTCGGTCCCGACCTCAGGGTTTACACGCAGTTCGACCGGTAGCATCGCTGTGACGCCAATTCTGTCACCAGGCATGAACCAAACCGGATGCATGGAGACGACTCTGCTCAGCGTTCTGGGCAGACTGTATACCCCCAAGATGCCCTGTGTTGACGCGCTAATACAGTGCGCGAAGACGTCTGCGCCACCCACCTTCTGGGGCGGATCGAAGGAAGAGAAGGCCCGCGTTAGAGCGGCGATCTCTATACTACACACGCAGAACCCCAACATTCCGCTGTCTCGACTTTGGAAGGATAACCCAGCCCTGATTCCGGTGTCGGACAGCGCGTTCAGCTATCTACACAACGCACTTTGTAGTCTTTGACTCGAACGTCCATGCTGGACCTCCAAGAGCAAAGCCCGCGGCGCCGGCCAAGCTCTGGCGCAACTGGTATCGCGTCCATAAGCGCATGGGCGTGACCAGGCGCGTCGGCGTCTGGGATCCGGGCGTCACGCGCGGCCCGGACCTCTTCCCTTCCAAGGAAATCGCCGAACAACACGCGCTCGACTTCATCGCCCTCGTCTTGCCGCACGCGCGCAGCTGGTTCGACTACATGGGCGCATGGCCCGAAGGCGAACGCCCGGACTGATGGCGCCCGTGCGCGGCAATGCTAGGAAGGGGGCATGCGCTTTCGTTTCCTCCTGGCCTTCGCCCTCGCCGCCTGCAAGCCAGCCCCCGCGCCGCCGGCGTCTCCGCCTGCGGCTGAGCCGCCCGCCGCGCAGCAGAGCGAGCCGAACACCACGCGCCTCACCGGCCCGCTCGCGACGGGCCAGTGGTTCGCGCGCAGCGAAGAAGGCACGCACGCCGCGGGCTTTGGCGTGCCGGAGTCGGAGTATCAATTCGTGCTGAGCTGCACCGCCGGCAGCGGCGCGCTCTCGGTGATGGCCGCGCATGAGCTTATGCCCGATCAGGCGACGACGCTTTCCATCCTCACGGCCAATGCGCGCGTCGATCTCCCCGCGCGCTCGTTCAACGAAGGCCTGCCCAGCATCAATGCCGACCTCGCCGACGAAAGCGCCGAAAAGGCCGCGCTCACCGCCGCGCTCGCGCCGCCGCAAGAGCGCTTCGCCGTCGAAGCCGCCGGCGACATCGCCATCTATCCCTGGGATGAAAGCCTCGCCCGCGTGCTGGCGGCGTGCGCGTAAGCGAGCTTCAATTCGGAGGATAGATCGCCGCCCGCGTCCCTTCTCCCCTCAAGAGGAGAAGGGATTGAACAAAATCTATCCGACCGACAAGGCGCCGCGCGTAAACTCACGCGCATGACGAACACCGATCCACCAGAGCCAGAACCAGCACCGCCGCATCGCGCCGCCCCGCGCGCGTTCTGGCTGATCGCGCAGCACTTCTTCCACGTGCTCTGGACGCTGTTCGGCAATCCCGAAGATCTCGCGCGCCGCCACACGCTGACGCGCAAGGATTACACGCTCACGCTCTCATGGCTCCGCGTCGCCGAAGCGCTGTTGCGGCGCCTCCTCCTCATCGAGGCCGCCGCGCTCACGCTCCCTGATACACGCAGCGCACCGCGCGCAAAGCACGCACGCTCACGCCGCCTCATCACCTACACCGCGGACAATCCCGAAGACTGGCGCGTCTCGTTCCGCTGCCCATCTTCCCCCGCACGCGGGGGAAGTGTCGAGCGGCGCAGCCGCGAGACGAAGGGGGAGGTGACCGCGTCTGCCGGCGAGACGCCGGCGGTCCATAACGCCCCGCGCTTCCACTCCGCCTGGCCGCTCGCCGAACGCTACGAGGCGCTCGTGCGCGCCTTCAACAATCCCGCCCCGTTCGCGCGCCGCCTCGCCCGCCGCGTCCGCGGCGCGCTCACCCGGATCGCCGCCATCCTCCGCGCGCCCATCGAAGCCCAACACCGCGTCGATCAATTCGACGACATGGGCGCGCACGTGTGGGAGGTCTGGCCCCTAGCCCCCGCGCCCGACACCAGTTGAGGGGCAAAATTGCCGGGGACGCATCCAATAGCGCCCGGCTCCGCATCCCCCAGCCATGTTGAAGCCAATCCTCGCCGCCGCCGCGCTGGCGCTCGCTGCCTGCGCCAACGCGCCGGCCGCGCAAACCGTCGCCCAAACCGAACCGGCCTCAGCCGTCGGGCGCATGTATCATTACGTCCGCTCCAATCAGGACGGCACGCTGGCCGAGCAGATCTACCAATATCGCGCCAGCGAAACGCGCCTCGAAGTCGGCAAACGAGTCTCCCCCTGCACCAACAGCGCCTTCGTCACCGCCCAGTTCGATCCCGAACGCGGACACGGAACGGAATTCGTCGGCGGCCGCCTCGCGCGCGATCTTAGCCAAGAAGCCTTCGCCTGGCTCACTTATGACAACGGCGCATTGCATGCACGCATCCCGGCGATGGAGCTCGAGCAAAGCGTCGCGATCGCGGGGACGCCCTACATCATCTACGATTTCGATCTCGCCGATTTGAACGCGCGCTTCGCCGGCTCTGCGCCCGAGCGCGAAGATTTCCGTTTCGCCGTCTCGCTGATCTGGCCGGAAGAAAACAACCCCAACATCTTCCGCGAGCTCGGCTGGGCCGATGCGCGATTCACCCGCGCCGAAATGCACCTGGGCCGCGAAGCGCTGCGCTTCGATGTCAGCGGCGGCCTCAACGGCCAGCTCTGGCTCGATGCGCGCGAAGGCCATGTGCTCGAAGCCCGCTTCGCCGAGCCCAATCACACCGAGTACACCGATTTCCGCCTCGTCCTGCAAAGCGTCGCCGAAAACGGCGCCGAAGCCTGGCGCGAAGCCCGGGCGGCGCATTGGCGCGATTGCCCCTAAATCGCCGCGGTCACGCAACGGAAGCGAAACATGCACGCAAAGGAGGGAGCGTAAACAGGAGAACAACGGAGATGAGCCCATGACCCCCAACGCCGTTCTGATCACCTGGATGTTCGCCCTTGTTCTGCCCGCGGTGATGCTGGCGCCCGCAGCGATGCTGCTGGCCTAAGGTTCCCAAGTTGCGGCGCGCGTGAACGGCCCTTAAGTTCGCGCCGAACGCGAGGGGACGCTTGTACGCAGCCGCGAACAGAAGATCACTGGTTCTGATCGGCGCGGCCATGGCCCTGCCGATTCTGCTTCTGGTCGTGATCCAGCTCGTCTTCGCGTTCAGCCGCGAAAGCGAAGAACTCGAACAGCGCACGCTGGCGGACGCCAAGCTCGTGGTCGAGCTGGTCGATTCCCGCATCGACGCCGATTTCGGCCTGATGGAAGTGCTGGCCGGATCGCAATCGTTCGACGCTCGCAATTGGACCAACGGCTACGTCCGCGCGCAGGAGATCGCCGCACTCAATCCGCACTGGCGCAACGTGATCGTCTCGGACTTGGCCGCCGAGCGTGAAGTGTTCAGCACCGCTCGCCCGTTCGGCGACGCGGCGCGCCGGCTTCATCCTGCGGTGGCCGCGGCGGGTGAGCGCACTGTCGGCGGCGTGGTGCGCGAAGGCGAGGCTTGTCCATGCGTTTACCTGCATCTGCCGATCGGAACGGATCAACGCTATCTTCTGAGTGTCGCGCTGGATCCGGCCGTGTTTCAAAGCCTTCTGCTGGCCCACGCGCCGCAAAGCACGATTTCGGCCGTGGTCGATCGCGATGGTCTTTTCATCGCCCGCAGCGCCGAGTTCCAGCGCCGCGTCGGCACGCCATCGACGCGCTTTGTCCGAGAATCCATCACGAGTGGTGAGGCTGAAGGCATTTATGAGGGCGTCACCTGGGAGGGCTTCCGCAACCACACCGCTTTCGCCGTTTCGCCGACCAGCGGCTGGTCAACCCACATCGCCATCGACGCGACTTTGATCGATGCGCCCCGGACTTATTCCTTCGTCTCCGTTTTGGTCGGCGCCCTGCTCGCGCTTGCGCTCGCCGCAGGTCTTATTTTCTGGGCGCTACGCGATATCGTCGAGCGACGCCGAGCCGAAGCGCGCATGGCGCAAACGCAAAAGCTCGAAGCCGTCGGCCAACTCACCGGCGGCGTCGCGCACGATTTCAACAATCTGCTGACCGTCGTCATCGGCGGCCTCAACATGCTGCTCAAACGCATCACCGATGAGAAGCAACGCGCCATCGCTGAACAAATGCTCGAAGCCGCCAAGCGCGGCGACCGGCTGACAAAGCAATTGCTCGCGTTCTCACGCGGCAAGCAGATGGAGCTCAGCGCCGTCGATCTGCATCAGCTCGTGCCCGGCATGAAAGAATTGCTGCGCCGCTCGATCGAGGCCGGCACCACGCTGGAGTTCAATCTTCACCCGGACGCCCGCTGGGTGCGCAGCGACGCTAATCAGCTCGAGCTTGCGATCTTGAATCTCGTCATTAACGCCCGCGACGCCATGCCTGAAGGCGGACGCATCGAGATCGCGGTGCGGCCTTCGGCCAAGTCCGCGTTCATCGAGCTTTGCGTGAGCGACAACGGCATCGGCATGCCCAAGGATGTCGCCGATCGCGCCATGGAGCCGTTCTTCACCACCAAGCCGAGCGGCAAAGGCACCGGTCTCGGCCTGGCCCAAGTGTACGGCGCCGTGCGCCAGTTCGGCGGCTCGATGGAAATCGATTCCGCCCCGGCGCGCGGCACAAGCGTTCGCCTCTTGCTGCCGCGCGTCGACGCGCCGGGCGAGCAACAGCTGAATGCGCCGGAAACCGTAGCGCCTTTCCAAACGTCCGGCGCCGGCCAGCGTGTGCTGGTGGTCGACGATGAACCGGGCGTCCGCACCTTCATGGCCGAAACCCTGCGCGAAGCCGGCTTCGACGCAATCGAAGCGGAAGATCCAGGCGCTGCGCTGCGTCTGCTCGAAGCGCGACAGCCTGATCTCCTGCTCACCGATTATTCGATGCCCGGCATGACCGGCCTCGAATTGGCCGAGCACGCAAGAGCCCGCGCCGATGGCGAACTCCGGGTGCTGATCGTCTCCGGCTATGCCGACGCCGAAGCGCTCGAAGCCTCGGCCGCGCGGCCAGCCTTGCTACGAAAGCCCTTCGATGAGAACGCATTGATCGCGGCCGTGCGCGATGCTCTCGCCGCGTAATGTGACTTTACGCCGGGTTTTGCTTTCACGCGAACGCTCTTATGTAGCGCTCGGAGGCAAATGATGGGCTTGGGTGCGCGGCTCGCGCGCGAATTCAGATTCTTGAACGGCCTGGCGCGCACGCTTTGGGCTGTGCGCAAGATCGACCCTGAGTCCGACGTTCTGGTTTGCGATGATTTCGAAACCGCCGTCGATCGCTTCGCCGATCACACCGCTCTGGTGTTTGAAGACGAGCGCTACACCTATCGCCAGCTCGACGCGATCGCCAACCGCATCGCCGCCTGGGCCGATGCACAAGGCTTAAAACGCGGCGATACGGTTGCGCTGCTGTTGCCGAACCGCGCTGAATATGTGCCGGCTTGGATGGGGCTCGCAAAAGTCGGAATCGCCTCGGCGCTGATCAACAACAATCTGACGGGCGCAGCGCTAGCGCATTGTCTTTCGATCTCCAACGCCGATCATGTCATCGTCGACGCCGAGACGATGACTTCTGCTGAAACCATCCGCGCCGGCCTTGCGCGGCCGCTCACTTATTGGGTGTTGAACGGCCAAGGCGAGCTTGGCGAAAACCGCAAGCCGCTCGATCTCAAGACGCCGAAACTCGCGCCTGATCGTCCGTCGCGTTCGCGCCGCGCCGGCCTTACGGCCAAAGACGTTGCGCTTTACATCTACACATCCGGCACCACCGGCATGCCGAAAGCGGCGAAGATCACGCACATGCGCGCGCAGCTCTATATGCGCGCATTCGCCGGCGCGACCGCGAGCGGCCCGGAAGACAATCTCTATTGTCCGCTGCCGCTTTATCATTCCACCGGCGGTCTCTGCGGCGTCGGCGCGGCTCTGTTGACGGGCGCGACATTGGTGCTGCGGCGAAAGTTTTCCGCGACTCATTTCTGGGACGACGTCGCCGAGCACAATTGCACGCTGTTTGTTTATATCGGCGAGCTCTGCCGTTATCTCGCCAACCAACCACCGCATCCAAAGGAGCGCGCGCACAAGCTGCGGCTCGCGTTTGGCAACGGCCTCCGTCCGGAGGTCTGGCCCGACATGGAAGATCGCTTCGGCATCGAGCACATTCTCGAGTTCTACGGCTCGACCGAAGGGAACGTCTCGATGTTCAATTATGACGGCAAGCCGGGTGCGATCGGGCGCGTGCCGAATTATCTGCGCAGCAATTTCGCCGTGCGGCTGGTCAAGTTCGACGTTGAAAGCGAAATGCCGATACGCGGCCCCGATGGGCTTTGCCAACTCGCGGACGTCGGTGAAACTGGCGAAGCAATCGGGCTCATCAAGAACGATGCGCGGCACAATTACACCGGCTACGCCGACAAAGCGGCTTCAGAGCGCAAAGTGCTGCGTGATGTGTTCGAACACGGCGACGCCTGGTTTCGCACTGGCGATCTGATGCGCCAAGACAACGAAGGCTATTTCTATTTCGTCGACCGCATCGGCGACACCTTCCGCTGGAAGGGCGAAAACGTCTCGACCACAGAAGTGGCCGAGGTCATCGCGCGCTATCCGGGCGTCGACGAAGCCATCGTCTATGGCGTCAAGATCGACAAGCTCGATGGCCGCGCCGGCATGGCCGCGATCACGCCCAGCGAACATTTCGCGCTCGACGGACTGCGCGATTATCTCGCGCGCGAACTTCCCCCATTCGCGCGGCCGATCTTCATCCGCATTCAACCCGTGATGGAGACGACGGGCACGTTCAAGTATCGCAAGATCGATCTGGTGCGCGATGGTTTCGATCCTGCCAAGATCGAACAGCCGGTTTATTTCGAGCAGCCCGGCGAAACGCGCTATGTCCAACTTACGCCGGAACTCTATCGGCGCATCCAGGGCGGCGAGTTCCGCCTCTAATCGAACACCGCGACGGGTGCGCCATCGATGTCGGTGATGCGCCCTTTGCGACCATAAGCTTCCTGCAGCGCATCTTCGTTCAACGCCTCGCGCGGCGGGCCTTGAGCGATGACGTGGCCTTCACGCATCAGCACAACCTTATGGGCTACGCGCGCAGCAAGCGTCACATCATGCGTTGAAAACAGCACGGCGCCCTTCCCTGCGTGTCCTTGCAGAATAGTCGAAACGCCCAGCGCTTGCGCTGGATCCAGTCCCGCGGTCGGCTCGTCCAAGACCAAGAGCGGCGCATGTTGAGCGAGCGCGCGAGCCAAATGCGCGCGCGCCTTCTCGCCGCCGGAGATCTCGTCCATGCGCCGCGATCGCAATGGCGTCAGCGAACACGCTGCGATGGCGGCGTCGACAGCGGTTTGATCTTCCGGCGACAGCCGATCCGGCGCGGCGCCATGCGCAAAGCGTCCCAGCGCGACGAGATTCTCGACGTTCACCGGCCAGATGGTTTGCGGACGCTGCGGCAGATACGCGGCGCGAAGTGCGCGGGCGCGGGCGGAGAGGAAGATGGGATCATCGCCCAGAAGCCGCGCCGTGCCGAACTCGATCGGCGTGAGCCCAAGGGCGGCGCGCATCAGCGTGGTCTTACCCGCGCCATTGGGCCCAAGCAGCGCGACGATCTGGCCAGGCTCGATGCTTAGCGAAACTTCGGCGACTACGAGGCGCTTCTGCAAGAGGACGCTGACGCCGATGAGTTCGAGTAACGAGCTCATGCGTCGCCTCCGCGTGAAGCAAGCCGCGCTGCAATCAGCGCGAACACGGGTCCCCCGATCAGCGCCGCGGCAACGCCGAGCTTGAGCTCGGTATCCGTCGGCAGCAAACGCACAGCGATATCGGCGCACACAAGCAGCGCGCCCCCGGCTAAAGCGCTTGGCCACAACAAACGCCCTGGATCATGGCCCGCGAGAGCGCGCACAAGATGCGGTGCAGCGACGCCGACAAAACCGATCACGCCAGCAACCGCGGTTGCGCCGCCGGTACAAGCGGCTGCGCCAAGCACAACGAGCGCGCGCGTGCGCGGCAGGTTTGCGCCAATCGCGGCGGCCGCTTCTTCGCCGAGTGTCAAAGCTTGCAAACCGCGGGCGGCGAAAGCGATGAGAATTGCGCCAGCGAGCAAGAGCACGCCAACGATGGCGACGTGCTCGATCGACCGGCCTTCGACGGAGCCGAGCGTCCAATTGACCAGATCGGCGAGAGCGCCGGGATTGGGCGCCAAGTTGAGCGCGAGCGCGATCATGCCGCCGGCGAAGCTGGAGAGGCCCACGCCGATCAGCGCCAGACTCGCCGGCCCGCGCGCGGCCCAACCGAGCGTCACCACAGCGATGGCGGCGAGAGCGGCGAAGACAAGCGCCATAAGTGGCGCAAGGAAAGCAAAGCCGAACGCAAACGCGATTACAGCGCCAAGTGCGGCAAAGCCGGAAAGCCCGAGCACGCCGGAATCGGCGAGCGGATTGCGCAACAAGCCTTGCAGAGCCGCGCCTGACAAACCGAGCGCTGCGCCGACGAGCCAAGCCGTCAGCGCGCGCGGCAAACGGATTTCCCAAACGATCGTGCGCGTCGCTTCGTCATTGGCGAACACATCGATCGGCACTGGGCCAAGCCAGAGCGCGGCGATCAGCGCGATCAGACTCAGCGCGGCGAGCGTCAGCGAAGTTATCGTCGCCTTGCTCATGTGCGCAAGGCCGCGGCGATGGTTTCGGCGGCGTCGATCGCGTACCAGGCCTCGCAGGAAATCGCCGCAGGCGGCAAACGCACAGTGCGTGTACGTGAAAGTGTGCGGCGCAGTACCGGATGTTGCGAAGGCGACCAGGCGTTGACGCGCTCGCGCGCGCTGCCAAAGAAACCGAGCGCGACCAGCGCGGGTGGCGTTTCCGCGAGCCGTTCGAGCGGCAGCACGGTCCAGCTCCGGCTTTGCCACAGATTGTGTCCGCCAGCGGCGGCGATGACGTCGTTCATCAGCGTACCTTCGCCCGCCACAGCGCCGCCAGCCGAGAGATACATCACGGGTGGCGCGGCTTCCGGCGCAGTCGCACGCAAACGCGCAAGCCGCGTATCGAGATCGCGCGCCAATGCAAGCCCGCGCGGACGTTGGCCGAGCTTGTCAGCGGCATCGAGCAGATCGGCGCGCGCGGCGGCGAAATCGGGCGCATCGCCGACTTGCAACACTGGCACATCAAAGCGCGCGTAAACCTCTTTGGCATCCCAAGGCCCGCCCCAATTGCGCACGACAAGATCAGGGCGAAGCGCCAGCACGTCTTCGAGCGTGCCGCGCGTTTGGCGAATGCCGCGGGCGCGGGCGCGATAATAGGAATCTTCGCGCGTCGAGCCGATCGAGAGCGCGGCGATCTGCTCAGGGTCGGCAAGCGCCAGCACGAACTGATCGGCGCAATAATCCAGCGACACGATGCGCCGAGGCGCGGCTTCCGCCGAAGCCGCGAACAGATAGACGAGCGCGCAGAGCAACCAGCGCATCAGAACCTCCATGGGGCCCCATCCCGGACCCAAGGCTTCCTTGTCGGCAGGTCTTCTGGCTTTGCGGGTCATTGCCTTGGCGCCGCCTTCCCGCCGCGGATGCGGCAGTGGCTGATGACGCTAAGGCTCGCCGCTTACAGCTGCGGGCGCAGCCGCGGATTTCAACCGCGTTCCCTCTTGGCCTCGTGAACGAGGACCGACTGCCGCTGTTAGCCTGCAATTCGTCGAAAAGAAAGCGGCTGCGACGGCGTGCGCCTGGGGTGCGGCATTGACCTTCCCTGCCCGCGCCGTTGAACTGACGGCAAATTGGGGATCAGACGATATGAAAAAGCTTTTGACGGGCGCCGCCTGCGCGCTCGCGCTCTTCGCCATTGCAGCGCCCGCCGACACAGTGTTGGCGCAGCCGCAAGGCGCGCCGATGCCCGCGCCGATCGCGCAGCCGCAGGATGTGGCGTATCCCGGAATCATCACGCTCGAAGTCGATGTCACGGATGCACGGCGCGGCATCTGGCGCGGGCGCGAGATCATTCCGGTGAACGGCGCCGGCACGCTGACGCTACTCTATCCGCAATGGCTGCCGGGCAAGCACGCGCCGCGCGGGCCGCTCAATCTGTTCGCGGGGCTTGAGTTCTACGGCAATGGCGAGCGCCTCACTTGGCGGCGCGATCCGGTGAATGTCTATGCGTTTCATGTCGATGTGCCGGCGGGCGTCGGCGAAGTTGAGGCGCGCTATCAGTATGTCTCGCCGACCACGGGTTCGCAGGGGCGCATCGTCGCCTCGGAGAACATCGTCAATCTCAACTGGGAATTCCTGTTGCTCTACCCTGCCGGCCATTACGCGCGGCAGATCACCTATCGGCCGAGCATCACACTGCCGGAGGGCTGGCAATTCGCGGTTGCGCTCGATGGCGCGCAGACCGAAGGCCAAGTGACGCGCTTTGCCGATGTGCCGCTGGAGACGCTGGTGGATTCGCCGCTCTTCGCCGGGCGCTACTTCCGCAGCATCGATCTCGATCCGGGCGCCGAGCGCCCGGTGCGGCTCAACATCGTCGCCGATCACGAGCGCGCGCTCGAAGCGAGTGAGGAGCAAATCCGGCCGCATCGGCGCCTGATCGATGAAGCCTATCGCATGTTCGGCTCGCAGCATTACGACCATTACGACTTCCTGTTCACGCTGAGCGACCGCATCGGCGGCGTTGGCGTCGAACACCAGCGCTCAAGCGAGAACGGCCTCGGCGCCGATTACTTCACCGATTGGAGCGGCGCGGTCGCCGATCGCGATCTCCTGCCTCACGAACTGGTGCATTCCTGGAACGGCAAGTTCCGCCGCCCGGCCGATATGTGGACGCCGGGCTATGATGTGCCGATGCGCGGCAGCCTGCTCTGGGTTTACGAGGGCATGACGCAATATCTCGGCACGGTGCTCAACGCGCGCTCAGGGCTCTGGACGCGCGATGAAACGCTGCAATCGCTGGCGCTGACGGCGGCCGCGTATGAGCATCGCGTTGGCCGGCAATGGCGTTCTGTCGGCGACACGACGATGGATCCGATCATCTCGGCGCGGCGTCCGGCGCCGTGGTCCTCGTGGCAACGCAACGAAGACTACTATTATGAGGGCTTGTTGGTGTGGCTCGAAGCCGATGCGATCATCCGCGAAGGCACCGGCAATCGCCGCTCGCTGGATGATTTCGCCCGCGTGTTCTTTGGCGTGCGCAACGGAGAATGGGAGCAGCCGGAGACCTATACGTTCGACGATGTCGCCGCAGCGCTCAATCGCGTCCATCGCTACGATTGGGCGACCTTCATGCGCGAGCGCTTCGAAACAACGCCGACCGAGCCGCCGCTGATGGGACTTGAGCGCGCCGGCTATCGCCTCGTCTATCGCGAAGAACGCAGCGACTTCCACAGCCGCAGTGAAAGCTCGACCGCGAGCTTCATGTATTCGATCGGTCTCAGCATCGGCGAAGGCGGCAATGTGAACGCGGTGCAGTGGGATGGACCGGCGTTCCAGCAGGGCGTCACCGTAAGCACGCAAGTGGTGGCGGTGAACGATGAAGCCTACAGCGCCGCTGTGATGCGCCGCGCGATCACGGCGGCCAAGGACAGCGAAGAGCCGATCCGGCTCTTGCTGAAGAACGGCGATCGCTATCGCACCGTTGAGCTCGACTACCACGAAGGCCTGCGCTACCCGCACCTGGAACGCATTCGCGGCACGCCGGATCGGCTGAGCGCGATCCTGGCGCCGAGAGCGCGGTGAAATGATCCCCCTTGCGGGGAGGGATTAGAGCAGCTCCTTCACGCTCTCCTTCGGCCGCGCGAGCCGCGTGCCTTTCGGCGTGACGACGAACGGACGTTCGACCAGCACGGGATGTTCGATCATGGCGTCGAGCAGCTTGGCGTCGCTCACCTTTGGATCAAGCAAGCCGAGTTCTTCGGCTTCGCTCGCTTTCGTGCGCAAGGCTTGGCGCGCGGTGAGGCCGGCGGCCGCGAAGAGCTCTTTAAGCTGCTTCTTGGTCCAGCCGGCTTTGAGATATTCGACGACCTCCGGCTTGTGGCCCGCGGCTTCGATCATCTCCAGCACTTGGCGCGAGGTGGAGCATTTCGGGTTGTGATAGATGGTGACCGGAAAGTTCTTGGCCATCAATAATCCTCCTCGTCCTCATCCATCGGGAAGAATGAAAAACCGTCATTGATGTCGATCGGCTCAGCGACTTGCTCGACTTCTTCGAACACGAGCCGCGGTTGATATTCATCGTATCCGGGCGGCGGCTGCAGGTCTTCGTCCTCGAACAGCATCTCCGATGCGATCGCCTCGGCTTCGCCGGCTGTCTCGGCCTCGACGTAGCGCGTGGTGTAGAAGCCGACGATCTCGACATTGCCATCGATGATGACGGGAAAATCCTCGCCGCAGGCGAACAAGCGAAACCAAGCCATCAAGTGCCCTCTACGAAGAATGTGAACCCAGCATTCGGTGCGCTTGGGCCGTCGACTAGCTCGATTTCTTCGACATAGACCATCGCGTGCTCGACACCCGGCGTGCCGGGAGGAACCTTCAGTGCAGGGTCGTCGCGTAGCACATTCACAGCCTTGAGTTCGGCGTCCCCCTCATCGGCGGCCTCGACATAGCGCGTTGTGTAGAAGCCTGTGGCTTGCCGCTTGCCATCCAGCTCCAGTGGAAAATTCTCGCCGCGAATGAAACAACGAAACCACGGCATTAGCCCCACTCCTCGGCGACGATGCGGCCGATCTCGGCGTGCGCGGCGGTGCGCGCGGCGGGATCGGCGATGCTGTGACTGAGATAAGCAGCAATGACGATGGGCGCGCTGTTCGGCGGCCAGGCGATGGCGACATCGTTGGTGGCGTTGTTGGTTTCACCGCCCGTGCCGGTCTTGTCGCCAGCGCGCCATGTGGTGGGCAGACCGGCGCGCAGGCGTTCGCGGCCCGTGGGGCTTTCGATCATCCAGCCGATCAGCTTCTCTCGCGAGGTTTCGTTGAGTGGCGGCGAACCAAGCTCGACATGGCCGAGCAGAAGCGAGCGCAGGTTACGCGCCATGATCTCGGGCGTCGTCGTATCGCGTTCATCGCCGGGGAGATTCTCGTTGAGCTCCGGCTCGAGGCGATCGAGCCGTGAAATGCCATCGCCGTTGCTGCGCAGAAACCGGGTGAAGCCCTCGGGTCCCATCGCCGCGCCTTGCAGTAGAAGATTGGCTGCGGTGTTGTCGCTGACGGTGACGGCGGCGGCGCAAAGCTCTTCCACGCTCATCTGGCCTATGCCCATCGGGCCATGGCCGAAACGCTCACGCGTGACCGGCGCGTAGTTCAGCAAATCTTGCTCGCGATAGAGCACGCGGTCGGAAAGCAGATCGGGCTGCCGTTCGGCCAGCTGCAGCATTTGTGCGGCGAGCAGCCATTTGAACGTCGAGCACATGGCGAAGCGCTCGTGTGCACGGTGCGTGAGCCAAGCGTCATTGGCCGTATTCCATGCAGCGACGCCGACGCGTCCGCCGATGCGCTGCTCAATCGCGGCAAAGCGCGGATCGTTCGGCGGCGGCGCGTATACCGCATGCCCCTCTTGCTCGGGCGAAGCGCACGCGGACAGCGCAAGCCCGCCAAGCAGAGCGGAGCGGCGCGTGAGACGAAGCGGCATGGTGCGTCACTCCTCGGGCTTGATGTCGAAGTGCATCACGTCTTCACGCGCGCCGAGCTTGGTGTAGAGCGCAATCGCCGGCTCGTCGCCATAATCGGCCTGAACATAGATCACCCAGGCGCCGCGCTCGCGGGCGATGGCGCGCAGATGATCGATCAGCGCCGTCGCCACGCCTTGGCGGCGATGCGCTTCATCAACGGCGAGATCGTAGATATAGACTTCGCTGCGCGCCTGTTCGAACTTTTCCAGTTCATAGGCGACGAGCGCGCCGATCACCGTCTCGCCTTCCAGCGCTACAAGCGGGATCACGTGCGGCTTGCCCAAGAGCGCTTCAACGTACGCATCGTCCGGCGAGGCGCTGGCGTACGACTCAGCGTCCTCGAACACCGCGCCAAACAGCGCATTCATCGCCCGGAAGAGCGCAACATCGCCGCGCTCGAGACGGCGCACGGTGAAAATCTCGGCCATGGGCCGAGCTTAGTCCTTCGCGCGCTCGACGTAAGAGCCGTCTTCGGTCGAGACCACGATGCGCGTGCCGGCTTCGATGTGCGGCGGCACCATGGTGCGCACGCCGATATCCAGCATCGCCGGCTTGTAGGACGAAGACGCGGTCTGGCCCTTCACTACGGGCTCAGTGGTTTCGATGGTGGCGGTGATCCGCGGCGGCAGTTCGATTGAGAGCGCTTGGCCGTCGAACATGGTGAGATCGACCACCATTTCCGGCTGCAGGTAGGCGATGGAATCGCCGACCATGTCGCGCGTCAGGTGCACCTGCTCGTACGTGGTCGGGTTCATGAAAACGAGGCCGGCGTCGCCGTCGTCATAAAGGTAGGTGTGCTTGATCTGCTCGACGAACGCCTTCTCCAGCGCGTCCGTGGTCTTGAACACGGCGGTGGTCTTCACCCCGTCGACGATGCGGCGCATGACGATGGTCGTGGTCGGGGTGCCCTTGCCCGGCCGGAAGGTTTCGTGGCTCATGACCACGTAGAGCTTGCCGTCCTCGTGCTCGAGCACGTTGCCTTTGCGGACGTCGCTGGCGATGACTTTGACCACGTAAACCTCACTCCGCGCCGGGGCTCGGCGCGCCCTGAACAGACCCGAAAGGACCGGAATTGCGGGGTTCTCTAGCGAGTTTCGCGCGTACAGGAAAGCGGGGCTCTGCCTCCTGGCCTGGTCCCACCCCCTCTCCGCAAGGGAGAGGGGAATGAGCCCCTACTGGGACAAGGCCCGGCATTCGGACCGCAAGCCGTTTCTGGACGCCCGCGTGGCGATCCTCCGGGCCGTGCGGGGCTGGTTCGAAGCGGAGGGGTTCACCGAGGTTGAGCCGAACCTGGTCGTCCCCTCCCCGGGCGCCGAAACGCACATCGAGGCCATCGCGGCCGATGGCGGCTATCTGCACACCAGCCCGGAATTTGCGATGAAGCGGCTTCTCGCCGCTGGCGAGACCCGCATCTTCTATCTCGGCAAGTGCTGGCGGAAGGGCGAGACCGGCCCGCTGCATGCGCCCGAGTTCACGATGATCGAATGGTACCGCGCCGATGCGCCGTACGAGAAGATCATGGACGATTGCATCGAGATCGTGCGCGTAGCCTGCCGTGAGATCGGCACGGAGACGATGCAATGGCGCGCCGAGCCCTGCTCGGTGTTTGAAGAGCCGCGCAAGCTGCACATGAGCTGGGCGTTCGATGGCTTGGCCGATATCGAGAAGATGTATGACGGCGACATCGGCGCGTTTGCGAAGTCCGGCGTCGATATTCGCGCCGACGATACCTTTTCAGACATCTTCGCGCGCGTGCTTACACAGAAAATCGAGCCTTCCCTTGGGCGCGACGTGCCGACGTTCTTGTACGAGTACCCGGTCTCGGAAGCCGCGCTCTCGCGGCGCTGCGCGATGGATCCGCGCTTGGCGGAGCGGTTCGAGCTTTATGCTTGCGGCGTGGAGCTGGCGAACGGGTTTGGCGAATTGAATGATCCGGTCGAACAGCGCGCGCGGCTTATGGCGGCGATGGATGAGAAGGAGCGGCGCTACCGCCAGCGCTGGCCGATCGATGAAGACTTCCTCGCCGCCCTCGCGCATATGCCGCCGGCGAGCGGCGTCGCCATGGGGTTTGATCGCTTGGTGATGCTGGCCACCGGCGCGCGGCATATCAATGACGTACTGTGGACGCCCTACGCCTAGTTGCGGCTCACATTGCGATTCATCGCATCCACCTGGGCCAATAATTCTAGAAACGCAGCGCAATCGCCGGCGAAATCACCCCTCGCGTGAATAAGGACGTTTCCATCACGCTCCTCGACGCTTCGCACGATAATCGCCGGATGCGCTGGATGACTTGGCCGCGTGATGAAGGCTACGACAGGCAGTGTTTGACTGTTGGTGTAGCCGATGAACTGATCGTCTTCGAACCGCTCCGCGCCGGGCCGCGCGGCATACATCGCGAAAAGGCTCGCGATCTGTTCGGGCGATTTGGGCGTACAACGATGAGAACCGTCCCCCGCGACACTGTCTCCACGAAGCGGCGAGCCCATCACCGCGCCGTCGGCGTCGCGAAACACCTCGACGCCCAATGCCAAGGCGCGCTCGCGATTGCGTGAGATGGTGAGGCGAATGAGGCCGTACTGCGAGATCCATGGGCCGCGCCCATCCGGCTGTTGTTGTTCGGCCCAGGCCGTCAGATCGAGACATGAGCTCACGCTGGCGGCGAGCTGGCGGATGCCTTGGTCCGAATCTTCGCCCAAACCGGCGCAGGTGTAGCTCGTTGAGAAGCGACGGCCTTCATGGGTCTGCTGCGCGACGGCGCATGCGTCGGCTCCATGCAGGCTCTCCATCCCCTCGAACACGCGCATCTGCGTTGAAGGGCTGCCAATCTCCTGCCCCATGATCTGGCCAAATTCGGTTTGCGCCGCCGTCAGCAGACCCTTTACCTCCGCGCAGAAATCTTGCGCAGAAGCGATGCTGCTTGCGGACCAGGTCGCGAGCGCGACCAACACGGCGAGCCGCTTGCGCATGTTCGACCTTTCCCCAATCCAACTGATCGTTCTAAGCATAGATTATAGATGATCCGCGACGCCACTTTTGCAGATTTCGCCGCCATCCGGCAGATTATCCGCCATGCTTTCGGGCGGGACGATGAAGCGAACCTCGTCGAGCAACTGCGCGCGGACGGCGATGTGCTGGTAGAGCTTGTGGCGGCGAATGAAATCGCGCTCACAGGGCACATTCTCTACTCGCCGCTGGCAATCGAGCGCGGCGGAGAGACATTGCGCGCGGCGGCGTTGGCGCCGGTATCGGTGCTGCCGGCGTTTCAGGGCCAAGGCATCGGCGGGGCGCTCATTCGAGCCGGCAATGCGCGCTGCGCCGCGCTGGGGCTGAGCGCCGTCATTGTGCTGGGACACGTGGACTATTATCCACGCTTCGGCTTCTCCGCGGCGGCGGCCGAATCGTTGGAAGCTCCCTTCTCCGGCCCTCACTTCATGGCGCTGGAGCTCAAGCCGGGGGCGCTGCAAACGGGCGGGCGCGTGCGTTACGCGAAGGCGTTTGGATTGACTTGATGAGCGCAAAGCCGAAATCCGATGCCCTGGCTGAAGTCGCCGCGCGCTATGCGGTGGCGATCACGCCGGCAATGGAAGCGCTGATCGATGCGAACGACCCGGCCGATCCGATCGCGGCGCAGTTCCGCCCGGACCCGCGCGAGCTTGAAATCGCGGCCGATGAAATGAGCGATCCGATCGGCGATGGCGCGCATTCGCCGGTGAAGGGCGTAGTGCATCGCTATGCTGATCGCTGCCTTTTGAAATTGGTGCACGTCTGCCCGGTCTATTGCCGCTTCTGCTTCCGGCGCGAAATGGTGGGGCCCCAAGGAGATGGCACGCTGACGGGCACGGAGCTCGATGAAGCGCTCGCATACATCGCCAGCCAGCCGCGCATCTGGGAAGTGATCCTGACCGGCGGCGATCCATTTCTACTTTCGGCGCGGCGCGTGCACGAGGTGACGAAGCGCCTAGCGGCGATCGCGCACGTGAAGATCATCCGCTGGCATACGCGTGTACCCGTGGTCGATCCCCTGCGTGTGACGCCCGATTTGGTGGAAGCGCTGCGCACTGAGGGTGCGACCACATACGTCGTGCTGCACGCCAATCATCCGCGCGAACTGACCGATCAGGCGCGCGCGGCGGTTGCGCGGATCGTCGATGCTGGCGTGCCGATGCTGTCGCAAAGTGTGCTGCTGAAGGGCGTCAATGACGATGCCGATACGCTGGAAGCGCTGATGCGCGGCTTGGTCGAGGCGCGGGTGAAGCCCTATTACTTGCACCATTTGGACAAGGCGCCCGGCACATCGCACTTCCGCTGCAGCATCGCCGAAGGCCAGGCGCTGACGCGCGAGCTACATCAGCGCGCCTCCGGCCTCGCGCAGCCGACCTATGTGCTCGACATTCCCGGCGGCCACGGCAAAGCGCCGCTCGCCGCGCCGAGCGTCCGCGAAGACGGCGATACGTACGAAGTGCGCGATCGCGACGGCGCTTGGCGCACGTACGACGATTAGCGCGGCAGCGCTGCGGTTTCCGCTTTCGCCGGCTCACCCAGCGCGACGAACAACGCCGCCAGGATGAGCAGCGCCGCGGCGGCGAAGGGCGCGCCGGAGCCGAGCGTATCGAACAGCACGCCCGCGCCAAGCGGGCCAGCGACGCGGCCGAACGCGGAGGCCGATTGCGAAATGCCCATCACCTCGCCGCGCTCCTTCTCCTCCGCCTGTTCAGCAATCAGCGCGTTGAGCGCGGGCGTGGCGAGGCCGAGCCCGATGGTGAGCGCGAGTAGCGACACCGCCATGGTGGCGACTTCATGCGACACCGCAAGGCCGCCAAAGCCACTGGCGAAGAGCGCAAGCCCGATCAGCAGCGTCATGCGCTCACCGAGGATACGCGCCGCCGCGCCCGCGCCGCCGCCTTGCAGCAACACCGCGCCGACGCCGAGCGCGGCCAGGGTCCAACCGACCTCGCGCGGGCCCCAGCGGAGTTCGACATCGGCCCAGAGACCGAACGTCGTTTCCATCAGCGCTTGCGCCGCGATCATCAGGAAGGTGACGAGAATGAAGCGCGTCAGCGCAGGGCGAGAGCGCAGCAAGGCGGTGCGGCTGACGCGTTGATCGCCCGCTTGGGTGCGCGATGCTTTCGCCAGCGTCTCGCGGAAGAGCAGCAGCGCAAAAAGCGCAGCCGCAGCCGCAAGTCCGGCAGAAACGTAGCACACATTAGCGAACTCAGCGCGCGTCGGTTCTGCGCCAATCAGGAAGGCGCCAAGTGCGGGGCCGGCGATGAATGCAAAACCGACAGCGGCGCCGAGCAGACCCATATTGCGCGCGCGCGTCTTATCGTCGGCAAGATCGGCCGCCGCCGCGGACGCGGGGCCCCCCATTGCGGGCCTGGTTGCACC
>JAEYPY010000003.1 GCA_023410295.1 Pseudomonadota bacterium | reverse complement strand
CTACCGCAAAGGTGGTCGGGATGACAAAGCGCAACCCCTGGGGCGGACCAATCGGCAAACCGGCGGTTTTGAAGGTCGCGCGCTCGATGCAGGAGCGCGATGGCCTCTCCTGGCCGCGTGCGCTGCGCAAGGCGCTCGCCTGGGCGCGGCGCAAGGCTGAGGGCGGCGGCAAGCCTGCCGATCCATACGCCGCCCTGCGCGCTCGCGGCATCTACTCGCCGCGCGATCGCTCCCCGGAAGCCGCCGCACACTTTGGCGAGCGCGCCGACAAGCTCGGCCATCGCCCCAACGCCAGCAACGCGGGGCGGTGATCCATGAGCAAGCGCGCCCGCAAATCATGGAAGCCGGCCAAGGCCATGAAGCTCGACGCCGCGCCTTTGCTGCTGACCGACATTCTCGGCAGCGAATGGCAGGGCGGCGTCTTGATGCTGAACGTTCGTAGCGGCGAGCAGCGCGGAACGCTCGCGCTTGGCCCTGAGACAACGCTGCGCCTGCTTCACGCCGCGTCTGCGGCCTCTCGCGATTCCGTCGCGCCGTTCAACCGGACGGCCGCGAAGCTGCGCCAATCACTCAAACAGGAGGAAGCCAAGCCATGACACCGGACCATGAACCGACGCGCGATGCGTTCGCGCCGCCGTTCGATCTCTCGACGCCGGAGGCGTGGCCGCTCCTCGTCTATGAGATAGTTTGTGCACCAACCGAAGAAGGCGGGCCTGCCGACCGCTGCGGTCAGACGTGACGCAGGATCGGAGAGGGAAATCTCTTTTGGCGGTGCGGCTTCGCGATCGAGGCCTTTGAGATATTCGCTCACCGCTCGGCTCGGGCGGCCGCTGCCGGCGCCGCCGGTCCAATCATGATCATCGCCGCCATCGATGTGATTTTGCCGGTTGGCGTCGGCGCGGACGATGCTGGCGTCGGTTGCAAAGCCTTCGCCGCCGACGAGGCCTTTGTCCATGCAGGTCCTGACCGTCGTTTCGAACACCTTGCGCAGAATGTCGGCGTCGCGAAAGCGGCCGTGGCGGGTCTTCGAGAAGGTCGAGTGATCGGGAACAGCATCCTCAATGCCCAGCCGGCAAAACCAGCGATAGGCGAGATTGAGCGAGACCTCCTCGCACAAGCGCCGCTCGGAGCGGATGCCGTAACAATAGCCGATCAGGAGCATCCGGATCATCAGCTCTGGATCGATCGAAGGGCGCCCGGTGTGAGAGTAATACGGCGCGAGTTGCGCTCGCAGATCCGATAAATCGAGCACTGCATCGATCTTACGCAGCATGTGATCGGCAGGGACCACTTCATCGAGGTTGAATTGGTAGAAGAGCTGTCCCTGCGCGCCCGACTTCTCTCCCATCATCGCCGCCTCCCTTGCTCACAACGCAAAGGAATCAGCGTTCGCTGAAATGCGCACCGACTTTTTCAACAAAATTGGCGAAAGCGAGCCTTCGCGATTGCAACATTGCTCACGGCTTGATTGGAGCGATCTGGCCTGATGACGAGATGTTTAGTCCGTCAGCTTTCCTGCGAGCAGCAACTTCATTCTATCCCGTACATCTTGCTCGGGCTCGCGGAGCATGGCTGCCTTGACAAGGCTCTCGACACCCTCCGGCCAGCGTTCGCGGCCCCAATCTCGTAGCGCGTTGATTGCCATGTGCCTCAACCGGACTGATCTGCCGCGCAGGCCGACATCGATGAAATCAGCGCCGCGGCCGGGAAATCGGCGCAAATCTTGGACGATAAAGTCAACCGCCCCGTCGTCCCGATAACCCGGCCCAATGCCCAATGCACGCGACGGGCCCGATCCTACGAGTGCAAGATTCAGCTGTTCCCGCGCAAGCGCTAGAACCATATCTACGCGGTTCGGATCATTGGTTTGCATCAGGTGCCACCAATTTTCGCCGATGCGCCGTTGCTGTCGATCAAGGTGATACGGCCAAGCGTCGATACCAAAATTCGGGGCAAGTTGTGCTGCTACAAAATGCTGTCCCCAAGGCTCATCGCTTTGAAGGCCGGCTTCCACCGCTGCGCGTACGCCGGGTTTTTGCATGAAGGCAGCAGTCCTCGTTCGGATATCGAGAAAAATTTGGGGCGACCAATCCCGCAGAGCCTTGAGCCTTTCAGTCCGCTCGTCCTCGCCGAGACGCTTGATATCTGCGACCGCCGACACAACGCTTAGGGGAGGCGCTTCTCTGGCCAGGGCGTGGCCGAGGAAGGCCACACATGCAACCGGTCCATCTCGATAGTCTTCAATTTGCTCGGCAGGGCCGCCTATAATCAGCGCGGACAGTATTTCCGCTGAAGCCACCAGCAACTCGTCGTCGATCTCGGGCGCCGACAGCGCCTGCAACATGTCGCCTGCTGTCGCTGCGATGTAGGCGAGGTACTCATACATGATCGAGTTACGAAAACCGTCACGCAGTAACCAAGCCTTGATTTGCTCGTTCTGGGTGCCTGCAAGTCTTTCGACGACCGCGATACGTCCCCAACCGTGGACGCTTTTGGCCAGTCGCCAAAGTTCGCCTTCGGAATCCTGCAATAGGTTGGTGAGCGCGACAGCGCTGTAGAGTGTGAATTCGTCCGATTGGCCAATTTCAAGGATGAGGGAGGCGTCAGCCGCCTCGCCGGATATTCCCAAGATAGCGATACCCATTTTGACGGTTTCGACATCCGGCGCTTCGACGATTAGTCGGCGAGCAAGCGTCGATAGTGCGTCGCGCCGTTGAGCGAGCTCCGGAATAAGACGGGTCAGTGTTTCATCGACAATTGAATTGGTCTTGCCGTTACGGATGACACGGCAGAGAGCCTCAAAAGCGCTGTTCGAAGGTTGACGAAGCACCTTCGTCACGGCTGCTACTAGCGTGCGGGCTTTCGTCTGCTTAGCCGACGAATCTTGCCCACCGAATAGGGCGTCGAGCGCTCCGGCGACAAATCGTAGTCGCTCCGGATTTTGACCAGCTTCCTCGTCGGGGAGGTCGACCGAGAGTTCGATTTTGGCGTTTCCGCGCTCAGCAAGCCGCGCGCGAATAAGCGCGAGGATGCTCGCGCGATCGGGTGGGAACGGCGTCGCCAAGTTGCGTATTATTGATGCCTCGTCAGCCACGCTCGATCACCATCGCCTCTGGTTTAGCGGGCGCGCGCAAAGGATGTCCACGGGCAGCCAACGGCTGATCTCGGCGAAAGCGCGCCGAATTGACGGGCAGGGCGGCAACGGCTTGTTTGGAGCGAGCCGGTCACTCGAAATATTTCCCCGCCGGCCTGGCGCGGGCCCGAAGCGGCCATTCAGATCGTCAAGTCCTCCCCGCATCGAGAGCATGTGCGAGGCGGCAATGGGTTTAGGCGCTTGCCGATATAGTAGACGAAGTGGTCAGGCGCGGATGGTGGCTTTTGCCAGAACGTCGGCAACCGGCATTTCCGGCAACGCGGCCAAACCATCATTAGAACTATCAACGCCACGGCGACGATGAACATCCACGGTGTGCGTGCAAAAAAACTCGCGAGGACCGCCAGAAGCGCGGCTCCCTGGATCAGCCAAGTTGTAACGTAAGGGCTCACGCGCCGATCCTAGCTCGATTTCCCCGGTCCGGCATGTCCGCATTCGGCGAGAAGTTGCCCAAGCGCAAAATGAGGCGGATGGCGCGTTAGCGCTGCGTTCGTGCCTTCTTCGCCCCGCCTTTCTTGGCGGCCTTCCTCGGCTGGTCGCCGCGGTCGCCTTCGCCTTTCTTCGCGACCGTCTTGGCTTTCTTCCTGCGATCGGCGGCCAGTGACCGGCCTACGTCGTCGCTCTCCTTGAACTCGCCTTTCTTGTTGCGGCGCACGTAACGCTTGTCCGTGCCGGTATCGATCAGCTCGCGTGGCATGCATTGCTCCTTTCATCGGTGTAACTCGCTGCCTCGCCCGGAGGTCCGCCTGTGCGGGCGTGCGGAATTCGCCTTGTCGGCCGGCGTTATAGCCGTCTACTTGCCAAATGGCCCGCAGGAGCAACACGCGCCGGGGGCGCCCGTCGCTCCCACAGATTAGCCCGCTTGCCTGGCACGCTCACCGGACCGCGCATCATTACCTCGCGCATCTGACGTCGGAGATGGGCCGGCTAAGCCTGACCGAGCATATGGAGCACGGAAGTGGGCATAGCTGGCGCGTGCTACGTGAGCTTCATGACTGGTTCGATGAACAGCCTTCCAGGCCAATCGCGGAGATTGGTCACTGGGCGAACCTGAATATGACCGAGTTGGTGCGCAGGGCGAAGGAAGTGGGGAACGCCTACAACGTCAAGCCGCGCATCGAAATCACTGCTGAGATTACGAGCAAAGATAATCTGACAGTACGCTGGTTTCCGGCGGGCTATCGCGCAGCCGGCTACACTTCAGATGAATCAAGCGAGTACCTCGGCAGCCTGAGAGGGCGGCGCTTCAAAACACCGCCAGATTTCCGCGCCTACATTGAAGGGCAGCAATATGCCAGCTATCGCCCCGAGCACGAGCTTATGTTCATCCGCGGTGTCGGCGAGTTGCACCCTGAACCACGCGAACTGGGCCCGTATGCGACGTGCAACTACGACGTTCTCGACGCGCTACTGATCTGTGCCACGCGTGCAACATTCAATCAAATGATCAGGGGGCTGCGTGAAGCCTTCGACGTGACGCTTCTGAACGATTTTGACTTCACACTCGCTGAGGCTCCGGCCGAGAGCTTCGGAGGCATACCGACATTCACGCGGTGGTTCGTCACGGCATGGCGCATTGTCAGTTTACCTGATCCTGCCGCCATGAGCCTAAAGCTGAAACCGGGCGAGACACCGGAGATCGTGCCATTCAGGCCGAAGGATGATCGGACCGACGATGATGGCTCCCCTTAGAGGGCTCGCTCAGGACGTTGGCCGATTGACCCAGCGTTCCACGCCGCGATGGCCGCCGCAGGTGCCTCTTCGATGTTGGCTATACGAGACCCACCCGTCTCGGCAGAATGCCGTGATAGGGGGATCGATCACCACCACTTGTCCAACCACGCTGTGCACGTCGAGCGGATAGTCGCCCTCTGGGTCGATGAGGTACGCTGGAATCGTCTCTCGCGGTTCGGCAAAGGCGAGCCGATCAGCAGCGGGGCTTGCACAGCTGCTCAGTGAGAGAGCGGCGTAGATCAGGAGCGCAATCAGGAAGCCGCCGCCCAACGCTTCCAACGCCACTGACACCGGGGACTGTCGCCGTGTGTGCCGGGGCGCGATGGGCGACGGCTCGCGAGGGGCGTAGAACTCAGGCACTCGGTTTCTTCTTTGCGTCGGGACCATAGCCCGGCGCCCATCGGCCGTCATTCAATTGTCCCTTGTGGCGGCGCTTGGGGCGAACGCTTCGATAAACCGAGCCGGGCTCGCCCTTCAGAGAAAGGTGGCCCATGAGGTTGGCGGCAGACGTAATGTGCTTCTTTTCGTCGTCGGACATTTGTCGCTCCATTCTGAGCGACCCCTTGCAGCAGGGAATTTTGGGTGGCCGCTTGCGAGGATCAAGCGGGACGCACGGGAGATGCCGCGATCGCAGCGCTGCTCGTCGCTGCTGACTAATCAGCGCCCGGTTCGGGGTATTCAAAAAGTGCGCTCCTCAATGCGCTGGCGGCGGTTCCGGATTGATCTGCGGGGGCCGGCGCGGTGGGGCTGTGCGCAAAGCTTGGCCGAGTTGGTCACGCGGCGCCGTGGGCATGCGCAGCGCAGGGGTATTTGCCTCTGGCGCGCTGCTGGTAGTCGGCCTGGGCAGTACATCCCGTAGCGCCTGCTCGATCTCGCTCATGCGACGTGCTTCTTCGGGCGTGACTTCGGCCTGGTTCTTTGCGGCCGCACCTAGCCGATAGGCATCGCGCCAGCGCTCGCGATCCCCGGTGAGATAGCCTTCGTCCAGCAGGGTTTCGATCAATGTCCAATAGCTGCGGCGGTCCATCCGTGCATAGCGTGCGCGAGTGCTGCCATGGATCGTGGGGCTGGACGCGGCTTGCTCAACGCGCTCCTGCAGCGCCCGCCATAGCGTCTTTACACGCTCGCGCGCGCTTTCCGATCCTGCATCGCCAGGGGGCGGCGAGGAACTCCGCTCCTCAAGCAACGTGTTTTGTGTGTTGGCCAATGCTTCCTGAACGGAAGCGAGCAGAATCCCGAGTTCATTCACCCGGCCTGACACCTGAGTGATTGTGCCCATCGCGCTGCCGATCGTATCCGATTGCGTTTTCGCGCGGCTCGCGGCCTGCTTGAGATCACCGACGGCCTCGTTGAACCCTTTGACGCCACCCCGGGTGAGTAGGTGAAACGTAAGCGGCGCTACTAGAGCAACCAGCAATGCAGACAGGAGTGTCGTGGCGGACGAGATCACCTCTGCTTGGGGTGCAGTTAGGTTCTCGAACGCGGCCAAAAGCTCGTTCATGTGTGCCTCCCAGTCAGGGCACCGCTAAGGGTTTGTGTCCCTTATGCGTCCCCGACGCCCACCATTCCCGAGCGCTTTTGTCCCTAAGCGCTTGTTTTCACTTGGTCGGAGCGAGAGGATTCGAACCTCCGACCCCCTGTCCCCCAGACAGGTGCGCTAACCGGGCTGCGCCACGCTCCGACTGACCCGCGCGCCTTCCGACGGCGCGGGGAGGGTCTCTTAGCCGTCATTTCCGGTAGCTGCAATGCGGGGCCGGGGGCGTCCCTGACGCGCCGCTTCGTCGCGCGCCTCGTGGAGCGTGGCGACGAAGGCATTGCGCCAGGCGAGGATATCCTCGCGCTCGACCCCGTCCATCAGCGCCCGCCAGCGGCGGCGGCGGTCTTCCACCGGCATCGCCAGCGCGCGCCGAATGGCGTCGGCCACGTCTTCCTGACTGAAGGGATTGACGATCAGCGCCTCGCGCATCTGCTGGGCGGCGCCGGCAAAGCGCGAGAGGATGAGGACGCCGGGATTGGCCTCGTCCTGAGCGGCGACGTACTCTTTGGCGACAAGGTTCATGCCGTCGCGGAGCGGGGTCACCAGCGCAACGTCGCCGGCGCGATAGATGCCGGCGAGTTCTTCGCGTGTGTGCATGCGGTGAACGCTGCGGATCGGCACCCAATCCATCTCGGCGAAGGCGCCATTTATTCGACCTGAAAGTGAATCGAGCCGCGAGACCATGTCCTGGTAAGCTTCGACCTGGCTGCGTGTCCGCGTTGAAATTTGTAGCAGGAAGATCTCGCCCTTCAGCTCCGGGCTTTCGTTCAAGAGCCGCTCGAAAGCGAGCATGCGTTCGTCGATGCCTTTGGAATAGTCGAGCCGATCGACGCCGAGCAGCATGCGGCGCCCGTCCTTGCTTTCCTGCATACGGGTGAAGCTTTCCTGCGCGACAGGCGAGCTTCTCAGCGCAGCGAAGCCTTCAGCGTCGATGCCGATCGGAAAAGCTTGCGGCCGCACAGTGCGGCCGAAGGCGCGAACACGGCCGTCGGAAAGCGCCATGCCGTCGACATCGTTCATGACGTAACTTTGGAAGGCGCTCTTCCATTCCTCGGTCTGGAAGCCGATCACGTCATAGTGGAAGAGCGCTTCGACCAGCTGACGATGACGCGGCAGCGTCAGCATCAGTTCGCGCGCGGGCCAAGGGATGTGCAGGAAAAAGCCGATGGCGTTCTTGACGCCGCGCTCACGCAATTCGCGTCCGAGCGGAATGAGGTGATAATCCTGAATCCAGACAATGTCGTCCGGCTCGATCAACGGCACCAGCGTTTCGGCGAAGCGCTTGTTCACGCGCGCATAGCCTTCGCCATAGGAGCGCTCGTACTGCGTCAGGTCGATGCGATAGTGGAAGAGCGGCCATAGCGTGCGATTGGCGTAGCCGTTGTAATACTCTTCGATGTCCTGATCTTCGAGATCGATGGTGGCGACGGTGACGCCGCCCACGCGTTGCATCGAAATCTGGCCGGTGTAGTGCGGCGTTGCATTGCCGCTCCAGCCAAACCAGATGCCGCTATATTCGCGCAGCGCCGCGGAGATCGCCATGGCGAGACCGCCTTGGCTCGACGCGCCTTCAGGCGCGGGCGGGGAGACGCGATTGGAGACGACGATCAATCTACTCAACGAACGGTGCTCCACGGATTGCTAAGCAGGACCGCGCAATTGATGAGCCCCGCCAATGAATAGGTTTGCGGGAAATTACCCCAAGGTTCGCCCGTCTCCAGGTCGCAATCTTCGGAGAGCAGGCCCGAATGCGTGCGGCGCGCGAGCATTTGTTCGAACAGTGTGCGCGCTTCTTCGCGGCGCCCGACCAAGTGCAGCGCTTCGATCAGCCAGAAGGTGCAGAAGTTGAAAGCGGTTTCCGGTTTGCCGAAATCGTCTTCGTCGGCATAGCGCAGTACGTGATCGCCGCGGCGGAGTTCGCGCTCCAGGCCTTCGAGCGTGCCGGCAAAGCGCGGATCGTCGGGCGAAACGAAGCGCGTATCCAGCATCTGCAGGAGGCTTGCGTCCATTTCCTGCCCGCCGAGCGTTGCGGTGAAGCGGTTGAGTTTGTCGCTCCAGGCGCGGGTTTCGATGGCGTTGCGCATTTCAGTGGCGCGCGCGCGCCAGAAATGTTCGCGGTCGGCGAGGCCAAGGCGCTGCGCGGCATTAGCGAGGCGATCGCAGGCGGCCCAGCACATCAGTGTCGAATAGGTGTGGATCGAAGCCTTGGTGCGGAATTCCCAAAGGCCAGCATCCGGCTTCAGGTAAACGTCGTACGCGCGCTCGCCGACGGTTTCGAGCGCGGCGAAATCGTCGAGCGTCGGCGGACGTAAGAGGCGTGTGTCGTAGAACGCTTGCACGGTCGAAAGCACAATCTGGCCGTAGACATCATGCTGATGATGCTCGTGCGCCTGATTGCCGATGCGGATCGGGCCCATGCCGCGGTAGCCGGGCAGGCTTTCGACGATGGCTTCCTGCAGGATCGGCTCCATGCCGACGCCGTAGACGGGTTGGATGCGGCCGCTCGGGGTTTCGTCGATGATGTTGCGCAGGTAGCTGAGATAGCCCTCCAAGATGTCGGTGGCGCCAAGGCGATTGAGTGCTTGCACGGTGTAGTAAGCGTCGCGCAGCCAGCAGAAGCGATAGTCCCAGTTGCGGCCGCTATGGGGAAATTCCGGGACGGAGGTCGTCATCGCCGCGACGATGGCGCCGGTCTCTTCGTGCACGCAGAGCTTCAGCGTGATCGCAGCGCGGATGACGTCGGATTGCCATTCGAGCGGCGTCGCCAGCCCGCGCACCCAGCGGCGCCAATAGAGGCGCGTGTGATCGTGCATGGCCGCAACGCGCGAACGGAGGTCGTCCTCGAACGGCTCGTCGGGGCCGAGAAAGAAGACGTGCTCTTGCTCGAGCCGGAAGACGCGCTCGCTCAGCACGTGCGAGATCGGCGCTGAAGAGGAGAGCCGCATCACGCCGGGCACGCGGAAGCGGATGTGGTTCGAGCCTGAGGTGGTTTCGGCCGTGTGCGCGCCCCAGTCCACGCTGGGCTTAAGTCGCATGCGGATGCGCGGCACACCATTGAGCGGCTTCAAGATGCGGACGAAGGCGTTCGGACGATAGAGCCGGTTATGGCGGCGATAGCGCGGGCAGAAATCGGTAATCTCAAGCACGGCGCCGCGCGCATCGGTCAGCGTTGTGACAAGGATCGGCGTGTTGCGCTCATAGTGCTGCTCGGCGCTGACCTGATCGATGAGGTCCACAGCCCAGACGCCGTGATCGGCTTCATCAAGCGGCTTGCCCGCCATCAATGCGCTAAACATCGGATCGCCGTCGATGCGCGGCACGCAGGCCCACACATAGCGCCCGTTACGGTCGATCAGCGCGCTTTGCGCACAATTGCCGATGGGCGCGAGATCGAGCGTGCTCATGCGGCGACTCCCGTTTCGAGCCAGGCGATGACGGCGGCGGTGTCGGCAAAACGGAAGCGCGCGGCGCTATGCTGGAGATCGCCGACGCGAATGCCGTAACCGCCGCCGTTCGCAGCGGCGCGAAATGCGTCTTCATCGGTGACGTCATCGCCGATGGCGATGGGGGTGCGGCCTTTGAACGGCGCCTCTTGCATGAAGGCGGCGAGCGCATCGCCCTTGTTGCGCACGCCGAAGGTGAGCTCGGCGACCATTTTGCCTTCGAGCACGCTAAGCCCGTGCTTTTCAGCCAATGTCTCGGCGATGCGGCGCACGGAGGGTCCGGCTGAGGGATCGTCGCGATAGTGCAAGGCAAGGCCGGCGGTCTTGTCTTCAATGCGGGCGCGCAAGGCGCCGTCGGCGACCATTGCCTTTGCTTCCTTGAGCGCATCTGCCACGGCGGAGAGATCGTCATGTGCGCGCGTGATCTCGCCGTTGAAGCGGCATTCGAAGCCGTGAAGGCCGGCGATGTTCTCGGCCGCGTCACCCAGCACGGCTTCGGCGCTTTCGATCGTGCGGCCGGTGATCAGTGCGAGCGCGCCATCGAGCTTTTCAGCAAGCCCGCGCAGCAGCGTGCGCAGAGAGTCGCCGGCGATGACGTCTTCGGGTCGGGCGGCGATGTCCACGAGCGTGCCGTCGAGATCGAGGAAGAGCGCGTGCGCGCGGATATCGAGCGGGGGCGGGGGCTCGACTCGTGATGCGGCTTGGGCGCCGTCGTGAGGCACGCGTGATCTCTCCCTCTGATGAGGCTCCGGACAACGCGCGAAACGCACGAAAAATCCCGCTGGCTCCGCAAAGGAGAGGCGCACGAGCGCGCAGGCGGGAAGCGGAGCGCTCTTTCGCGTCCGTGCTAACCCCCTCACGCCCGTGGGGCAAGGCGTAACGTGATGCCGCGCAAGATTGTTCCCTCCAGCTTGTGGAGAGCAGCACGCTGCAGCATGTGCAGCGGAGATGTGTCGTTCTGTGTCAACAACGCCATGCGCCAAGACTTGGCGCCAACACGTATGCACACTGAGACACCTCCTCAGAGCAGGTTCAGCGCCGCGTCCGTACTTTCGCACCCAACGAGATGACGAAGATCTCGCGAAAGAGGAGCACCTGTTATGAAGAAGTTTGCAACGACTGCGCTCGCCGCCATTGTCGCCGCCGGCACGCTCGGCAGCGGTGTCGCCAGCGCGCAAAGCTGGCGCGGTGGCAATGAGCGCGATGTCCGCCGTGCGGAACGTCATGTTCAGCAAGAGCGCCGCGATCTGCGTGAAGCGCGCCGTGATTTGCGCGAAGCACGCCGCGACTATCGCCATTCGAACCGCTGGCGCCGCGGCGATCGCCTGCCGAGCTACGAGCGTGCGCATTATCGCCAAGTCGATTGGCGCCGCTCGCACCTGCGTCAACCGCCGCGTGGCTACCACTATGTGCGTGACGATCGCTCCGGCGAATACCTGCTGGTCGGCGTCGCCACGGGCGTGATCCTCTCGATCCTGCTTTCGAACTAAAGAGGCGGGAGCCAGAGTAAGTGAGCCGCCTCGGAGCCTCGCTCCGGGGCGGTTTCTTTTTTAGCCGCCGCGCTTCATCCAGCTGAACAGAGGTTTCAGCGGCACGACCCAGATCACGCCGGCGACGATGTAGAAGACGAGTTCGGCCCAGAACGGCAGCACCGGCAGAAGCGTCGCGCCCAGACTGGCGGCGAAGATCGCGTAGATGGCGAGGTACGCCAGTAGTGCGGCGCAGCCGACGGCTTTGCGGGTTCGGGTCTCCATCACTGCTTGCTAGCACCCGGCGCGGCGGCGCGTCGCCTTTCGGGGGCGCGACCGATAGGCCAAACCCTCGCCCATGAGCCGCGACGCTGACATTTGGCCCCCGCGCGAGCCGTGGGTAGGCCACTGGCTGCTGGTGATCTGCGCCCTGGTGCTGGCGATGATTCTGGTCGGCGGGGCGACGCGGCTGACCGATAGCGGCCTTTCCATCACCGAATGGGATTTGACCAAGGGGCTGACGCCGCCGCTGACGGCCGAGCGCTGGAACGAAGAGTTCCGGCTCTACCAGCGCACCATGGAGTACCAGACCCAGAACGAGGGCATGACGCTCCAGCAATTCCAGACGATCTATTGGTGGGAGTGGGGGCATCGCTTCCTGGGCAAGATGATCGGCCTCGCGTTCGCCCTGCCGGCGCTGTTTTTCCTGTTCACCGGCCGCTTGCGTGGGCGATTTCGCGTGACTGCGGTGCTGTTTGCGCTGGGCGGCCTGCAGGGTGCGATCGGCTGGTGGATGGTGACGAGCGGGCTGTTCGACAGGCTCGATGTCAGCCCCTTCCGCTTGGCGATCCATTTGGCGATGGCGTTCGTGATCCTGGCGCTTGGGCTATGGGTGGCGATCGGCGCTTTCGATTGGCCGAAAAAGCCGTCCGCGGTCGGCGTGCCGCGCTGGGCGCCGGCGACGCTGATGGGACTCATCTTCGTGCAGGTGATGTTCGGCGCGCTGCTCGCGGGAAGCGATGGCGGCGCTGCGTACGTGGATTGGCCTCGGATCGGCGGGGAGTGGGTTCCCTCCAGTGCGTTCGGGCTTGATCCGATCTGGAGGAATTTCACGGAGGACCACGCCACGCAGCATCTGCTGCATCGGACCACCGGATATCTCATCGCGTTGGCGGCGCTCGTGCTCGCCGGCTTTGGCCTAGTCAAAGGCGAGGGCGCGGGGCGCTGGGCGGCGCTGGCTGTTGGCTTCTTGGCGCTCGGGCAGGTGGGGCTGGGGATCGCCAGCGTGCTCAGCGTCGCGGCTCTGGCCCCGAGCTTGTTACATCAGGCGGTGGCGGCAGTGCTCTGGATGGCGGCGCTGGTGTGCGTACGTCTGGCCGGTGGTAGAATGTTACCACAACCGTAAGTGGCGGATCCTGAAGCCAAAAACAAGATCGCTTGACTGCAATTTGCGTCTCCACTACACGCGCGCCTTCCTTTCTTCAGGACCAGAACCTCATGCGCACCCAATCGACGCGCTCGGCCAAGGCTTCCGAGATCACCCACGGCTGGATCGTGGTGGATGCGGAAGGCGCTGTGGTCGGCCGCCTCGCGTCTTTCATCGCCCTTCGGCTCCGCGGCAAGCATCGCGCGGACTTCACCCCGCATATCGATACCGGCGACCATGTCGTCGTCATCAACGCGGAGAAGGTGGCGTTCACCGGCAAGAAGCTGACCGACAAGGTCTATTACCGCCACACCGGCCACCCGGGCGGCATCAAGGAGCGCGTTGCGGGCCAGGTGCTCAGCGGCAAGCATCCTGAGCGCGTGCTGGAAAAGGCTGTCGAGCGCATGATGCCGAAGGAAAGCCCGCTGGCGCGCAAGCAACTCGGCAAGCTGCGCGTCTATGCCGGCGCTGAGCATCCGCACGCGGCGCAGAACCCCGTCACGATCGATTTCAAATCCAAGAACCGCAAGAACTCGAGGATCGGCTAAGCCATGAGCGATATTCAGCAAGGCTTCGAATCTCTCGGCGAAATGACCGGCAACGCTGGCGTGCCGACGAGCGGCACGCATGAAGCGATCGTGCGCGAGCGCAAAGTCGATCAATTCGGCCGCGCCTACGCCACCGGCAAGCGCAAGAACGCCGTTGCACGCGTCTGGGTGAAGCCCGGCAAGGGCGTCATCACCATCAACGGCAAAACCTCCGACGCTTACTTCGCGCGTCCGGTGCTGCGCATGATGATCAACCAGCCGTTCAAGGTGACGAACCGCGAAGGCGAGTTCGACGTGATCTGCACGGTGACTGGCTCGGGCCTTTCGGGCCAAGCCGGCGCGGTTCGCCATGGCATCTCCAAGGCGCTCTCCGATTATGAGCCGGAACTGCGTCCGGCGCTGAAGCATGCCGGCTTCATGACCCGCGACCCGCGCGTGGTCGAGCGTAAGAAGTACGGCAAGGCGAAGGCCCGCCGCAGCTTCCAGTTCTCGAAGCGCTAATCGCACTTCATTTCTGGTTTCGACGGGCGCTTCTCTCACGGGAAGCGCCCGTTTTGTTTCTATGAGTTGGGTCTGGAGCAAGCGCATGATGATCGACGGCGCGACTTTGATTATGAGCATCGCGGTGTCGGGTTTTCTGATCTGGATCACGCTCAACAATCTGCGCACCGGTGAGATCGCCTCGCTGACCGGCCCGGTGGTGCGGCGCGCCGACAATCCTTCGATGTTCTGGTTCGCAGTCGCGCTGGCGCTTGCGTTGGCTGCATTCTTCTTGGCTTTGGGCCTGGCGACGGTTGGGAAGTTGGTGGGTTGGTGGGAGTTCACGCTGTGACGGCGAAAGTTTTCATCGACGGAGAAGCCGGCACTACAGGCTTGCAGATTCGCGAGCGGCTCGAGGGGCGGCGCGACATCACGCTCGTTTCGATCGAAGCGGACAAGCGCAAGGACGCGAGCGAGCGCAAGCGGCTGCTGAACAGCGTCGATGCGGTGATCCTGTGTTTGCCGGATGAAGCGGCGCGCGAAGCGGTGGCCATGGTCGAAAACGATGCGGTGAAGGTGATCGACGCTTCGACCGCTTTTCGCGTCGCGCCGGACTGGACTTATGGCTTTGCCGAGATGGCGAAGGATCAGCGCGCGAAGATTGCTGCGTCGAAGCGGATTTCCAATCCGGGTTGTTATCCGACTGGGTTCATCGCACTGGTGCGGCCGCTGGTGGAAAGCGATCCGTTGGTGCTGCCGTGGGATCACACTGTCTCGGTGAACGCCGTGAGTGGCTATTCGGGTGGTGGAAAGGCGATGATCGCCGAATTCGAGGATGAAACGTCGCCAACGTTTACGCGCGTTCCGTTTCGGATTTACGGGCTGTCGCAACAACACAAGCATGTACCGGAAATGCAGATACATGCGGGGTTGTGTTTCCCGCCCATCTTTGCGCCCGCTGTTGGTCGTTATCGGCAGGGAATGATCGTCGAAGTGCCGCTGAACTTGTGGGAGCTGAATGGTCATCCGAGGTTGGCTGATGTGCATGCTGTGTTGGCTGATCGTTACGCAGGCGAGCGCTTTGTCGAGGTCGTGCCGTTGAAGGAGAGCGTTGCGATGAAGACACTTGATCCAGAAGGTCTCAACGGCACCAATCGATTGCGCCTCTTTGTATTCGGTTCAGACGAGCAGGTTCGACTGGTGGCGCTGTTGGACAATCTGGGCAAAGGCGCGAGCGGGGCGGCTGTGCAGAATTTGAATCTGGCGCTGGGCTTGGACGAGGGCGCTGGGTTGAGCTAGCGCGCAGGACTAGCGGCTGCGCTTGCGAACCTCGCAAGGCAGTGGGGACGTCCGCGGTCGTTGCGCGGAAACTATGAGCTGTCGGCGAAGGCGGGCGGCGGCGCGAAGGCGATGCGGATCGCTTGTGCGCGCGTGCGCGAGGTACGGCGCGGCCAGAGGCGGGTTAGGCCGTTTTTGATGCGGGCGATGTAGCGCTTGGCCCAGATGTCGAGATGCGTGAGCGCGTCGAGCAGGACGGCGATCTGGTCGCGCATATTCTGGCGCTTCAGCGCGCGGCGCAGTTTTCCGCCGATATAGGAGCGCTTGAGATGTGCGGGGCGCAGCTTGCGGCCGGCGTGAGGAAAGCTTGATGCGCGCGAACGTGCGCGGGCGAAATCGTGTGCGCGCAGCAGCACAAGGCGGGCGATTGTTTGTCTGAGATGGTGGAGCGCGCCGTGGTGCGTGCGTCGGCGCTCGTGACGCACGCTCGTGTTTCTGCCGGCAAGCCAGATGTCCGCGATCCACGCCAGCAACGCCAGCGCCCAGAGGACGAGCCTCTGGCGGCGGTGCTGGGTGAGAAAGGGCTTCGATGTTTGCATAGGCGCGATTGTACGCGCAGCTGAAGTCGGTCGGATTGATTGGCGATGCGCGCGCTGGGGGCCGCGGTGCGGATGCTTGAATCTTCGGCTTAAATGCGGGTCTGAAGACCTGCGGTCCTCGGCCGGCGTGTTGGATAGAGGGCGGCTCTATCCGCCGCGCAGCGGCGCCGCATCATTCAGACGAGCGCACCTTCACGTATTCGCCGGGCGCATCGCAGAGCGGTTTGAGTTCGCCATCGCCCGGCGTGCGCGCGGGGACGTCGGGGCCGCTGCGCTTGCTGAGCCAGGCGTCCCAGTAGGGCCACCAGGAGCCCGGGTGTTCTTCGGCGAAGGCCTGCCAGTCTTCGAGCGAGCCTTTGAGATTGCGGTTGGTCCAGTATTGGTACTTGTTGGCGGCGGGGTGATTGATGACGCCGGCGATGTGGCCGGAGCCCGCGACGATGTATTCGACCTCGCCGCCGCCGAACGCCTTGGCGCTGTTGTAGACGCTCTGCGCCGGCGCGATGTGATCTTCGCGCGAGCTTTGCATGAAGATCGGGATGGTGACGTCGTTGAGCGAAAGCTTTTCGCCCATGAGTTCGAGTTCGCCCTTGCTGAGGGCGTTGTCGCGGTAGAATTTGCGTAGGTAGAAGAGATGCAGCGCCTTCGGCATGCGTGTTTGATCGGCGTTCCAGTAGAGCAGATCGAACGGCGGGGGCTGCTTGCCGATGTAGTAATTGTCAACGACGTAATTCCAGACGAGATCGTTCGACCGCAGTGAGTTGAAGGTATCGGCCATGGTCTGGGCGTCGAGCACGCCGCCGGCCTGCTCCATCTTGCCTTCGAGGAATTTGATGCCGGCTTCGTCGGAAAACACGAGCAGGTCGCCGGCGCATTTGAAGTCGGCCTGGCTGGCGAAGAAGGTGGCGCTTTGGATGCGTTTGTCGCCAACTTTGGCCATGTGCGCGAGCGTGGCGGCGAGCAACGTGCCGCCGACGCAATAGCCGACGGTGTTCATGCGATCGACGCCGGTTGCCTTCTCGACGGCATCGACAGCGGCGTAGACGCCTTCGCGCATGTAGTCTTCGAACGACACGTCAGCCATGTCCTCGTCTGGGTTGACCCAGGAGACGAGGAAGACGGTATGGCCCTGATCGGTGAGCCAGCGGATCATCGAGTTCTTGGGCTGGAGATCCAGGATGTAGAATTTGTTGATCCAGGGCGGGAAGATCAGCAGCGGGACCTCGTGCACTTTCTCGGTGCTGGGTGCGTACTGGATGAGTTCGAACACGCGGTTGCGGAAAATGACCTTGCCGGGGGCGGTAGCGACATTCTTGCCGACTTCGAAGGCGTCGAGATCGGTTTGCGTGATCGCGAGCATGCCTTTGCCGCGCTTCAAATCTTCGGTGAGATTCTCGATGCCCTTGATGAGGCTCTCGCCCTTTGTGGCGAAGAGCGCGCGGAGCGCCGCGGGGTTGGTCATCAGGAAGTTGGAGGGCGAAGCGGCGTCGACGGCTTGCTTGATGTAGAAGGCGGCCTTGCGCTTGGTGGCGTCATCGACGCCCTCAGTGCGCTGAACGAGATCGGTGATGAAGTCTGCAGTGGCGAGATAGGATTCGCGCAGCATCGAGAAGGCGGGATTGGAGCGCCACTCGGGATCGCGGAAGCGCTTGTCGCGCACGGGGCCCTGGTCGGGCTGTTGGCCCGTCAGCATGTAGGCGGCGTGCCGCTGCCAGATTTCGGCGTAGCGCTGCCAGAGATTGGCGTGCGCTTCGCGCAGCGTCTCGGGCTGTTGCGCGAGGTGCGACCAGACATCGTTGAGCGCGCCTTGCATGCCGAGCGGATCGGGCTGCCATTGCGCGGGGTCCTTGGCTTGCTCGATGAAGGCGGTGGAGAAGACCTGGTTGGCCTGCGTCATCGCCTGGGTGAGATTGGCCGAGAGCGCCGCGAGGCTGTCGGCGGTCTGCTCCATGATGACTTCGTTGAGCGGCTTGGGCTCGGCGGCGCCTGTAGGTTGCACCGGGTGCGGGGCGAGCTTTGGGACCAGCGTCGCCTTCGCCTCGGCGGCCGGGGCGGCAGCAGGCGGGGCGGCGGCTTTCTTCTTCCGCCGCCGCTTGGGCGCCGCCTTGGCGGCGCTGGCCGGACCGGCCGATTCGGCGGACCGCGGCGCCTTGCTTCCGGCTTCGCTCATCAGCTTTCTCCCTTTGGCGTCAGTGTAATGCCGCTTCGCGTGGTGGCGCAAAGGCGGACCCTGGTATAGTGACAAGTGGGGGCCGAACGGGCGGCCAGGGAAGGCATTGGATGCGCGGAACCATCGCCATAGCGGCTGTGCTGGGGCTTGTGAGCCTGGGCGGGTGCATCAGCACGTCCGGTGAAGTCCCCGCATGGTTCGAGCAGCGCAACGCAGCGAACGATGAATCCTACCCCGCGCTGCGCTCGGTGCCACGCGCCATCCAGGCGAACACCGATCCGCAATATTGGAACGAGGTCGAGCGCGACCTGCTCGCCGCCGCCGCCGAGATGAAGGCCCATCCGCGCGCCGAGCCGGCGCCGCCGGAAGATCCCTCGGGCTTCGTCGAAGAGGCGCAAGAGGTGCTCGAAGAGACCCGTCAAACGCACGAGCCTTGAGCGCGCCGCGTCATGAGTTCCGCCGACTTTCACAAAATCCGCCGCCTCCCGCCTTACGTGTTCGAGGAGGTCAACAAGCTGAAGGCGCGGCTGCGCGCACAAGGCGTCGACATCGTCGATTTCGGCATGGGCAATCCCGATCTGCCTGTGCCGGAGCACATCGTGGAGAAGCTCTGCGAAACGGCGCGAAAGCCGCGCACCAATCGCTATAGCGCCTCGCGCGGCATCGCCGGTCTGCGCAAGGCGATGGCCGGCTATTACGACCGCCGCTTCGGCGTGAAGCTTAATCCCGATACGCAGATCGTTTCCACGCTGGGTTCGAAGGAAGGTTTCGCCAATCTGGCGCAGGCGATCACGGCGCCGGGCGATGTGATCATATCGCCCAATCCCTCGTATCCGATCCATGCTTTCGGCTTCATCATGGCGGGCGGCGTGATCCGTTCTGTGGAAGCACATTCGCCGGAGCAATATTTGCGCGGCATCGAGCGTGCGGTGCGCCATTCGGTGCCGCCGCCGATCGCGATGGTCACGTGCTATCCGGCCAACCCGACAGCGCAGACGGTCGATCTCGAATTCTACAAGGACGCGGTGGCGCTGGCGAAGAAGTACGAGATGTATCTTCTGTCGGACATGGCCTATTCGGAGATTTATTTCGAGGGTCCGCCGCCGCCGTCAGTGCTGCAGGTCGACGGCGCGCTCGATGTCGCGGTGGAAGTGAACACGCTGTCGAAGACGTATTCGATGGCGGGCTTCCGCGTCGGCTTTGCGCTGGGCAATGAGCGCCTGATCGCGGCGCTGGCGCGGGTGAAATCGTACTTGGATTATGGCGCTTACACGCCGGTGCAGGTGGCCGCCGCGGCCGCGCTCAACGGGCCGCAGGACTGCGTTGCAGAAATGCGCGCGACCTATCATCACCGCCGCGACGTGCTGGTGGACACCTTCACCAAGGCGGGCTGGACCATTCCCAAGCCGACGGCGTCGATGTTCTGCTGGGCGCCGCTGCCGGCGCAGTTCCAGCATCTGGGCTCGGTCGAGTTCGCCAAGCGCTTGATGGAAGGGGCGGAAATCGCCGTCGCGCCAGGCGCGGGCTTTGGCGAGTATGGCGATGGCTATGTGCGTATCGCGCTGGTGGAGAACGAGCAGCGCATCCGCCAGGCAGCGCGCAATCTGAAGCGGTTTCTGCAATCCAACGCGGCGCCCGCTGCCGCAGAGTAAGCCCTGACGACGTTCACCCTTGACGGCGCGGCGGGCGCCGCTTCAAAGCCTGCGCCAAGTTTTCGGAGCCAGTCATGCACAACATCACCGACGATCTCGCGTTCTCGGCCGCGCGCGTGCCGATCGCCGCCGCGATCGCGGCCGCCAAGCTGGCAGGCCGGGGTGATGAGAAGGCCGCCGACCAGGCCGCTGTCGATGCGATGCGCACCGCGCTCAACGCCATGCCGATGAAGGGGCGGATCGTTATCGGCGAAGGCGAGCGCGACGAAGCGCCGATGCTTTACATCGGTGAAGAGGTCGGCACCGGCAAAGGCGTTGAACTCGACATCGCGCTTGATCCGCTCGAAGGCACGACGCTGACGGCCAAAGCCATGGCCAATGCGCTGGCCGTGATCGCGTTCGCGCCGCGCGGCGGGCTGTTGCATGCGCCCGACACGTACATGGACAAGCTGGCGATTGGCCCCGGCTTTGAGGCCGGTATCGTCGATCTCGACAAACCGGCCGATGAGAACGCGAAGGCGTTGGCGAAGGCCAAGGGCTGCCGCGTCGAAGATATCGGCGTGTGCGTGCTGGATCGCCCGCGTCACGCGGAGATCATCAGCGCGCTGCGCAAAGCAGGCTGCCGCGTGCATCTCATCACCGATGGCGACGTCGCTGGCGTCATCAATTGCACCAAGCCGGAAACCGGCATCGACATGTATGTCGGCCAAGGCGGCGCGCCTGAGGGCGTGCTGGCAGCGGCGGCGCTGAAATGCGTCGGCGGCCAATTCCAGGGCCGGCTGGTGTTCCGTAACGATGATGAACGCGCGCGCGCCGAGCGCACCGGTGTCAGCGATTTCAAGCGCCGCTACTCGCTGGAGGAGCTCGTGTCGGACGATGCGATCTTCCTGGCCACGGGCGTGACGCAAGGCTCGCTGCTGGACGGTGTCCGGGTGCAGAACGGCGTCGCTCATACTCACACGCTGGTGTTGAATTCTTATACGCGCACCGTGAGTGAGCTCAGGGTGCGCCAGCCGGTCTGAACGGCGCGAATCGGGCTAGGCCTAAACGATGGGCCAAGCTGCGGTTAAAGAATCGGCGTGGAATCCGAGCGCGTTTCTGGGCGTCGAGCGGTCGCTGACGAACCGGCGCTGGCGCACGCGCGAGGCGGATCTGGGGCTGACCGAGGCGCTGCGGCGTCGGTTTTCGTTGCCGGAGATCGCAGCGCGGCTGATGGCGGCGCGCGGCATCTCCATCGATGATGCAGAAGCGTTTCTCTCGCCGACGCTGAAGACGCACTTTCCCGATCCATCCAGGTTCGCCGACATGGATGAAGCCGCGCGCGTCATTGAGGACGCGATCGTCAGCGGCCGGCCGAGTGCGGTGCTGGCCGATTACGATGTGGATGGCGGGTCATCGGCGGCGCAGCTGGTGCGCTATTTCCGTGCGCGCGGGCGCGAGCTGAAGATCTACGTGCCGGATCGGATGAAGGAGGGTTACGGGCCTTCTGCGTTGGCGTTCGAGCGCTTGAAGGCGGACGGCGTTGAGCTTGTCATTACCGTCGATTGCGGCGCGGCGGCGGAGGCGCCGTTGAATGCGGCGGCGGAGTTGGGGCTCGATGTCGTCGTGCTCGACCACCATCTGATGGGCGGGCCGCCGCCGAAGGCGCGCGCGGTGGTCAATCCCAACCGGCTCGATTGCAGGTCGGGGCAAGGCCATCTCACGGCGGCGGGCGTGGTGCTGGTGACGCTGGCGGCGGTGAACCGCGAGGCGCGGCGGCGCGGCTCGATCGGCTCGAACAATCTGCCTGACTTGATCCAGATGCTCGATCTCGCCGCGATCGGCACGGTGTGCGATGTGGCGCCGCTGACGGGCTTCAATCGCGCCATCGTTGCGCAAGGGCTAAAGATTCTCGGTAACGGAAAGAATATCGGCCTCGCCGCGCTGGCGGAGACGGCGGGACGCCCTGGGATCATGCAGGGCGGGCGGCCGAGCGTTTATGATTTCGGCTTCGTGCTGGGCCCGCGCATCAATGCGGGCGGGCGCGTAGGCGATGCGTCGCTGGCGACGCGGCTCTTGTCGACGGAAGATCCCGAAGAAGCGCGCGAACTCGCGGCGACGCTGGAGGCGCTGAACCAGGAGCGCCGCGCGCGTGAAGCGGAGATGCTGGCGGACGCGGAGACCGAAGCGCTGGCGCAGGCGGAAAGGAGTTCGGTGATCATAGTCGGTTCGCCGCGCTGGCATCCGGGGGTGATCGGCATAGCCGCCGGGCGGCTGAAAGATCGCGTGATG
>JAEYPY010000186.1 GCA_023410295.1 Pseudomonadota bacterium | reverse complement strand
GTTTTGCGGCGCCGGGTTTTATCTCCGGCGTCGAAAGCGCCGGCGATCCGTTTGGATTACCAGCGGTAGTGTGAGAACGCGCGGTTGGCTTCGGCCATCCGGTGCGTGTCTTCGCGCTTCTTCACCGCGTTGCCGCGATTGTTCGAGGCGTCGATGAGTTCGCCGGCGAGGCGCTCCTGCATCGTGTTTTCGTTGCGCGCGCGGGCCGCGCCCACGAGCCAACGGATCGCCAGCGCCTGACGGCGCTCGGGACGAACTTCAACCGGCACCTGATTGGTGGCGCCGCCGACGCGGCGCGAGCGCACTTCGATCGCCGGGGCGACATTGCCCAGCGCATCGTGGAAGACTTCGATCGACGGGCGCTTCAGCTTCTTCTCGACCGTATCGAGCGCGCCATAGACGATCTGCTCTGCGACCGACTTTTTGCCTTCATACATCACGTAGTTCATGAACTTCGTGAGCACGAGATCGCCATGGACGGGATCGGGCAGAACTTCGCGCGGCTCGGCGCGGTGACGGCGAGACATTCTTTAAATCCTTACTTCGGTCGTTTGGCGCCATAGAGCGAGCGGCGCTTTCTGCGGTCCTTCACGCCCTGGGTATCGAGCACGCCGCGCAGAATGTGGTAGCGCACGCCCGGCAAGTCCTTCACGCGGCCGCCGCGGATCAGCACGACGGAGTGCTCCTGCAGGTTGTGGCCTTCGCCCGGGATGTAGCAGACCGCTTCGATGCCGGTCGTCAGGCGGACCTTGGCGACCTTACGGAGCGCCGAGTTCGGCTTCTTCGGCGTGGTGGTGTAAACGCGAGTGCAGACACCGCGCCGCTGCGGGCAGGCCTTCAGCGCCGGAGACTTATTCCGGACCGGCTTCGGTGACCGCGGCTTGCGGATCAGTTGGTTGATCGTCGGCATTCGCCTCTTCTCTTCCCGCCTGTATTTCAAAACTCAATTAGCGCGCCCGCCGCCCCTCCCGGGAACGCCAGATGCGCGCTGCGAATGGGTCCAATCGGCGGGGCCCCGCGATGAGGTGGGAGCAGCCGTTCCGAGTGAGGCGCGACACATACGGGGGGCGCCCCACAAGGTCAAGTCTCGGGGCTAGGGATTCGGGACCAGGGATTAGGGATTGGCAGCAAGTCCCAATCCCCAATCCCAAGTCCCCAACCCCCCAATAAACAGAAAGGGCTCCTGAGAGTGGAGGGACCCTCAGAAGCCCAACCGGTGGAAAAATAAAGCTGGAGATGGGTGGCTCCAACTTTGAGGCGTACCCCCGGGGCGGTCCAACCGGTTCCGCCTCGCCTCTGTCCCCGGCCCTGAACGCGACAAGGGTGGCGCCGCGCCCAGAACCGAAGCTCAAACTCGAGGGCCGAGGAGACCGGAGCGGCGGCGAAGAGGCCGCCGCTCCCGCGCCCTCAGCCCCGCGCCCGCGCGCCGATCGTGAAGAAGCGCCCGAGAATGCCGGGCGTGCCCCATGCGGGATTGTAGCTCGGCGTATGCGCGCCATACGTCGTCGGATCGAATGCCGGCTCTTCATCCAGCACGTTGCTGATGTCCATGAAGAGCTGGAATTGATCGGTGAAATCGTACTGGCCGTGCAGGTCGATGTAGAACGAGTCATCGACCTTGCAGACGATCGGCGTCTCACCGTCGAGATAAGTCGCCGGCGTGCCGCCTGCCGTGCCGCTGAGGCACGAGTCATCGTCAGCGTCGCCAGCGTTATCTTCCGCGACCGAGAGATAGCCTTCCGTCCAGTACGCGGTGGCTGTCACAGACGCACGTCCGAAGTCGAACGTGTTCTGCCAGTTCAACCGCCAGTGAGGCGTGCCCGATGCAGCCGTGATAATGTACGGGCCGATCGTGCCGGCGTACTCTTGCTCTTCGCCGCCCGGGAATTGTTGCGTCAGGCTTTGCAGCCACGTCGCCTCCGCGGACGTCGTCCAAGTCACGGCGCCAAGTTCATGACGGCCGCTCACCTGGAAGTCCCAGCCATGCGTCGCCTGTTCGCCGAGGTTCTGATAGCCGGCTTGCACGAACGCGATCCGCGGCATGCCGCCGAGATTGTTCGGGTTGGGCACATCCGGAATGATGGTGAAGCCTCCCGGTATCGGATCGCCGGCATAGTAAGCGGCGATCGCCGCCGCCGGCGACGCCGTACCAATCACCTCTTCTTTCTCGATCTGGTAATAGTCGGCCGAGAACGTCCAATTATCGAACGGTTGCAGCACGACACCAAGATTGATGTTGGTGGACGTTTCCGGCTCAAGATCTGGCGTTGCGAGCAACGTGTTTCCAAGTCCGTAGCCCTGGCAGTAGGAAACGTCGCCGCTGCCCGGCGATCCGTCGCCATGCTCCACGTCGCACCAATCCGCCGGCGCGTTCACGACCGTGAAGCCAGTCGACGGATCGGCGAAGGATTCCGCGAAGCTCGGAATGCGGAACCCTTCCGAATAGGTGCCGCGGAACGCCAGCCAATCGAGCGGTTGGAAGCGGAAGCCCGCTTTCGGCGAGAAGTCGCTCTGACCGGTCGAATAGGTGTCGTAGCGCCCGGACAGACTGATATCGAGCGTTTCCAGAACGGGCGCTGCGATCTCGAACGCCACCGATTCAACATCGCGTGATCCGGAGGCGCCGAACGGATTGATGGTCAGATAGCGGTTCGCCGGTCCGAGCCGGTCCGAATTGGCGCTCGGATTGTCCAGGGATTCATAACGCGCCGCGAACGACACACCGCCAACCACCGGACCTGCGGGCAAGTTGAACAGATCCGTCGAGAGGTTGGCCTGCAATTGCACCAGGCGCGACTCCGACCGTTGCGTGCTGGTCGGCGCGATGAAATCGCGGATCGCGTCCGTGTTGAGGCTCGGATCGACGAAATTGTACGTTCCCTGCCGGATCGCCGCCATCAGGTTCGGGAAGTACAGCGCGCCGTTGACCTCACGCTCGAGATTGGTCTGCATCGCTGACAGTGCAACATCGTAGTGGAACTCGCGTCCGGCGGTTTGGAAGTCGCCGGTCACACCGCCCGCACCGCGGAAGGTCTGGGCGAAGTTGCGGTTGCTGCCTTCGATGTCGCCGAAATTGTACCAGATGCCTGCCTCGCGCCCGTCCGCTGCATAAGGATTGTTCGGATTGAGCACCGCGCCTGGGTCACCGACTTGGCACACATAGGTGTAGCTGCCCGTCGGGCAGACATAGACCGGCAGCAACGCTTCCGTCGGTCCCGTATCGGTCCGGAAGATCACGCCCGTCGTCGATGGCGTCATGCGCAGGCGAATGTTCTGCGGCGCAACCGGGTTGAAGACTTCGTTCTGGTAATAGGTGGCCATCAGATAGGCTTCGGCGCCTTCATTCAGACGGAACGTCATCCGGCCCGAGATGCTCGCGCGCTCGCTTTCCGGAGAAATGACGCTGTACTCCTGCACAGCGTCGAGCGTGCAGACGTTCACATCATTGTTGAAGCCGGCCACGCCCTGCGCCGGGATCACGCCGGCCTCAGTGTGCGCGTTGCACGAGGTGTCGAGCAGTTCGAAATCATCGAGCGCGTCATAGCCTGTGCCGGCCGCATTGCGCCGCCGGATCATCGCGTTCGGCGAGCCATAGCCGCGCGCGGTGACGCCGGCGAAGGTGCCGTCGTGCTGCATGCCCCAGAACACGCCATTAAAGCCGCAAGTTTCAGTGACGCCATCGACAATGCTGGTGGCGCAGATTGAGCTTAAATCTGCGGTCGTCGCCGGAAAGAAGTCCGCGTCGCGGCCGTAGAACACATCGTCGTGCTGATACTCGGCCGCGAGATAGAAGTTGAATCCATTCTCACCGAGATCGCCCGTGCCCCAGATGCCCGAGAAGTGAAGTTGCTCGGCGCCATCGCCGCCGCCGCGGAAGCCGCGGTCAAGCGTCAACTGCGCGCCTTCATACTCGCTACGCGTGATGATGTTGATGACGCCGGCGATGGCGTCGGCGCCGTAGGTTGAAGAGGCGCCGTCTTTCAGCGTCTCGATCCTGTCGACCACCGCTTGGGGGATCGTATTGACGTCGACGAAGTTGCGCACCCCGTCGTCCGCGAGCGGATAATAGGCCGGCCGCAGGCCATCGACGAGGACGAGCGTGTTGCTGGTGAGCAAACCACGCAGCGAAACGCCGGATGCGCCTGACGCAAACGCGCCGTTCGCCGTGAAGCTGTTCGGCAGCGAGCCGCCTGCGTTCCCTGAAATTGTCTCCAGCGTTTCGGCGATCGTGGTTTGCCCGCGCGCCGACAAGTCTTCCGCGGTCAGCGTGCCGACAGGACTCACCGAATTGGCGTTGCCGCGCAGGATCGTCCCGGTGACGACGATGGCTTCGCCTTCATCGGTGACTTCTTCCTGCGCGGGCTGCGCGTTTTGCGCGTAAGCCGGCGTCCATGCGAGCGCGAAGGCGCTCGCTGAAAGCGCCATGGCGGCGGCAAAATTGGTGGTGTTAGCGGTCGCGCCGGGGCGCGCACCGCGTGCGGTCTTCTCGAACATCGGACCCCTCCTTCCGGGTCCCCCGTTCTTCCGCACCGGCTTCCCCGCGCCGGATGCGCCCATCCCTCAAACGCCAAGATGATGCCGCAATTCGGAACGCGCGCTCATCAACTGCCCGTGAGAGTGCGCGCGATGCGACGAACGCACGAAAGGCGCGGACGAAGCCGCGCGCAAGTACGACGAAACGCAGCGCGCCATTTCCAGGGCATCAGCGACGCGCATCGACAAACGCTAAACGTCGCGCATGGCGCACGGTCTTTACAAGCCGAACGCGACGCGCCACTGGAGCCAACATGAGCGCGCCGCCACAATCTCGCATCCTGCAGGCCATCGAACTTTTGAAGTCGTTCGACCGGCGTGGCGCGGCGGCGTTGCTGCGCCAGGAGCTTGCGGCCGGCCCGCCGAGCGGCGATCGCTGGCGCAGCTTCAATATGCTGGCGGCCAAGATCGGCGAGATCGAATCCGCGCTCGAAGCCGCGCGCCGCTACGCTGCGACGACGCCAGCAACGCTGGAGCGTCTCCTCTTCTATTGGGGTGAGCTCTCGACTTACGGCCGCAACCGTCAGGCGCTGAAGGAAGCCAGCCAATTGCCGGAGCGGGCACGCGCGCACCCGGCCGTTCTGCACTTTCTCGGCACCCTCGCCGGACAGGACGGCGATTTCGACCAGGCGACTGCGCTTTACCGCCGGGCGCTCGCAGCAAATCCCAACCTGCCCCAGACCTGGTTCGCACTGGCGATGATCAGGACGTTCGCACCCGGCGATCCCGACATCGCTGAGATGGAGCGCTTGCGCCCGGTGATGGCGCAAGCCGAGACGTCCATCTATGCGCGCTTTCTCTACGGCCTTGCCAAGGCTTACCACGATTGCGCCGACTACGAGCGCGCCTTCGCCCTCTACAGTGAGGCCGCCGAGTTGCGCAGGCGCGAAGAGAAGTTCGACGCCAACGCTCTCGCCGCGTTCGTCGATCGGCTCATTCGCGACTTCACGCCGGAGGCGATACGCGCGCTCACGCCCAGCACATGCCAGAGCGAACGCGCCATCTTCGTCACCGGCCTGCCGCGCTCAGGCACGACGCTTGTCGAACAAATCCTGACCAGCCATTCCGAGGTCATCGATGGCGGCGAGGTCGGACTGTTGCGGCCGGCGATGCTTCCAGCCGGCGATTTTTCCTATCCCGCGGCACTCGATTACCAGGGCCGCGCCCGCCTCAAAGATCCCTGGGGCGAACTGGCGCGGGACTATCTTGAGATGCTCACCGCACGCTTCGGCGCGGAAGGCCGCATCGTCGACAAGACGCTGGTGCATTCGCATTTCATGGGGCTGCTGCTGCAGGTCTTGCCCCACGCCAAGGTGCTCTGGATACGGCGCAAGCCGGAAGACTCCGCGCTCTCGACCTTCCGCACCTTCTTCACCTCGCCCCTGCCGTGGAGTTGGTCGCTCGAAGACATTGGCCGGTTCTACCGTGAGGAGGATCGTCTCTTCGCACACTGGACGGCGCTCTTCCCCGACCGCATTCTGACAGTGCGCTACGAAGACCTCGTCTCGAATCCCGAGCCAGGCATCGGCGCCATTCTCGCGTACGTCGGCCTCGCGCCAGAACCGCAAGTGTTCGAGCCACACAAAGCCAAGCGCGTTGTCCGCACCGCCAGCGTCCAGCAAGTGCGCGCCCCAATTTCCACCAAGCGCATCGACGCCGCCAAACCGTACGAACGGCAGATGGAAGCCTTCCAGCGCGCCTATCGCGGCTAAAGCTCTCCAATATGGACCGCCGGCGCCCCCGCCGGCATGCACTAACGGGTCCAGGATTAGAG
>JAEYPY010000181.1 GCA_023410295.1 Pseudomonadota bacterium | reverse complement strand
TTACTCGGCGGCCTCGGTCTGCGCCAAGCGCGCATCCTCGGCGCGTTCGATAGCCAGTTGCTCGTCGCGTTCGGCGGCGAGCTTCTGGTAACGGCGCAGTTGACCGCCGGTGCCGGCCGGGATGAGACGGCCGACGATGACGTTCTCCTTGAGGCCCTCGAGCGTGTCCGACTTGCCGTACGAAGCGGCTTCCGTGAGCACGCGCGTGGTCTCTTGGAACGACGCCGCAGAGATGAACGAACGCGTCTGCAACGAAGCCTTGGTGATGCCAAGCAGCATCGGCTGCGCCGTGGCCGGCCTGAGGCCAAGCTCGGTGACGCGCTTGTTCTCGTCCTCCAGATCGAGCGCTTCCACCGCTTCCCCTTTGAGGAACTCGGTGTCGCCCGCGTCCATGACCTCGACCTTCTGCAGCATCTGGCGAACGATCACCTCGATGTGCTTGTCGTTGATCGGCACGCCCTGCAGTCGATAGACCTTCTGAATTTCCTCAACGAGGTAATTCGCCAGCGCTTCGACGCCCATGATCGAGAGGATGTCCTGCGGCGCGGGGTTGCCGTCCAGCAGGTAATCGCCCTTCTTCACGAAGTCGCCTTCTTGCACCGGAATGTGTTTGCCCTTCGGGATCATGTACTCGATCGGCTCGAGACTTTCGTCTTCGGACACAACGCGCAAGCGGCGCTTGTTCTTGTAGTCCTTGCCGAACTCAACGCGGCCGTCGCTTTCCGAGATGATCGCGTGATCCTTCGGCCGGCGCGCTTCGAACAGCTCCGCCACGCGCGGCAGACCGCCCGTGATGTCGCGGGTCTTGGCGCCGCCCGTCGGCATGCGTGCGAGATCCTGGCCGGGCGTCACCTCGTCGCCGTCGGCGACCGAGAGAATGGCGCCCACAGGCAGCGTGTAGGTCTTCACCGCCGCGCCCTTGGCGTTGAGCACCGAGATCGCCGGCTTCAGATCCGAACCCTTCGCCGTCGAACGCCAATCGATGATCACCTTCGAGGAGATGCCCGTCGCTTCGTCGAATTCGTCGCGGACCGAAACGCCCTCGACCACGTCTTCGAAGCGCACCTTGCCCGCGGACTCGGTAAGAATCGGCGTCGCGTAGGGATCCCACTCGGCAAGACGATCGCCGCGCTTGACCTTGCCCTTCTCGTCGACCTTAAGGCGCGCGCCGAACGGCAGCTTGAAGCTTTGCCGCTCTTTGCCTTCCTCATCGACCACGACGATCTGCATGCTGCGGCTCATGACGATGAGTTCGCCATTGGCGTTCTTCACCGTGTTGCGGTCGACGAAGCGGATCACGCCCTCGTGCGCCGATTCCATCGCCGACGTTTCCGCGACCTGCGCGGCGCCGCCGATGTGGAACGTACGCATGGTGAGCTGCGTGCCCGGCTCGCCGATCGATTGCGCCGCGATGACGCCTACAGCTTCGCCGATATTGACCGGCGTGCCGCGCGCGAGGTCGCGGCCGTAGCAGCTGCCGCAAACGCCGGTGCGGGTCTCGCAGGTCAGCACCGAACGCACCTTCACGGTCTGCACGCCCGCGCGCTCGATGCCGAGCACCACGTCTTCGTCCAGGAACGTGCCGGCCGGAACCAGAACTTCGCCCGAGCCCGGATCCACAATGTCGATCGCGGCGGTGCGGCCGAGGATGCGCGTGCCGAGCGAGACGACGATGTCAGCGCCGTCAATAACGGCCGCCATGGCGATGCCGTCCTGCGTGCCGCAATCTTCCTCGGTGATGATGCAGTCCTGAGCGACGTCGACGAGGCGGCGTGTCAGGTAGCCCGAGTTCGCCGTCTTCAACGCGGTATCCGCGAGGCCCTTCCGGGCGCCGTGGGTCGAGTTGAAGTATTCAAGGACGGAGAGACCCTCCTTGAAGTTCGAGATGATCGGCGTCTCGATGATTTCGCCCGACGGCTTGGCCATGAGGCCGCGCATGCCGGCGAGCTGCTTCATCTGGTTCTTCGAACCGCGGGCGCCCGAGTGCGCCATCATGAAGACGGAGTTGAGTTCGCCCGTACGGCCGCCTTCCTTATGCGGCCGCGAGGCTTCTTCCATCATCGCGTCGGCGACCTTGTCGGTGCACTTCGACCAGGCGTCGACGACCTTGTTGTACTTCTCACCTTTGGTGATGAGGCCGTCGGCGTACTGCTTCTCGTACTCGGTGACGCGCTTGCGCGTGTCTTCGACCAGCGCTTCCTTCGCCTTCGGCACGACCATGTCGGCCATGCCGAAGCTGATGCCGGCCTTGGCCGCTTCACGGAAGCCCAGCTGCATGATGCGGTCGGCGAAGATCACCGTCGCCTTCTGGCCGCAGTGCCGATAGACATTGTCGATCAGGTTGCCGACTTCCTTCTTCGTCAGCGTCTGGTCGAGCAGCTTGTAGCTGATCTTCGGGTGACGCGGCAGCAGCTCTGCGAGCTTCATCCGGCCCGGCGTCGTATCGATCGTCAGGCGCACCGGCTTATTGTTTTCGTCGACGGTTTCGAACCGCGCCTTGATCTTCGAATGCAGTGTGATGAAGCCCGCTTCCAGCGCCGCTTCGATCTCGCCGATCGAGCCGAACAGCTTGCCTTCGCCCGGCTCGCCATCCTTCATGATCGAGAGATAATAGAGACCAAGCACGATATCTTGCGACGGCACGATGATCGCCTTGCCGTTGGCCGGCGAGAGGATGTTGTTCGTGCTCATCATCAAGACGCGCGCTTCCAGCTGCGCTTCGAGCGACAGCGGAACGTGCACGGCCATCTGGTCGCCGTCGAAGTCGGCGTTGAACGCGGCGCAGACCAGAGGGTGCAGCTGGATCGCCTTGCCTTCGATCAGCTTCGGCTCGAACGCCTGAATGCCCAAGCGGTGCAGCGTCGGCGCGCGGTTCAAGAGGACCGGGTGCTCGCGGATGACCTCTTCGAGCACGTCCCAAACTTCGGGACGCTCCTTCTCGACCATGCGGCGCGACTGCTTCACGGTGCCGGAGAGGCCCTTGATGTCGAGGCGCGCATAGATGAACGGCTTGAACAGTTCGAGCGCCATCTTCTTCGGCAGGCCGCACTGGTGCAGCTTCAGATCCGGACCGACGACGATGACCGAACGGCCCGAATAATCGACGCGCTTGCCGAGCAGGTTTTGACGGAAGCGGCCTTGCTTGCCCTTCAGCATGTCGGCGAGCGACTTCAGCGGACGCTTGTTGGCGCCGGTGATGACGCGGCCGCGGCGGCCGTTGTCGAACAGCGCATCGACCGCTTCCTGCAACATCCGCTTTTCGTTGCGGATGATGATGTCCGGCGCACGCAGCTCCATCAGCCGCTTCAGGCGGTTGTTGCGGTTGATGACGCGGCGATAGAGGTCGTTCAAATCCGACGTTGCGAAGCGGCCGCCATCCAGCGGCACCAGCGGACGCAGTTCCGGCGGGATCACCGGCACGACGGTGAGGATCATCCATTCCGGCTTGTTGCCCGAGCGGATGAAGGCTTCGACCAGCTTCAGGCGTTTGGCCAGCTTCTTCGGCTTCAGTTCGGACGTGGACTCGGCGATCTCCTTGCGCAGTTGCTCGGCCTCTTTCTCGAGGTTGAGCTGCATCAAGAGTTCGCGGATGGCTTCGGCGCCGATCGAAGCGGTGAAGCTGTCTTCGCCGTACTCATCTTGTGCACGGATGTAGTCTTCTTCCGTCAGCAATTGCTTGGCGGTGAGCGGCGTAAGGCCTGGCTCAAGCACGATGTATTGCTCGAAATACAAGACGCGCTCGATGTCCTTCAGCGCCATGTCGAGCATCAGCGCGATGCGGCTCGGCAGCGACTTCAGGAACCAGATGTGCGCGACAGGCGCGGCCAGCTCGATGTGGCCCATGCGCTCACGGCGCACGCGCTGCAGCGTCACTTGCACACCGCACTTTTCGCAGATGATGTCCTTGTACTTCATCCGCTTGTACTTGCCGCACAGGCACTCGTAGTCCTTGATCGGACCAAAGATGCGCGCGCAGAAGAGACCGTCACGCTCCGGCTTGAACGTACGGTAGTTGATGGTCTCGGGCTTCTTAATCTCGCCGAACGACCACGAGCGGATCTGCTCCGGGCTCGCGATCGAGATCTTGATCTGATCGAACACCGGCGCCGGCGGCTGGTTGCCGAACGTGTTGTTGATCAGGTCTTGGTTCATTGCATTCATCGTTTTGACCTTCCGTCGCGCCGTGTGCGGCGGCGCCCCGTGGGTTCAGTTTCAAACGTCGTCCCGGACGCCGCGAACGCGGCGATCCGGGATCCATTCCAAGTCTATTCGGCTGCCTTCAGCTTGAGGCCGTCGACCAGTTCAACGTTGAGGCCGAGCGAGCGCATTTCCTTCACGAGCACGTTGAACGACTCGGGGATGCCCGCTTCGAACGTGTCGTGGCCGCGCGTGATGGCCTCGTAGACCTTGGTGCGGCCGGCGACGTCGTCCGACTTCACCGTCAGCATTTCCTGCAGCGTGTAGGCCGCGCCGTAAGCTTCGAGCGCCCACACTTCCATTTCACCGAAGCGCTGACCGCCGAACTGCGCCTTGCCGCCCAGCGGCTGCTGGGTGACGAGCGAGTACGGACCGATGCTGCGGGCGTGGATCTTGTCGTCCACCAGGTGGTGCAGCTTCAGCATGTAGATGTAGCCGACCGTGACCGGGCGCTTGAACACTTCGCCAGTGAGGCCGTCGCGCAGTTGCACTTGGCCCGTTTCGGAGAAGCCCGCGCGCTTCAGGAGACCGCGGATGTCGCTGTCCTTGGCGCCGTCGAACACTGGAGTCGCCACCGGAACGCCTTTTTCGATGTTGCGCGCAAGTTCGCGCAATTCTTCGGGGCTCTTCGGCAGCTCCTCCTCTTCGTAGACTTCCTTCAGCTTCTTCTCGAGCACCTTGCGGTCGCCATCGCGCTCGAAGCTTTCGAGCGCTTCGCGGACTTGGCTGCCGATGCCGGCGCAGGCCCAACCCAGGTGCGTCTCAAGAATCTGACCGACATTCATCCGGCTCGGCACGCCGAGCGGATTCAAGACGATATCGACATGCGTGCCGTCATCCAGGAACGGCATGTCCTCAACCGGCACGATCTTGGAAATGACGCCCTTGTTGCCGTGACGGCCGGCCATCTTGTCACCCGGCTGCAGCTTGCGCTTCACCGCGATGAACACCTTGACGACCTTCATCACGCCCGGCGGCAGTTCGTCACCGCGGGTGAGCTTGTCGACCTTGTCGGCGAAGCGCGCATCGAGACGCTTCTTGGCGTCGTCGTACTGCTTCTTCAGCGCTTCGATCTCGGCCATCGCCGCTTCGTCTTCGACGCCGAACTGCCAGAGCTGGCCCTTCGAGAACGGCTCGAGGCTTTCCGCGGTGATCTCGCCCTTCTTGAAGCCCTTCGGGCCCGTCGTGGCGCTCTTGCCGATCAGGATTTCCTGCAGGCGGCCGAAGATGTTGCGCTCCAGGATCGCGAGTTCGTCGTCGCGGTCCTTGGCGAGACGCTCGATCTCGTCCTTCTCGATCTGCAGCGCGCGCTGGTCCTTCTCCACGCCGTGGCGGTTGAAGACCCGCACTTCGACGACGGTGCCGGAAACGCCCGGCGGCAAGCGCAGCGAAGTGTCGCGCACGTCGGAGGCCTTTTCACCGAAGATGGCGCGCAGCAGCTTTTCTTCCGGCGTCATCGGGCTTTCGCCCTTCGGCGTCACCTTGCCGACGAGGATATCGCCCGGCTCCAGTTCGGCGCCGATGGCGACGATGCCGGCTTCGTCGAGGTTGCGCAGCGCTTCTTCACCCACGTTCGGAATGTCGCGGGTGATTTCCTCCGGCCCGAGCTTGGTGTCGCGGGCGGCGACTTCGAACTCTTCGATGTGGATCGAGGTGAACACGTCGTCCTTGACGATGCGTTCGCTGATCAGGATCGAGTCTTCGAAGTTGTAGCCGTTCCACGGCATGAACGCGACGAGCACGTTGCGGCCGAGCGCCAGTTCGCCGAGGTCCGTCGAGGGGCCGTCAGCGATGATGTCATCGGCGCGCACCAGATCGCCCACGCGCACGATCGGGCGCTGGGTGATGCACGTGTTCTGGTTCGAGCGCTGGAACTTCAGCAGACGATATATATCGACGCCCGGCTTGGTCGGATCTTTCTCCTCCGTCGCGCGGATGACGATACGCTGGCTGTCCACCTGCTCGACCACGCCCGTCCGGCGCGCCGTGATGACGGCGCCGGAATCGCGCGCAACCGTGCCTTCCATGCCGGTGCCGACAATCGGCGCGTCGGCGCGGACCAGCGGCACGGCCTGCTTCTGCATGTTCGAGCCCATCAGCGCGCGGTTCGCGTCGTCGTTCTCGAGGAACGGGATCAGCGAGGCGGCGACCGAGACGACCTGCTTCGGCGACACGTCCATGAGGTCGATTTCCTCACGCGGGATCAGCGTCGCTTCGCCGCTTTCGCGGGCTTGCACGAGATCTTCGCTGAGGTTGCCCTTGCCGTCGAGTTCTGCGTTGGCCTGGGCGATCTTGTGCTTGGTCTCTTCCATCGCCGAGAGGTAGTGAATCTCGCTTGTCGGCTTGCCGTTCACGACCTTGCGGTACGGGCTTTCGATAAAGCCGTACTTGTTCACCCGCGCGTGGGTGGCGAGCGAGTTGATGAGGCCGATGTTCGGACCTTCCGGCGTTTCGATCGGGCAGATACGGCCGTAATGGGTCGGGTGCACGTCGCGCACTTCGAAGCCGGCGCGTTCGCGCGTCAGACCGCCCGGGCCGAGCGCCGAAAGACGCCGCTTGTGCGTGATCTCGGAGAGCGGGTTGGTCTGGTCCATGAACTGCGAGAGCTGCGAGGAGCCGAAGAACTCGCGCACCGCCGCCGCCGCGGGCTTGGCGTTGATCAGGTCGTGCGGCATCACCGTCTCGATATCGACGGAGCTCATGCGTTCCTTGATCGCCCGCTCCATGCGCAAGAGGCCGATGCGATATTGGTTCTCCATCAACTCGCCGACCGAACGGACGCGGCGGTTGCCGAGGTTGTCGATGTCATCGACCTCCCCGCGCCCGTCGCGCAGATCCGAGAGCGTGCGCAGCACTTCGAGAATGTCTTCCAGGCGCAGGATGCGGACCGAGTCGTCCGTATCGAGGCCAAGGCGCATGTTCATCTTCACCCGGCCGACGGCCGAGAGATCGTAGCGCTCTGAATCGGAGAAGAGGCCGTTGAACAGCGTCTCGGCCGTATCCGGCGTCGGCGGTTCGCCTGGACGCATGACGCGGTAGATGTCGAACAGCGCCTGCTCGCGGTTCTCGTTTTTGTCGAGCTTCAGCGTGTTGCGGATATAAGGGCCATTGGTCGCCGGCTCGATGTCGAGGATCGGCAATTCGTCGATGCCCGCTTCGATCAGCGTCGCGAGCACGCTTTCGCTCAGCGCATCGCCCGCTTCGACGTAAATCTCGCCGGTTTCCGGATTGACGATGTCTTCGGCGATATAGCGGTCGAACAGATCTTCCGACGGCACCTGGATATCGACGACGCCGTCCTCGACCAGCTTGTTGGCGAGGCGCGCTGAGATTTTCTTGCCGGCTTCAGCGACGACCTTGCCGGTCTTCGCATCGACCAGGTCATAGCTCGGCTTCACGCCGCGCCAGCGTTCGGCGCGGTAGCGCGTGGTCCAGCCCGAGCGCGTGCGCTTGTAGATCGAGGATTGATAGAACGTGGCCAGGATCTGCTCACTCGACATGCCGAGCGCATAGAGCAGCGTCGTCGCCGGCAGCTTCCGCTTCCGGTCGATACGGACGAACATCACGTCCTTGGCGTCGAACTCGAAGTCGAGCCAGGAACCGCGGTACGGAATCACGCGCGCGGCGAACAGGAGCTTGCCCGAGGCGTGGGTCTTGCCCTTGTCGTGGTCGAAGAAGACGCCCGGCGAACGGTGCATCTGAGACACGATCACGCGCTCGGTGCCGTTGACGACGAACGTGCCCTTGTCCGTCATCAGCGGGATGTCGCCGAGATAGACGTCCTGTTCCTTGATGTCCTTGACCGACTTCGCGCCGGTTTCTTCGTCCGTTTCAAAGACGATCAGACGCAGCTTGACCTTCAGCGGCGCGGCGTAGGTCATGTCGCGCTGCTGGCATTCTTCGACGTCGAACTTCGGCTCTTCGAATTCGTACGAGACGTATTCGAGCACCGCCCGATCCGAGAAATCGCGGATCGGGAAAACCGATTTGAAAACGGCCTGCAGGCCTTCGTCGATACGCTCGTACGAACGCGCGTCCTTCTGCAGGAATTGATCGTAGGAGCTCTTTTGCACCTCGATCAGGTTTGGCATCCGCCCCGCTTCGGGGATCTTGCCGAACGACTTACGAATACGTTTCTTACCGGTGTACGACAGAGCCATCTGTTCTTCCCGATGCGCGCTGCGCTCGAAGCGAATCCCCGGCCATAGGATCCGCGAGCGCGGCGCATGAGCCGCCTGTTGCCCTGAATTCTGCGGTTCGAAAGCCGAGGCTTTGAGTCCGCGAACCCGACCCTTCTCGAAGCGCCCCGGGCGGTGGGTGCTCCGTCACGCCCCGACTCGGGACGCGAAATGCCGGAGCCGGAACCGCTTTGAAGGCGGCTCCGGCGTCCGGGTGATGTTTGCGAGTTACTTCAGATCGACCTTGGCGCCGGCTTTTTCAAGCTGAGCTTTGAACTTTTCGGCATCGGCCTTGTTCACGCCCTCCTTCACCGGCTTCGGCGCGCCTTCCACGAGGTCCTTGGCTTCCTTGAGGCCCAGGCCGGTGATGGCGCGCACTTCCTTGATGACTTCGATCTTCTTGTCGCCAGCGGCGGCGAGGACGACCGTGAACTCGGTCTTCTCTTCCGCGGCGGCGGCCGGAGCAGCGCCACCGGCGGCGGCGGCGACAGCGACCGGCGCAGCGGCGGAAACGCCCCACTTTTCTTCCAGCATCTTCGAAAGCTCGGCAGCTTCGAGGACGGTCAGCGCCGAAAGGTCTTCGACGATCTTTTCGAGGTTAGCCATGATCTTTGTTCCTGACGTTTGGTGTGTGTTTTCAAGCGAATGCGGAAATAACGGTTAGGCGGCGTCCTTGGTCGCGTAAGCGTTGAGAACGCGGGCCAGCTGACCGCCGGGGGCTGCGAGCACGCCGGCGATCTTGGTCGCGGGCGCCTGCACCAGGCCGATGATCTTGCCGCGCAGCTCGTCCAGCGACGGCATCGTGGCGAGCGCCTGAATGCCGGAGGTGTCGAGCAGCTGGTCGCCGAACAGGCCGCCGAGGATGGCGAACTGCTCCTTTTCCTTGGCGTACGCGACGGCGACCTTGGCGGCCGCGATCGGGTCAGCGGAATAGGCGATGGCCGTGGGGCCGGTGAACAGATCGGCCGCCGACGCCTTGGGCGTATCGGCGATCGCCAGCTTCACCAGCCGGTTCTTCACTACTTTGAGCGCGCCGCCTTCAGTGCGAAGGCGATTACGCAGCACCGTCATGTCCGCAACAGTCAGACCGGCATAGTGGCCTACGACCACCACCCCAGCCCCGGCGAAGACGCCTTTCAGGCTCTCCACCGTTTCGGCCTTCTGAGCACGATCCATTGCGGTCTCCTCAGTTAGGGCCACCGGCCAATCCGGCGCCCCAAGAGCGCACGCGGACCAGCCGGCCGGCGGAAAGACCCCCGAGCGGCGCGCGGTCCACGCGCTGCCTGTCCCAGGAGCCGGCCTTATGGGGATCGGACTTGACATCCGGCCCCGAAAAACGTCAGCTTCTGTCTATTGCGGGCTCAAGAAAGCCTAAGCTTTCAATGATTTAAGCCACGCACACGAAGCCCTCACGGGCATGCCGCGTGCACGGCGCCTGCAGTCTCGGACAGGTTCGGCAGGGGTTAACCCCCACCGGATCGCGCGATATGCCCGGAATATTGCAGGCCCGCAAGTGGGCGCGGCACAATTCTCTGCGCTTGGCAAGACCCCAGCTCGAATCGCGTCTCGAAAGACACGCTCCGGGCCTTGCCCCTACTCCACCAGCTTGCTGATCGCCTCGAGATAGTCGGCGAAGGCCTTCCGCCCCTTCGGCGTCATGCGCACGCGGGTCAACGGCTTGCGATCGACGAAGCTCTTGTCGACCGCGATGTAGCCGGCCTCTTCCAGCTTGCGCAGGTGCACCGAGAGATTGCCCTGCGTCACCTCCAGCAGCGTCTTGAGTTCGGTGAAGTCCGCCGCCTCGGCGTCGGCCAGATACGCCATGATCCCCAGCCGCACGCGACCGTGGATGACGTCGTCCAATTTGCCGATGTCGAACGGCGGCATGAGTTCACGCCGCCCGCTTGGCGCCGCGCCAAACCACCCAGCCTGGAATCGCCATCAACACAACGAGGGCGACCGCGAGGATGAGCAGGTACGTGCCGATGTCGCCAAACACGGCGGCGCCGAGCGCGATCGTGGTCGCGAACCAGCCCAAAGCCGTGAATCCGAGCCACGTACGCCGCAGAATGACCGAGGCGACGTACCACGCGACGCCCTGGAACATGCAGACGACGATCGGGTGATAGAGCCAGAGCCCGAAATTCTGCGATTGCGCCGCGCCGTACCCGAACACGATCGCCATCACCAAGTTCGCCAGCCCAGCGCCCTGGAAGACAGCGCTGAGCGCACGCGACGCAGCGCCCGTGACTTTGGTCTTGCGATCTTTCCAGATGATCGCGGTCAGCACCGCGCAGAAGATAATCGTCGGCAGCCATGCGATCGCCAACGCTGCCAGCCCGTCGGAAGGCATCGCGCCCAGGGTCTGCAGCCAGTGCAGGAAGCACTGGCCGCCATAGAGAATTCCGGCCCAGAAGAAGGCCTCGCCGATCGTCGCCTGCATCGGCCCGGTGCCACTGACGAGGCCGCGCAGGTAGGCGAGATCATCGCGCGCGTTCTGCAGGTCTGCGTTCATCGCCCTCTCCTATTCGGCCGCGGCCAGCTTTGGCGTGCGTTGACGCGCCGGCCGTGTGCGCTTGCCGTTGAGAATCGCACCGATCCAAGAATAGCGCACAAGGAGCTCGTAGCTCACGAACGAGATCGCCAGCGTGAGCCCGACCACCATCGGAAACTTGGCGAACCATGGCAGCGCGAGCGGCGCCAACGCTACGTGCAGCGCCATCACGATCGGCAGGTGCACGATGTAGATCCAGTACGACGCGTCCGAGACATAGCGGATGGCCGCGTTCTCGCGCTGCAGCAACCGCACCGCCGCACCGATGATGCCGAGCGTCCAGCCCCAGACCGACAGCGCGTAGAGGCCGGCATAGATCGCCTTGTCGAGGTTCGTTTCCGCCGGCGTGAGCACCGGATTGACGCCCAGCATGATGAGGCTGGCGACGCTGCAGAAGACGCCAAGGCCTAGATTAGACAGCCAATGCTTGGCCCAATCTTGCAGGATATTGAGCTGACGGTTGACCAGCCAGCCGAAGCCGAACGCCAATCCATAGCAAGTCAGCGCAGTCGCATTTGGCATGAGTCCGTAATCCGGCGTCGGAATGCCGAACCACATCATCCAGTTCGGCGTGAAGTAGAGCGCAGCGCCTGTCGCCGCCGCCAGAAACATCGGCGCGGCCGGACCGGCGATGAACTTCACCACCGGATCGAGCACACGAGCGCGCAGAGCGCCGCTGCGGTCGATGGCGACGACGAGACCGCGCACCAGCAGCGCGCCGACATAGAAGAAGCACAGCACATACAAGAACCAGAGGTGCGTCAGCGGCGCGTTCTCCGCCGTCATCGGCGGCGGCGGTTCGCCCGTCGGCATCGCACCGCCATTGGCGCGAACCGCGACCCAGATGACGACAGCGATGAACGCGGTCAGCACAACCGGCCAGAACATCGCCAGCGGCGCGATGATGCGCTTCAACCGATTGACGACGAAGCCGCCCACGCCGCGCTTCTGGAGCAGCAGCCGCGCGAAAAAGCCGGCGAGCAGGAAGAACGCCGTCATCCGAAACGTGTGCAGCACATAAAACGTGACCGAGAGTTCGGCCGAAGCACTGGCGTCATCGATGATCCAGAGCGAGGGCCCGGGCAAATAGGCGATGGTTGCATGAAACAGCACCCCGAGCAGCAGCGCCCCGCCCCTCACCGCATCAAGCGCGTGCAGGCGCGCGCCGTTTTCCAGTCCAGTCATGACTCTTCTCCACCGTAGGGGCGGGGTCATATCTCAACTAGTTTGTTTTGTAAACTGGTCTGACGGCGCTTTAGGAGCGCGGTACTATGCTACCGCGCGGGTATGAACTGCTTAGTTGAGCCTTAGCCTCTGATCGGCTGCCGCCAGCCTCTCGACCCACGCACGCTCCTTAGTGAAGTCATGCGGCGTGCTCTGCAGCGTGTGATCCCCGCTGTAGGAGCGCGAGGCGAAGAAGTCGAAGCCATAGAGCGAGACCTGCTTCACCTTCGGATTGCTCAAGATGAGATCGATCATCACCGCCCCCGAGGACGGCCGCTCCGAGCCAATTTCTTGCGCCAGTCGTGCAAATGATGAAGGCGCGTGCAGATAGAGATCGGCATCCTTACGGCGCACCATCCAGGCTGACAGGTTCTTCCGGCTCGGCGGAAGCCACAGCACCTTTTGCACACCGCGCGCGCGGGCGGTGCCTGACGTGAAAGGAACCCCCGTCGCGACCCAAGTCGTTCGGGTCCCGTGCGTACGCGTGTGGGGGATGATCGCGCCGTTGAAGCGCACCACCATGTCATGTGCATCGATGTCGGCGCCGTGGGCTTGCTCGGAAAGGGATCGCGCATTCCCAACAAGCGCCACCGATTTGCCGTCCAATTCCGCCAACAGCGCCCCTCGACTGAGCGGCGGATGCGTCAGCAACCGGAAACTGTTTTTCAGCCGTGACAGACGCCGGTTGGTACGGTGGCGATGCGCCTGCAAACGCGAAAGCCGCTCCGCCTCGAGCACCGCGCTTTCACTCGGACGCCAAGTCGTGAACGCACAAGCGGACGACACCAGCGTCGGCACACGGTGCGCTTCGCCAAAATGCCGGGCGACGCGCTCGCGCCACCAATCCGGCGAGCGCACCGTGCAATGCGCGTTCTCGCCGTTCTCCAGAATGGCGTCGGCTAGCACAGTCGAAATCGTGAATACCGCTCTTGGCGCGTACGAGCGGATCTCCGCCAGGACGTCGTCAAGCTGGGGCTCGGGAATATGCTCGAGCACGTCGTTGTTGATCGCCAGATCAACCGGCCCCTGCGGCTTGCTGGAGAGTTCCGGAATCGCCGGATCGTAGAGCACAGCCTCCGCTTGCAAGCGCGCCGCCAGGCTGCGGCAGATTTGGCTCTTGCCGCAGCCATAGTCGAGAATGCGGCGGGGCTGCGCCTCTTTCGCGAACGGGAGGATGAAGGAGACGAGATTGTTGGCGGTCGTGCCATAGGACGCCTCCGCCCTGTGAAGTGCGCTGTAAAGGGCGACGTTATCTGGCATGCATAATCTCTATTGCGGCATCCCGCGGTTTACACAATAGGGAGCCAACCGGTGAAGAACCGTCGCGCAGTTATGGCCCGGCGCCGGGAGGATCGGATTGCCCCGTATTGTCGTCGCCCTGCCACGGGGGCTCTCCTTCGGTCCAGCCCGCGCGACATCGATCGACCTTTGCGCGCGCGACTTCGTCAGCTTTTCACGACACCGGGCGCAAACCGTGATCGTCGGCGAAGCGATCGAAAACCCCTTTCCCGACATGCCCTTTCAGGGTGTGCCACGCTCAAGCCTGACACCGCACTGGCTCTACGCAGCGCGTCTAGCCCGGCACATCAAAAGTTTGCGACCAGATCTTGTGGTCGTCCACCAACACATCCCCTCCGCCGTTCGCATCGCCAAGGCGCTACGCGGCGTTCCCGTCCTTCTGCACCGCCATAACGGACACAAAGCTCGCCGTGGCGCCTTCGCCCGCCAGCGTGACCTCAATGCCTATGGCAGCTTCGCGCGGATACTCTGGGTGTCCGCGTTCAACCGCGATGCGTTCGCCGCCGCCTACCCCGAATTGGCGCCGCGCGCAGTGGTGATCCACAACGGCATCGACTTCACCGCCTGGCGCCCTGAATCGGTGCGCTGCGAGGAAGTGTTCTTCGCCGCGCGTCTCATGCCGCAGAAGGGTTGTCTCGAAGCGGCGCAAGCTTGCGCGCAGGCGCTGGCGGACCAGCCGCACTGGCGCGCGCGGTTCATGCTGGCGCGTGAAAAGGATGATGCGGATTATCTCGCCGCCGTGCAGCAAGCACTGGCGCCGCTCGGGCCGCGCGCGGAAATCGCGTTCAATCAGACCCACGACGCTGTGCGCGCCGCCTATTGCAGCGCCGCCATCGCGCTCGTCCCGTCGGTGTACGCCGAGCCCTTCGGCCGCACCGCAATCGAAGCGTTCGCCGGCGGCGCGGCGCTGATCTGTTCGATGCGCGGCGGGCTTGGCGAAATCGCACGCGGTTTCGCCGAAGAAGCTGCGCCCGAAGCGCCGGCGATCGCCGAAGGAATTACGCGCCTGGTCAACGATCCAGAGTATCGCGCCGATCTCGCCCGCCGCGGCCGCGCGCGCGGAGAAGCGCACTTCGACATCCGCGCCGTCACCGCCAAGCTCGACGACACCTACGATTCCGTGTTGGCCGAACACGCCCGGTCCGCCGCATGAGCAAGCTCGCGCAGGACATCGCTGCGCTCATCAACGCGCCGGCCGACAGCGCTAGGCTCGCCAAGCTGCGCGGCGCTTACGCCGGCAAAACGCTCTTCCTGGTCGGCAGCGGGCCATCGCTAAAAGAGATGGACCTCACCAAGCTCGACGGCGCCCTCTTCATGACCGTCAACAACGGCGCGCGCTTGTTCGCCGGGCGCCGCATTCCCATGCACGCGGTCTCCGACATCGCCTGCTACGAGCAATTTGGCGCGGATATCGAGCGCGCCGACATCGGCTTGCGCTTTTATCGCAGCCGCTTCCGCGCCACCGCGCCCTGGCGCGACAACGGCCATCCCGACCACACCGTGTTCGTCCCCTATCGCAAGGGCGGCGTGCTCAAACGCGGCTTTCAACCGCGCGCCGATCGCGGCCTCGGCAACGACGCCTCGGTGCTCGTGTTCGCCGCCCAGCTCGCCTATCACCTCGGCTTCGCCACCGTGAACGTCATGGGCTGCGATCTCGATTATTCCGCGCCCAACGCGTACGCCTACGCGATGACGGACGCCGATCGTACGCATGAAGGTTCCGCCGTCGTGCAAGACCGCCGCCGCGCCATGGTCAACGCGAATGCCGAGTTCGCCGAAGTCCGTCGCCATTTCGAAGCCGACGGCCGGCGCATCCGCAATTGCGGCTCCGGCGGCAAATTGGAGACGCTCGAGCGCATCAGCTTCGACAACGCGCTCGCCGCCGCCTAGCGCACTTCCCGCGCGGAGAGATGCGCGATCATCGCCATCAGCGCGATCGCGCCCCCGACGGCGCCGAGGCCGAGCGCGGTCTCGACCCGCCAGCTTTCCGTCGCCAACATGTTCACCGGCATTTGCCACGGCATGAAGACGCCGGCGTCCGCCGAGGTCGCCACCACCGAGAAGAACGTGCCGCCGATGCCCAGCGCCAGCGCCGGCACAAAGCTCGCAAAGCGCATGGCCATCCAGAGCTGCAGCGCAATCAGCAACAGCGCCGCGGCGAGCATCTTGGCGTTGACGAGCGCGTGCGCGCCAAAGTTCAGCATGCCGGTTGGCGCGAGCGCCGGCTGAACCGCCACCGCCGCATACACCGCGCCGATCGTCGTCAGAAGCACCAGCGCCGACATCAGCGCCACGATGCCCAGCACGCACAGCGTTTTCGCTGCATAAATCTTCCAGCGCGGCAGCGGCAGCGCCCGGAGATGATCCCAAGATTTCGGCGCATGCTCCATCTGCGCGACGAGCGCGGTCAGCGCCGTCACGCTCATCGGCAGCATGAAGAACGCCCAGATGGCGTTGCCGTTTTGCATCCAAAGGTCCCACGTCTGCGCTTCTTCGAGGCGCAGCACGTTGAAGAAGGTGAAGATAGCGATCAGCAGCGGCGCGACGATCGCCAGCAGCAGCGCCAGCGACCGATTCAGCTTCCTGATTTCGACAGTCAGCGCGGCGAGCATCAGGCGGCCTCCTTCTTCGCGGCATGGCGATAAATGCCCTCGAGCGATCGGGCGCGCGGGGCGATCGAGAAAACCGAGATGTCGGCGGCCACGAAAGCCCGGTTGAGCGCAGCGGCCGCGACGCGCGCATCGTCACGCGGCCGCAGACGCGCAATCAGAAGCTCTGGCGTCGCCACCACGGCGAATCCATGCGCCTCCGCCAACGCGCTCGCCCGCGTGATGTCGTCCGCTTCGATGCAAAGCTCCGGCTCGATTGAAGCTTTCAGATCGGCAAGCGCGCCCTCCACCACCAGGCGGCCTTCATTGAGAATTCCGACATGCGTCGCGGTCTGTTCGATCTCACCGAGGAGATGGCTCGAAAGCAGCACCGTTGCGCCGGTGCGCTCCGGCAGGGCGCGCAAGAACTGGCGCATGTCGGCGATGCCGTCGGGATCCAGGCCGTTCGTCGGCTCATCCAGGATCAGTAGCGGCGGCGCGCCCAACATCGCGCGCGCAATGCCGAGCCGCTGGCGCATGCCGAGCGAATAATCTGAGACGCGCCGGCCCGCGTGCGGCGACATCTCAACCACTTCCAAAACGCGCTCGACCTCCGCGCGCTTCAGACCGAGCAGCGTGCGGGTGAGATCGAGGTTCTCACGCCCCGAGAGGTTGCCATAAAAGCCATGCGCTTCCGTCAGCGCGCCGACCTTCTTCGCCGCGCCGATCCGGTGCTTGGCGACATCGATGCCGAACAGCTCCGCTGTCCCGCCGGTCGGCTTCAGCAGGCCGAGAAGCATCTTCAGCGTCGTCGTCTTCCCCGCGCCATTGCGGCCCAGAAACCCGTACACGCTCCGCTGTGGCACATTCATGCTCACCTCGCGCACCGCCAGCCGCGGCCCGAAGGCGCGCGTCAGCGCGTGAGTGCAAACCGCAGGCGCCGTCATGGAAGCTCTCCCCGTCGTTTAAGTCTGACTTAAACTTGCCTGAACCGGATCTTTAAGTCAAACTTAAAGTTCGAAGCAGAGGAATATGCCTGCCCATGACCAAGCGCCCCCGCCCCCTGGCCGCCAGCAGCAAACGCTATCGCGCCGTCATCACCGGCGTCACCGCCGTGACCCTGGCGATCCTGCTGCTTGGGCATTTCGGCGCCTACCTCGTCCGCCCCTTTGACGGCGAGCAGGTCATCGTCTCGTGCATCCTGCTCGCGCCACAACTCTGCTACCTCTACGGCCTCTGGTCGCTTCGCCCCGCCTTCGAGGAGCTGGCGCAGAACCAACTGTTCGGGGCGCAACTCAGCCGCTCGCTCGCCACGCTCGGCACTTCGCTAGTTGTCGGCGCGCTGATCCAGATCTTCCTTGTCGCGAACCTTATCCGCCTCGTGCGCGAAACGCCGGGCAGCTTCCTCAACTTCGATCCTTCGGCCATCGTTCTCGCCGTGGTCGGTGGCGCGCTCGTGCTGCTCTCCCGCGTGCTGCTGAAAGCGCGGAAAATGAAGGCCGAACTGGATGACATCCTCTGATGCCGATCCGCGTGACCCTCGACGAGATGATCACGCGCCGCGGCCTCAAGGCCAAGGATCTCGCGGCGCAGATCGGCATCTCGGAAACCCAGCTGTCGCTGTTTCGCTCCGGCAAAATCCGCGGCATCCGCTTCGGCACCCTCGCGCGCATGTGCGCGGCGCTCAAATGCAAGCCGGCGCAATTGCTGGATTACGAGTTCGACGAAGCCGACTTGCTGCCGCCTGAGACGGACGATGAAGACTAGCGCCTAGAGGTGGCTCGTCACGCTCGGCGCGTTCCACCAATTGTCGCGTGCGCCGTCGGCGTACTTGATCGGAATGGCGGCGAAGTCTTCATCCGCCAAGCCGTCCAGCGTGTTGACGTAGACCACGGCGAAGTCGCCGCCGATCTGTTCAAGATGGCCGGTCGCGAAAACACGCACGCCGCAAGTCTGGCAGAAGCGGTGATGGCCGATGCCGCCGCCGACGACATAGTCGGCCAACTGGGCTTCACCGCCGGTGAGGCGCACAGCTTCAGGCTTCGTCATCGCGCCCCACTGGCGCGTCTTCATGCAAATCCGGCAATTGCAGCGGCCGGCGCCTTGCGAAAGATCGAGATCGGCTTCGTACGTCACCGCCCCACAATGACATGAGCCTTGATACGTCTTCGTCATCACCCGCCTCCTCGCTCAGCAGCCGTCAGCATCACCGCGCCGCGCTTCGTTGCTACCAGCGTATGTTCGAACTGCACCGTGGGCCGGCCGGTATCGGCGCGCAGCGTCCATTCATCATCGCCCTCGACCGCCCATTCCGAGCCCAGCGAAAGAAACGGCTCGATGGTGAAGACGAGACCTTCCTCGATGCGGCGGCGTTCGCCAGCTTCGCGCCAGGTCGGAATTTCCTTAGGCTCTTCGTGCAGACCGCGGCCGACGCCGTGGCTCGCAAGATTGCGGATCAGCGTATAGCCATTCTGATCGGCGAAATTCTGCACGGCGTTGCCGATGTCGCCGAGCCTTGCGCCCGCCCTCACGCTCTGCACGCCGGCCCACATCGCCCGCTTGCCGTCGCGCGCCAGCCGCTCAAGCTTCGCCGCCTTGGGCGCCATCACGAAACTCGCGCCCGTATCGGCGAAGTATCCGCCCTTCTCGGCTGAGACATCGATATTGACGAGGTCGCCCGCCTTCAGCACGCGATCGCCGGGAATGCCGTGCGCGATGTCAGGGAAAACGGAGATGCATGTCGCGCCCGGAAAGCCGTAGGTCAGCGCCGGCGCCGGCTGCGCGCCTTCGCGCTCCAGCATCGCCGCGCCGAGCTGATCGAGCTCGCGCGTCGTCATGCCCGGTTCGAGCGCCGCGCCCATCGCCTTCAGCGTCCGCGCCACGATCGCGCCGATATGCTTCAGCGCATCGAGATCGTTTTCGTTGTCAATCGTCATGCGCGCGACCCTAGCATGGCCGAACAAAAACGCGCCCCGGCTCATCACCGGGGCGC
>JAEYPY010000164.1 GCA_023410295.1 Pseudomonadota bacterium | reverse complement strand
GCCGCACCATGCGGCCGTCCTTCGTCTCGATTATGCTTCTCCTCACGGAGAAGGCGGGAGAAACAGAAAGCGCCCGGCGACTTTAAGTCCCGGGACGCGCCAGCGCCGCCTCGACAATGCGACAGGCGGCCTCCACGGACGCCTCTATAGAAAGGTCGGTTGTATCCAGCAAGTGCGCGTCAGCCGCTTGCCGGAGCGGCGCTTCCGCCCGTTCCCTATCCCTCCGGTCCCGCTCGGCGATCTGGGCGCGTAGCTCCTCAAAAGATATGGCCTCACCGCGCCCGCGCAATTCCTTGAGCCGCCGGGCCGTCCGCGCCTCCAGCGAGGCGGTAACGAAGAGCTTCACCTCAGCGTCCGGACAGATCACGGTGGCGATGTCGCGTCCGTCCAGCACCGCCCCGGCCGGGTCGGCCGCAAACGCCCGCTGCGCCTCCAGCAGCACCGCCCGCACCGCCGAAATCGCCGCCACTTTCGACGCCGCCAATCCCGCTGCGCTGGAGCGGATCCGGCTTTCGTCGATGGCCGCGAGATCAAGCGCCCGCGCCGCCGCCACCGCCGCCGCCTCATCCGCCGGATCGCCGCCCGCATCCAGAACAGCGAGGCCCACGGCGCGATAAAGCGCGCCGGTGTCCAGCCGCTTCAGCCCAAAGCGCTTGGCCACCCCCGCCGCAACCGTGCCCTTGCCCGACGCCGTCGGTCCATCAATGGCGATGATCATGGGCGGGGCTCTAGCAGGCGCGCGCGCCGCCGTCATGTTCCCTTGCGGCACTTGCCGTCGCCGCTTGACACCCTTGCGTGCAGCGCGTCGGATTCAATCCATGAACGCTGAACACTTCGACGTCCTCATCGTCGGCGCGGGGCTTTCCGGCGTCGGCGCTGGCTATCACCTGACGCAAAAGTGCCCGAACAAGCGCTTCGTCATCCTGGAAGGGCGCGATGCGATCGGCGGCACCTGGGATCTCTTCCGCTATCCCGGCATCCGCTCCGACAGCGACATGTACACGCTCGGCTACAACTTCAAACCGTGGACCGAACAGAAGGCCATCGCCGACGGCCCCTCGATCCGCGCCTACGTGAACGAGACCGCCCAAGAGCACGGCATCGATCGCCACATCCGCTTCCGCCACATGGTAAAGCGCGCGTCCTGGTCCTCCGAAGAAGCGTGCTGGACCGTCGAAGCCGAGCACGACGGCGCAACCAAGCTCTTCCGCGCCAACTTCATTCTCATGTGCGCCGGCTATTACAAATACGAGCACGGCTACATGCCTGAGTTCAAAGGCATGGAGCGCTTCAAGGGCCCGATCATCCAGCCCCAGCTCTGGCCCGAAGATCTCGACTATTCCGGCAAGCGCGTCGTCGTCATCGGCTCGGGCGCCACTGCCGTCACGCTGGTTCCGGCGATGACCGACAAGGCCGCGCACGTCACCATGCTGCAGCGGACGCCGACCTATCTCATCTCGATGCCGGCGGTCGATCCGTTCGCGCACGCGCTGCGCAAGGTGCTTCCGGAAACGGTCGCCTACGACATCAACCGCGCCATCCGCACCTTCTTCCAGCAATTCTTCTATCGCTTCGCCAAGAACCGTCCCGAGACGTTCAAGAAGCGCATCATGAAGCGCATCTACGAACAGCTGCCGGCCGAAACCGTCGAGAAGCATTTCACGCCGCCCTACAATCCTTGGGATCAGCGCCTTTGCCTCGTGCCGGACAACGACATGTTCGAAGCCATCAAGGCCGGCAAAGCCTCGGTCGTCACCGATGAGATCGCCGAGTTCACGGAAGAGGGCGTCAAGCTTAAATCCGGCGACGAGCTCAAAGCCGACATCGTCGTCGCCGCCACTGGCCTTGTGCTGCAAACGCTCGGCGGCGCCGAAGTCGTGGTCGACGGCCGCAAGGTCGAGACCGGCCAGTCCTACACCTACAAGGGCGCGATGTTCTCCGACGTGCCGAACCTCGCCAACGTGTTCGGCTACACCAATGCGAGCTGGACGCTGCGTGCCGATCTCATCTGCGAGTACGTCTGCCGCCTGATCAATTACATGGACGAGTACGGCCTCGCTTCAGCGACGCCCCGCATCAAGGGCGAGATCGAAACGCGCCCCTTCGTCGATTTCACCTCCGGCTATTTCCAGCGCGCCGCGCACATTCTGCCGAAACAAACCACGCGCGCCCCCTGGAAGCAGAACCAAAGCTATGTCCACGACATCATGGATCTCCGCTTCGGCGCCATCGAAGACGGCGAACTCGAACTCAAGAAAGCGCCCACGCGCGAAGTCGCGCCCGCGACGGCCGAAGCGCGAACCGCGGCGATGGCCAAGTAGCCGCGTTATGGAGATGGACCATGCCGAAGCGCAAAACCGTGGCGCAGCGCAGAGCTGAAGAAGCCAAGGTCCGCCAAGCAATGATCCAGCGCACCGCCGAACGCTTCGAGGAATTGCAAGCGCAACTGGATGAGCTCGGCCGTCTCATCGAACGCTACGATCGCGACCGCACGCATAACTAGCGCTCATGGACCGCCGTCGTCCCGCCGGCATGCAGCACAAGCGCTGGTC
>JAEYPY010000154.1 GCA_023410295.1 Pseudomonadota bacterium | reverse complement strand
GGAGATGCGGGTCTGAAGACCCGCGCTCCTGTTAGCGCGTGAGCGCGGCGCGGAGGCCTTCGAGGCGCGTGACGGCGCGTTGCGCGGCGGTGCGGCGCTCTTCGCTTGAGGCGTCGCGCAGATCGTCCTGCGCGTTCTTGAGGTCCTGCTCAACTTGCGCGGCATCGACGTCGGCCAGATCCACGGCTTCCTCGGCCAGCACCGTGAGACCTTCCGGCGTCACGTCGGCGAAGCCGCCATTGACGAAGATGCGCCGCTCGGCGCCGTCGTCGATGACCTTGAGCGCGCCTGGCTTGATCACGCTCATCACCGGCGCGTGGTTCGGCATGACGCCGAACTCGCCTTCCGAGCCCGGCACCACGACGTGATCGACCCGGCCATTGAAGAGTTCGCGCTCGGGCGAGACCAGCGCGAAGTGAAGCTTCTCAGCCATGAACTAGAACCAGCCCTTCTTCTTTTTCTCAGGCTCTGCAGCCGCATTTGACGCGGGTTGGGGAGAAGCTGAGGACTTTGCACCCCTGGGAGGCTCGATGCGGGCTTTATCCACCGTCGCCGTCACGCCAGACTTCGCCAGCATCTGACCCGGCGTTAGCCCGATGTTGTTCTCATTGGGCAAATTGCTTGGCAACGGCCCCAGCTTATCGGCAAACCAGCTCATCCGCGCACTCCCTCCGTCTTAGGCGGCTTCCGCCGCCAGACGTTGCGCCTTCGCGATGGCTTCTTCAATAGAGCCGACCATGTAGAAGGCCGGTTCAGGCAGGTGGTCGTAGTCACCGTTCACGAGGCCCTTGAAGCCGCGGATGGTGTCCTTGAGGTCGACCAGCTTACCTTCGGCGCCCGTAAAGGCTTGCGCGACGAAGAACGGCTGCGAGAGGAAGCGTTCGATCTTGCGGGCGCGCGCGACCGTCAGCTTATCGTCCTCTGACAATTCATCCATGCCGAGGATGGCGATGATATCCTGCAGCGACTTGTAGCGCTGCAGCGTCTCCTGAACCTGGCGGGCGACGAGATAGTGCTCTTCGCCGACGACGTTCGGATCGAGAATGCGCGAGGTGGAGTCGAGCGGATCGACCGCCGGATAGATACCCTTCGCGGCGATGTCGCGCGAGAGAACGGTGGTGGCGTCCAAGTGCGCGAACGAGGTGGCCGGCGCGGGGTCGGTCAAGTCGTCGGCCGGCACGTAGATGGCTTGCACCGAGGTGATGGAGCCCTTGGTGGTCGAGGTGATGCGCTCTTGCATGGCGCCCATTTCGGTCGCCAGCGTCGGCTGATAGCCGACCGCCGACGGAATACGGCCCAGAAGCGCCGACACTTCCGAGCCCGCTTGCGTGAAGCGGAACACGTTGTCGACGAAGAAGAGGATGTCCTTGCCCTGATCGCGGAAATGCTCGGCGATGGTCAGCCCTGAGAGCGCGACGCGGGCGCGCGCGCCCGGCGGTTCGTTCATCTGGCCGAACACCAGCGCGCAGCGCGAGCCTTGGCCGCCGCCGGCGACGTTGACGCCGGACTCGATCATTTCGTGGTAAAGGTCGTTGCCTTCGCGCGTGCGCTCGCCGACGCCGGCGAACACCGAATAGCCGCCATAGGCCTTGGCGATGTTGTTGATCAGCTCTTGGATCAGCACCGTCTTGCCGACGCCGGCGCCGCCGAAGAGACCGATCTTTCCGCCCTTGGCGTACGGACAAAGCAGATCGACGACTTTGATGCCGGTGACGAGGATTTCCGGCGAGGGCTTTTGATCGACGAAGGCCGGCGCCGGTTGGTGGATGGCGCGCTTGGTCGCCGCCTTCACCGGGCCCGCTTCATCGACTGGCTCGCCGATGACGTTGAGGATGCGGCCCAGCGTTTCTTCGCCGACCGGCACCGCGATCGGGCCGCCGGTATCGACAACGTCCTGGCCGCGGACGAGACCGTCGGTGGCGTCCATGGCGATGGTGCGCACCGCGGATTCGCCCAAGTGGGTGGCGACTTCGAGCACCAGACGCTGGCCGTTATTGGTGGTTTCGAGCGCGTTGTAGATCGCCGGCAGCGCACCGTCGAACTCGACGTCGACGACGGCGCCGATCACCTGCGCCACGCGGCCTTTTGATTGCTGTGCCATCTCTCTTCTCTTCCTTCGTCGTTCGCATCAGCCGCGTCGGCGGCAATCCTTAATTCAACAATCGCGCGGCGATCACGCCCGCCGCCACCGCCAGAAACGGCGCTGCAATCAGCGCCAGCTTGGCGGCGCGCTTCATCATCCTTCGACCGCGAGCTCGACCGGAATGTTGTTCCGCGTCGCCTTCGAGTAGGGGCACATCTGGTGCGCCGCTTCCAAGAGCTCCTGTACTTGCGCGCGCTCGAGACCCGGCACGGCGAGCGTCAGCTTGGCGGAGAGGCCGAGGCCGCCCTCTTCGCGGCCGATGCCGACTTCGCAGGTGACGATCGCTTTGGCGGCGTCGACGTTCTTTTGCTTCGCGATGAACAGCACCGCGCCGTTGAAGCAGGTGGCCCAGCCCATCGCGAAGAGCTGCTCAGGGTTCACCCCTTCGCCCGAGCCGCCGAGCGGCTTCGAATGCTCCATGTGAAAATAGATGCCGCCGCCCTCAAGCGCGACATGGCCGCCGGCGCGGCCGCCCGTGGATACGGCTTTGGTCTTGTAGAGTGCGTCTGCCATGTCGCGTCTCCTTAAAGAGCCTCCGCCCCAGAGATGATTTCGATGAGTTCTTTGGTGATGTTGGCTTGGCGCTGGCGGTTGTAGCGGAGCGTCAGCTTGCGGATCAGATCGCCGGCGTTGCGCGTCGCGTTGTCCATCGCGCTCATCTGCGCGCCGTAGAAGCCGGCTTGGTTTTCCAACAGCGCCTGCAGGATCTGGCCGTTCAGATATTGCGGCAGCAGCGCTTCGAGGATGACGTCTTCGTTCGGCTCGTATTCGTAGACCGCGCCTTTGAGGTCCGGCGGGCTGACGCCTTCGGGCGCGCGCGCGGGGATGAGCTGCAGCGCCGTCGGCACCTGGCTGATCACCGACTTAAAGCGCGAGAAGAAGAGCGTGGCGACATCGAATTCGCCGGCGTTGAAGAGTTCGAGCACCGCTTCGCTGACGGCGTGGGCCGCATCGGCGCCGATGTTGCGGTGGCCGGAGAGATCAATGTAGCGGACGATCTTGTCGCCGTGCAGGCGGCGAAGCTGATCGCGGCCTTTTTTGCCGACGGCGAGAATCTTCACCGTCTTGCCGGCGCTGATGAGTTCGCTGATGCGCTCGCGCGCGGCGCGGACGATCTGGGTGTTGAAGCCGCCGCAGAGACCGCGCTCGCTGGTCATCACGACGACGAGATGGACCTGATCGGCGCCCGCGCCGCGCAGCAAGAGCGGCGCGTTCTCGCCCGACACCGCCGAAGCGAGGTTGGCGATGACGCGCGCCATGCGCTCGGCGTAGGGACGCGCGGATTCCGCCGCCCCTTGCGCCCGCTTCAACTTCGCGGCCGCCACCATCTGCATCGCCTTGGTGATCTTCTGCGTGGATTTCACGCTGGCGATGCGATTGCGGAACTCTTTTAAGCTCGGCATCGGGTTTCCTTAGGCGAAGGTGCCGGTGAACTCTTCGAGGGCGGCCTTGAGCTTGTCCTCGATGCCGTCCTTGCCGATGTCCTTCTTGTCGACGATCGCCTTGAGAAGATCGCCCTTCTTGGCGCGCATCCAGGACACCAGTTCGCGCTCATAGCGCTGCACCTGGTCGACCGGGACTTTGTCGATGAAGCCGCGCGTGCCGGCGTAGATCAGCACGATCTGCTCTTCGACCGGCACCGGCGAGAATTGCGGTTGCTTCAGAAGTTCGGTGAGGCGCGCGCCGCGATTGAGCAGGCGCTGCGTCGCGGCGTCGAGGTCGGAGCCGAACTTCGCGAACGCGGCCATTTCGCGGTACTGCGCGAGTTCGCCCTTCAGCGGACCGGCGACTTGCTTCATCGCCTTGATCTGCGCGTTGCCGCCGACGCGGCTGACCGAGATACCGACATTGAGCGCCGGGCGGATGCCCTGGAAGAAGAGATCGGTTTCCAGGAAGATCTGGCCATCGGTGATCGAGATGACGTTGGTCGGGATGTAGGCCGAGACGTCGTTGGCTTGGGTTTCGATGATCGGCAGCGCCGTCAGCGAGCCGGCCTTATTGTCTTCGTTGAGCTTGGCCGCGCGCTCGAGCAGGCGTGAGTGCAGATAGAAGACATCGCCCGGGTAGGCTTCGCGGCCCGGCGGACGGCGCAGCAAGAGCGACATCTGGCGATAGGCGACGGCCTGCTTGGACAAGTCATCATAGATGATGAGTGCGTGCATGCCGTTGTCGCGGAAATATTCGCCCATGGCGCAGCCCGAGAACGGCGCCAGGAATTGCAGCGGCGCGGGATCGGAGGCGGTGGCGGCGACGATGATCGAGTAGCCGAGCGCGCCCTTGTCTTCGAGCGTTTTCACGAGCTGAGCGACCGTCGAACGCTTTTGGCCGATGACGACATAGATGCAGTAGAGCTTCTCGCTCTCCGGCGCGTTCCGGTCGTGCGCTTCGCGCTGATAGAGGATGGTGTCGAGCGCGACGGCGGTCTTGCCGGTCTGGCGGTCGCCGATGATGAGCTCGCGTTGGCCGCGGCCAATCGGGATCAGCGCGTCAATGGCCTTGATGCCGGTCTGCATCGGCTCGTGCACCGATTTGCGCGGAATGATGCCGGGCGCCTTGACGTCGGCGATGCGGCGCTCGGCGGCCTGGATCGGGCCCTTGCCGTCGAGCGGTTCGCCGAGCGGGTTGACGACGCGGCCCAAGAGGCCCTTGCCGACCGGCACGTCGACGATTTCGCCGAGGCGCTTAACGGTGTCGCCTTCCTTGATGCCGCGGTCTTCGCCGAAGATAACGACGCCGACATTGTCGCGCTCAAGGTTGAGCGCCATGCCTTTGACGCCGCCCGGGAATTCCACCATCTCGCCGGCCTTGACGCTTTCAAGGCCATAGACGCGGGCGATACCGTCGCCGACGGAGAGCACGCGGCCGATCTCGGCCACTTTGGCTTCCGTGCCGAAGCCCTTGATCTGCTCTTTCAGGATTGCGGAGATTTCAGCGGCGCGGACGTCCATAGTCTTTCCTCTCAGGCGGATTTCAGAGCGAGACGCAGCGCGTCCAGCTTGGCTTTGACGGATGCATCGAATTCACGCGAGCCGACGCGGACGACGAAGCCGCCAATGAGGCTATCGTCAACGCTCGTTTCGGCTTCGACCTTGGCGCCGAGCTGCTTGCCCAACGCTTCGATGATGGCGGATTTCTCGGCCTCGCCCAGCGGGCGGGCGGACACGATCTCTACTTGGCGCGCACCCCGCTCGCGCGCAACCAGCGTGCGGTAGGCGGCGGCGATGGCGGGCAGTTCGGCGGCGCGCCGGTTGAGCGCGGCGACGCCGATGAATTTGCGGGTCAGTTCGGCAAGGCCGAGCTTGGCGGCGACGGCGGTCAGCGCCTTGGCTTTTTCCTCCGGATCGATCAGCGGCGAGCGGGCGGCTTCGCGCAGGTCCCCGCTCTCGCGCCAGGCCGTGGCGAAGGTCGCGAAATCGCGTTCGACAAACTCTAACTGCTTGGCTTCCTTGGCCAAATCGAAGACGGCCTGGGCATAGCGGCTGGCCGCTTCGGAAGCTTGGCCGTCGAAGGTTTCTGCCACGTCTGTCTCGCTGGTTCCGCGCTGGCGACCCCTTTCGGAAAAGCCAGCTTGTTCATTGCGCCGCTTGGGGAAAACCCAAACGCCAAGAGGCCGCGGCGAAGCAGATCGCCCGGGTCTTTGACGCGCGCGCGACCTACCATGGTGCGTTCCGGCTTGACAACCGGCCCCAGGGGCGGCGCATCAGCGACAAAAGCGCCTCATACAAGGCGGGGGGAACAGAGAGATGACCGAAGCCCAAGCGGCCGCGCCGGCAGTTCATGACGTGCCGCCGGCGAAGATGCGCCAAGTGGTGGTCGCTTCCGCCGCCGGGACGGTGTTCGAGTGGTACGATTTCTTCGTCTATGGCCTCGTCGCCAGCGCCATGGCGCCGCTGTTTTTCGCGGGCCTTCCCGACGCTCAGGCGTTCGTGTTCACGCTGCTGACGTTCGCGTTCGGTTTTATCGTGCGTCCGCTCGGCGCGTTCGTGTTCGGCAAGATCGGTGATTCCACCGGCCGCAAAGGCGCCTTCCTGATCACCATCTCGATGATGGGCCTCGCCACCTTCGCCATCGGGCTTTTGCCCACGGCGGCGAGCATCGGCATCTGGGCGCCGATCCTGCTGGTGGCGCTCAGGATGCTGCAGGGCTTTGCGCTCGGCGGAGAGTACGGCGGCGCAGCGATCTATGTTGCGGAACACGCGCCGGCGCACCGGCGCGGCGGCGCCACGGCGTGGATTCAAACTTCGGCCTCGTTCGGCTTGATCGGCGCGCTGGCGGTGGTGCTGGGCACGCGCGCGGCAATCGGCGCGGAGGCGTTCGGCGCCTGGGGTTGGCGCGTGCCGTTCCTGGTCTCGATCGGGCTTTTGGCGATTTCGGTCTGGATCCGGCTCAAGCTGGAAGAAAGCCCCGCGTTCAAGAAACTGAAGGCCGAAGGCAAAGTCAGCAGCAGGGCTTACGCTGAGAGCTTCCTCTACTGGCCGAACCTCAAGCTGGTGCTCCTGACGCTGTTCGCGATCATGATGGTGCAAGGCGTGGTTTGGTACACCGCGCACTTCTATGCGCAGTTCTTCCTTGAGCGCATTTTGAAGTTCGATGCGCAGACCGTGAACGTGCTTCTGATCGCGGTCGTGCTCTTGTCGGCGCCGCTCTACGTTTTCTTCGCCACGCTCTCGGACAAGATCGGGCGCAAGCCGATTATGCTAGGCGGCATGGTGCTGATGCTGGTGCTCTACTTCCCCGGCTTTCAGTACATCACCCGCGTCGGCAATCCGGCGCTGGCCGAAGCGATGGCGAGCACGCCGATCATTGTCGCCGCCGATCCCGCCGACTGCACCTTCCAGCTCGATCTCACTGGCGGCGCGCAGCAATTCGCCACCTCGTGCGACATCGCCAAGAGCTCGCTCTCCAATGCAGGCGTCGGTTACGAGACCATGGCCGGGCCGGCGGGAGAGCCTGCGCATATTCGCATCGGCGATGAGATCGTCATCGAAAGCCCCAATGCCGTTGGCCAATCCATGTCGGACATCCGCGCCACGCGCGCGGAGTTCGCTGCAAGCTTGCGCGCAGCGTTGACCCAAGCCGGCTATCCCGAGGCCGCGCCCGGGCCGATGCGCGACTGGAGCGTTTCGGAAATCGTGCGCGTCTTCACCGAGAAGGGCGGCGTCTTTCTGATGATGGCGCTCTTCATCGTCGCGGCTACCGCGCTCTACGGCCCGCAAGCAGCGGCGCTGGTGGAAATGTTTCCGACGCGGATTCGCTACACCGCGCTTTCGGTGCCCTATCACTTAGGCGTTGGCGTGTTCGGCGGACTGCTGCCCGCCATCGTGTTCGCCATCAACACGGCGACCGGCTCGATCTATCAGGGCTTGTGGTTTCCGGTGATCGTCACCGCCATCGGCGCGCTCATCACCTTCTTCTTCTGGCCGGAGACGAAGGACCGGGACATTCATGTGTGAGTGAGTGCGTAGTCAGTAGTCAGTGGTCAGGAGTGAGCAGTGCGCGGGTCTCGTCGCCTACTGACTACGCCCTACTGACTACTGACCTTCCGCATGGTTTTCACGCATTCACCAGCTTTCTGAACGAGAGCTTAAACCAAGCTCTGTAGCCTCTCCTACATGACGGCGATCCCCCACGCCGCCGAGGCCCTCACCAGCGCCCTTGACCGCTTCGGGCACGCAGCTTCACGCGTGCTTGGAGCGGTCACTGGCGCAGAGGGCGAACTCGGGCCCGCGCTCGTCGAAATGTCGGCGGCGAAGACGCAAGCGAAGGCGAGCGTCGCCGTGATCCGTTTCTCCGACGAATTGTTCAGGGCGCTGATCGAGATCGGGCAGGAGCCGGTTCGGGATTAGGGACTGGGGACTGGAAATTGTCGGTGCGCCCAGCCTCAGCGCCGGGCGCCCGATCCCGAATACCCGCCCTTCCCCGCTCCGCATCAATCCCCTACATCCGGGCGACGCTTGAGGGATCGCCTGCATGGATTGGAACATCGCGCCGCTTTTGTCGGACCCGGCCGCCTGGGCCGCGCTCATCACGCTGATCGTGATGGAGGTCGTGCTCGGGATCGACAATCTGATCTTCATCTCGATCCTGACCAACAAATTGCCGGAACATCAGCGCGGCAGAGCACGCCGCATCGGCATTGGCCTTGCCCTCGGCATGCGCCTGGTTCTGCTCTCAACCATCGCCTTCATTGTCGGCTTGACCGCGCCGCTGTTCGATCTTGGCATCCAGGGCCCGGTGAACGAGCACGGCGCTCCAGATTTTGAGACAGCGTTCTCCTGGCGCGACCTCATCCTGATCGCCGGCGGGCTCTTTCTGATCTGGAAGGCGACGAAGGAGATTCACCACAACGTCGATCCGACGCCGAGCACAGATGTGCTCGACAAGAAGAAAGTCGCGGCGATGAATTTCGGCGCAGCGATCTTCCAGATCATCCTGCTCGACCTCGTGTTCTCGATCGACTCGATCCTGACCGCTGTCGGCATGACCGACCACGTGCCGATCATGGTGACGGCGGTGATCGTGGCGGTGACGGTGATGCTGCTGGCGGCCGATCCGGTCGCGGACTTCATTCACAAAAACCCCACAGTCGTGATGCTGGCTTTGGGCTTCTTGCTGATGATCGGCGTGGTGCTGATCGCCGAAGGTTTCGGCGTGCACGTGCCGAAGGGCTACATCTACGCCGCGATGGCGTTCTCGGCGCTGGTGGAAGGCCTCAACATGATGTCGCGCAACGCGCAGAAGCGGAAAACGGCGATGAAGGCCCAGCGCGCCGAAGCGGCCGAGCACTGAGGAGACGGCAATGCGGAAACTGATCTTCGTTGTGGCGCTTGGGCTCGCGGCCTGCACAACGCCGGCTCGGGGGACGACGACGCTGACAGCGGCCGATGCGGCGACATCGCTGGCGGTGGGCGAGCAAATCTTCGTCGAACGCGGCGAGGCTCGGCAGGCGAGCGAAGGCATGGATCCGGTCGTGCCGCGGACGCTTCGCCACCCCGATGGACGCCCGCTCAACTTCCCGCAAGGCAACCACCC
>JAEYPY010000062.1 GCA_023410295.1 Pseudomonadota bacterium | reverse complement strand
CGACAAACTCTGACACAACCTATCGCAGAGTTCGTGGACTTATTCAGTCAAGGTTCAGGCAAGGATCGACACAGTTAGCGGCAACAGAGGGACCTTCTTTTGAACGGAGCGGTTCAAGGGAAGCAGGAAGGAGACCTCGCAAATGAAACGCTTGTTAACGTCCGTACTCGCTGCGGCCACGTTCGCAGCGCCCTTGGCCCTTCCGGCCAGCGCGCATGCGGATCAGCGCCGCGGGGACCGCCATTATGACCGTGACAATGATCGCGACTATCGTCGTGATCGCCGCGACGACCGGCGGGCCTATCGCCGCGATCGCCGCGACGACCGGCGAGACTATCGCCGCGAGCGGCGCGATGACCGCCGCGACTATCGCCGCGCCCGTTGGGATGACCGCCGCTACAACGGCTATTATCGCCAAGGCCGCTGGCACTACGGCCCGCCGCCCGCGCACTATCGCGACCACGTCGACTACGGCTGGCGTGGCTGGCGCCGCGGCGACCGCCTGCCGAGCTATTACCGTAGTCGCTATGTCGTGGTTCAAGACTATCATCGCTACGGCTATCGCCACCCGCCGCGCGGCTACCACTATGTCCGCGACGACCGCGGCGATCTCTTGCTAGTTGGCATCGCCACCGGCGTGATCCTCGGCATCATCGCCAGCCAGTAAGAACTAACGGCTCGTTCTACGCCCCGGAGGCCCTGCCCGCTTCCGGGGCGCCTTCTTGCGTTAACGTCCGCGCAACCAAACTGAACCAGCATCAACGCTTCCTGATCGCGAGGAGCGTTGGCCATGCTGATGTACATATGGATGTGCGTGATGATGCAGGCCTTCATGCCGGGCGGCGACCGCATCGCTTCGCTGCACGCCGGCGCTTTCGAAGCGCACTTGCGCGCTGAAATCGACCGCCCCGCCGTCATCGGCGCAGCTGGCCACGTGGCGCGCTATACGCCTGTGGCGGCGCGGGCGCTCTAGCTCCTAGACCCCAAGCTTCCTCTTTAGGATCTCGTTCACGACGCCGGGGTTCGCTTTGCCCCCGGTGGCTTTCATGGTCTGACCGACCCACCAGCCGAACGCTTTCGGGTTCCTCTGCACGTCGGCGACTTTGTCGGCGTTGGCGGCCATCAAATCGTCGATGGCCTTTTCGATCGCGCCCGTATCGGTGACCTGCTTTAAGCCCTCGCGTTCGACGATGACGCCCGGTGCTTCGCCAGTCTCCATCATCTTCGCGAACACATCTTTGGCTATTTTGCCGTTGATGGTGCCGTCCTTGACGAGATCGAGCAGCGCGCCGAGCGCTTCGGCTTTCACCGGCGACTGCGCCAACTCCAGCCCGCTCTTGTTGAGCGCGCCGAACAGCTCCTGCGTCACCCAGTTCGCTGCTTGCTTGCCGTCGCGGCCTTTGGCGACGGTTTCGAAATAGGCGGCCGCTTCGCTATCGCCGGCCAGCACGCCCGCGTCATAGGCCGTGAGGCCGTATTCGCTGATGAAGCGCTTCTTCTTAGCGTCCGGCAGTTCTGGCAGCGAGGCGCGGATTTGTTCGATCCACGCCTCGTCCAGCACCAGCGGCAGCAGGTCCGGATCGGGGAAGTAGCGATAATCGTGCGCATCTTCCTTCGAGCGCATGGTGCGCGTCTCACCGGCGTTGGGATCGAACAGGCGCGTCTCCTGATCGATCGCGCCCCCGCTCTCCAGAATTTCGATCTGCCGGCGCGCTTCGTACTCGATCGCTTGCATCATGAAGCGCGTGGAGTTGACGTTCTTGATCTCGCAGCGCGTGCCCCATTCCTTGGTGCCGGCGCGGCGCACGGAAACGTTCACGTCGGCGCGCATGGAGCCTTCCTCCATGTTGCCGTCGCAGGTGCCGAGCGCGCGCACGATGGCGCGCAGCTTGTTGAAATAGGCCGCCGCTTCCTTGGCCGAGCGCATGTCCGGCCGCGAGACGATCTCCATCAGCGCGACGCCGGCGCGATTGAGATCGACGAACGTTTCCGACGGCGAAAGATCGTGGATCGACTTGCCGGCGTCCTGCTCAAGGTGCAGCCGCTCGATGCGGATCGTGATCGGCTCTTCGCCGTCGGGCTCGACCTCGATCTCGCCCTCGCCGACGATCGGTTCCTTGTACTGGCTGATTTGATAGCCTTGCGGCAGGTCCGGATAGAAATAGTTCTTCCGGTCGAACCGGCTCCAGCGATTGATCTCCGCATTGAGGCCGAGGCCGGTGCGGATCGCCTGCTCGACGCAGAATTTGTTGATCACCGGCAGCATGCCCGGCATCGCCGCATCGACCAGCGAGACGTGCGCGTTGGGCTCGCCGCCATAAGCGGCGCTGGCGCCGGAGAAGAGCTTGGCCTGGCTTGTCACCTGCGCGTGCACTTCAAGGCCGACAATGATTTCCCATTGGCCTTTGTCGCCAGCGATGAGCTGGTCTGGGCGAGCGGAGCGGACATCGAGTGCGGTCATGGCCGCTATCTAATTGCTTCGCCGGGCGCCGTCACCCCGCCGTCGCTGCGGCTTTAGATGCCGGGCGGCACCGTCGCCGAGGCATTGACGGCCGGCAGAAACAAAACCCCCGCTTGCGCGGGGGGCAGGCCGAGGGGCCAGGCCTTGTGGGGGTGGGGGCGGGAGAGAGTTCAGATCACCCGACGCCGCCGCCGACGCCGCCATCCATGGTCATCTGGCCGTTGAAGGTGGTTTCCGTACGCGAGGCGCGCAGCTCTTCGTCCCGGATGCGCACCAGCTTGTCGCCCGGGCCGTGGCGGCGCAGCAGCGAGCGTTCGTTGCATGGGCGGCGCGCGATCTGGGTTTTGCACTCGACGCGGCCGTTTTCGTACCAGAGCGCCTCGCCCTGCGCGCACTCATAAGATTGACCATCGACGGTGTAGCGCATGCGCGTGCCGGACATGCAGCGATAGATCTCGCCGCGGAAATCTTCAGCCACGTCGCGACCGCCAAAGGTTTGCGAGGCCGGGTGCGGGTTGTTGCTGGCGTCGATGCAGATCGCCTGGATCAACAGCTCGCGCTCACGCGCAACACGCTCCATCGTCATCGCGCCTTCAGTGACGGCGAAGACCGACGACGTCACGCTGGCCGATGCGCCGCCGCTGACGAACGAGTTCTGACGAATGATGGTGTCGCCCTGCTCGACATTGGCCACGGCGATGGCGAGCGCGCTCGCGTGCGCCGAAGCGCGGGCCCCGGCGTTCACCACGACGATGTTCGGCGGCGGCACGTGCGGCGGCGGCACCACCACGACAGGCGGTTGGCAGCAATTGCTTGGCGGCGGCGGCGTCGGCGTGCAGCTCTGCTGACACGGCGGCGGCCGGCGGCAATGATTGCCGCCGCAATCAGCGGACGCTTCCGTCGGCAGCATTAAAAAACCAAGCGCTGCCACACCAAAGGCGAGCGCCGCCAGAATGTACCGTGCTGGAACGGTCATAAGCCGTCTCTCCTGAATCTCGCCAGCATTGGTGCAAGGCGGGGGCCAGCCCTCGCGCGCCGCACGAAAGCGCCCCGAGAAGCGACGGTTTTCCCTTGCCGTTTATGGGCGCGAAGCTTGCGTTACATCGGCGGGATAACGAGGACGCGAGCCGCGCTTAACGCTAATGATGGGCGAAGAGACATTTCACCCCGACACACGGGCGCTGCTCTCGTATGGGCGCGCGCTCGCGGGCGCAGGCGCGCCGCCTAAAAAAGGCGGCGCCGATCGCGTGCTCGAACGCCTCTTCGTCATCGAGCGCACCGCCGACGGCCGCCTGCCGATCCGCACGTTCGGCCAAGAACTGGTCGGACTCTTCGGCCGCGACTTTAAAGAGCACGACTTCGCCCGCTTCTTCCTCGCGCCGGACCTGCGCTTGGTGAACGCGCTGATCGATGCCTGCGCGGCCGCTGGCGAACCGGCGATTGCGCGCGTCACTGCGGAAACCACGGGCGGCCAAACGCTCGGCGCGGAAATCCTGCTGACGCCGCTCAAGGTCGATCACATGCTGGGAACGCGTTATCTCGGCCTCTTTCAACCGCTCGGCGGTGAGCCGTTCCTGAACGGGAGGCCGATTCAGCTCATGCGGCTTGGTTCACTGCATCCGCCGGCGGCGAAGGCGCCGAAGGGGATGCGCCTGGTTGTCGTGAACGATTAGCCCGCGCTCAGCACGGCGCGGAGCTGCGCCACCAGCGCGTCATCCTCGTAGGGCTTAGTCACAAACGCGCGCACGTGCGGACACGCCGACCGCGCTTCGTCCAACGAATCCGGCCTGCCCGAGGTCAGGACGATCGCGGCTTCGAGACCATTCTCCGCCGCCCACCGCGCTAGCGCGACGCCGTTGAGACCGGGCATCGAAATATCGGAAAAGATGAGATCGGGTTTGACGCCCGCGAGGATCAGCGTCTGCGCTTCGCCGCCATTGCCCGCTTCGACCACATTGAAGCCGCGCTCGCGCAGCAGCGCCGTCGCGCCTATGCGGACCATGATCTCGTCCTCAACGACCAGAACCACAGGCTGAGCTGCTGCTTGCGATCTCGTCATGGGATCTTCAGCCGGACACATATCCCCCTCCGCGTTACCGGCCATGTAGCACAGCTTTTGTTAAAGTCGCCCCTAAACAACGGGTTCCGTTTCTCGGCGAAAAAGTTCCCCTATAGTGGATGGAACCCCCACGATTCCCTCGTGGTTGTGGTGGTAGTGCGGGGTGAGCTTTCACCCGACGGGTCTCATGGAAACGAAAGCCGCGATCATCATTCTTCTTGTGGAGCCAGACGTCATCGTCCGCTTCGCACTCGCCGAACAACTCCGCACATGCGCTCAACGCGTCATCGAAGCCGCAAGCGCGCAGGAAGCAAGATCTGTCCTCGTCGCGGGACCCGAGATCGATGTGCTGATCAGCGACGCCGTGCTGGCCGGCGATGAGAACGGCTTCGCGTTGGCGCAGTGGGTGCGCCGTCACCGGCCGCAGATCGAGACCATTCTGACCAGCTCGATCATCAACAAGGCCCAGGCCGCCAGCGATTTCTGCGCCCGCAATCGCGACGGCGCAGTTTCAGACCCAGCCGCGCTGGCGACGCGCATTCATTCGATGCTCGCCGAACGCAAACGGCGCATGCGTCCCTCATCGAACACCGCCGCCATGCCGGTGCGCCGCAAGCGCCGTTAGACGGCGCCCGCGAGTTCGTCTTCGCGGATCGGCGCGTCTTCAGGTGGCAGGAGCGGCTTGCCGCGCAGCATGTCGGCCAGCTTCTCGGCGATCATGATCGTTGGCGCATTGGTGTTGCCGCCGACCAGCGTCGGCATCACCGAGGCGTCAATCACGCGGAGCGAGTCGACGCCGCGCACGCGCAGCTCCTCATCGACCGGCGAGTTCGGATCAACGCCCATGCGCACCGTGCCGACCGGGTGGTAGATCGTCTCGGCCACGCGGCGGATCCAATCATCGAGCTCCGCATCGGTGCGCACGTCTTGACCCGGCCGCATCTCGGCGCCGCGGTAGAGCTTCAGCGCGTCCTGGCCGACGATGTCGCGCACCATGCGCACGCTGTCGCGCAGCGTGCGACGGTCGGTTTCCGTCGCCAGGTAGTTCGGATCGATCAGCGGATTGTCGAACGGATTGCGTGAGGCGAGGCGCACGTCGCCCCGGCTTTCGGGCCTGAGCTGACACGAGTGGATAGTGAAGCCGTCGCGATCGGCCTGCACCTTGGCGTGATCGATCATCACGGCGTTGATGAAGTGGAGCTGGATGTCCGGCCGGTCGAGCTCGCGCCGCGTCTTGAGGAACGCGCCAGCCTGCAAGTGATTGGTGCGGCCGGGGCCCTGCTTGCGTAGCATCCAGTCGAGACCGACCAGCGTCTTCTTGAAGCCCTTGGTCAGCGAATAGGTCGTGATCGGCTTGGTGCATTCCCAGATCAGGCTGACGTCCAAGTGGTCCTGCAGGTTCTGCCCGACCTCCGGCGCATCAACTTCCACCGGGACGCCGACCTTGCGCAGATGATCGGCAGGGCCAATGCCCGACAGCATCAGCAAGTGCGGCGATTGGAACGCGCCCGCCGTCAGCAACACTTCGCGCTTAGCGAAGATGCTTTGCACCGGCTTGCCGGGCCCAGCGGAGAACTCAACGCCGACGGCTGTCTTGCGCTCGATGATGATGCGCCCGGCATGCGCATTCGAAATCACCTTGAGGTTCGGCCGCACGCCGAGGATCGGCCGCAGATAAGCGGCTGAAACGCTCCAGCGTTCACCGTCGCGAATGGTCAGGTGATAGGGTCCGAGACCTTCCTGCTGATAGCCGTTGAAGTCGCGCGTGACCGGATAGCCAGCCTGCGCGCCGGCTTGGATGAACGCCTTGTAGAGCGGATTGCCAGGCGGGCCGCGCGAGACCCAGAGCGGACCGCCCTCGCCATTCCAGGCGTCCGCGCCATCTTCGTGATGCTGCGCGCGCTTGAAGTAAGGCAACACGTCGGCATAGCCCCAGCCGGTCAGACCCATCTGGCGCCATTGATCGTAATCGCGCGCGTGACCGCGAATGTAGATCATGCCGTTGATGGCCGAAGAGCCGCCCCAGCCGCGCCCGCGCGGTTGATAGAGCCGGCGCCCGTCGAGGTTTTTCTGCGGGACGGTCTCGAAGCCCCAATTATGGACGCTCTTGGTCGAGATGAGATTGCCCGCGCCGGCCGGCATGCGCACCAGCACCGAGGTGTTCTGGCCGCCGGCCTCCAGGAGCGCCACGGTGACGTTGGGGTCTTCCGTCAGCCGGTTAGCCAGCACGCATCCCGCGCTGCCCGCGCCTATGATGATGTAATCGAACCGATCGCCGCTCTCGATGTCAGCCACGTGTTTCCGCCCAGGTGTCAATTTGTAGTGTTGGCGGTCAGGTAACTACACTTAGCCACGCCGGTCGAGCCTGACGCCCCGTCACACTGACACCCTCACCCCGGCGAAAGCTTAATCGAACGTTTACGCTAAGCAGTCATTGATCGAGCGTCATGAGTGCCGCCGTGAAGCTGGATTTGGCCGCCGCCGCGCGGCTTGTCGCTGCCGCCCAGGTGGGGCTGCGCGAGCGGCGCCGTTTTCGCCGCCTGCCGCTGGCCGTTACAGGCCGGTTGATGGACGAGGCCGGCCAAGAGCACGACTGCCGCACGGCCGACATTTCCCCGGGCGATGTCCGTATCGCCGCCCCGGCGCTGCCGCGCGTTGGCGAGCGCGTGGTCATTTACCTTGAGGGGATCGGCCGCGTCTCCGGCAAGGTCGCGCGCAAGTGCGGCGAGGGCGAAGTGGCCGTCATCTTCGACTTCAGCGCTCACAAGCGCGAACGGATGGCCGAGCAGCTGACGCTCGTCATTAACCGCGACCTCGGCATCGACGAGCCCGTCCGGCCCGCGGCGCGCGACGGCGCCCAGCACATCCGGCTCGAGTTCGAAACCGGCGAAAGCTACGAAGGCGAAGTCGCCGACTTCTCGCTCGCTGGCGTCACCATCAAGTCTAAACGCCCGCCGCCGCTGATTGGCGTGTGGGTGCGCGTCGGCAACGTGTACGGCCGCGTCGCGCGCATCACCGAGGGCGGCTTCGCCATCGACTTCGCGCCGCGCAATATCCCTAACAACACTTAAACAGCTCCCCGGCACGGTGATTGCACCGGCCACGTTTCGTCGGAGACGCGAACCGCTTCTCCGTACCGAAACGGAGCGAAGCCGTGAGCGAAGCCAGCCTGAAGCCCAAGAGCGCCGACCAGTGGTGGGTGCAGGTGCGCGGCCGCAAGTTTGGCCCGTACACCATCGAACAGATGGCCCGCTTCCTCTCCGAAGGCCGCGTGCGCCCCACGACCATGGTTTCCGCCGATGGCGAGACCGAATGGCTCGAAGCGCGCCGCGTCATGGCCCTCCGCGGCCTGCGCACGCCGGCGCCTGCGAACGATGCTGTCGAAGCGGCCAACGTGTTCGTGCACGCCGAGATCATTTCCGGTTCCTGGAATGGGTTCATGGCCGCGCTCGAAAGCATGGGCACGGTCTGCGATCTGGCGCCCGGCCTTTGGCTCGTGCGCACCAAGTTCTCGGCTGGCGTCGTGCGCAACACGCTGTCGCAAACGCTGGAGCGGGGCGACCGCTTCGTGGTGGTTGACGCCACGCGCGATCGTCTGGCTTGGTTCAACCTGGGCCCCGAGACCGACGTGCGTATCGCCAAGGTCTGGAACGGCCCGCTGCGCGGCGAAGCGCGCTAAGCCGGCGGCGCGCCGGTCATCAACAGCGGATAGGGATTGAACGCTTCAGCGCGATACCAGCGCCGCTGATCGCCCATGCGCTGTACTTCGAAGTGGAGATGCGGCACCGGCGCGTTGCCGGTCATGCCGACATAGCCGATCGTCTGCCCCTGACGCACTTCATCGCCTTCAAGCAGGCCTGCCGCGCGCGCGCTCAAGTGGCCATAGAAGAAAACGAAGCGGCCGCTGTGGTCGTACTGATAGACGCCGACGCCGCCGCGGACGCTGTCGTGAAACTTGGCGATGCGCCCGTCCGCCACCGCGACCACCGCCGCGCCCTCCGGCGCCATGATGTCGATGCCTTGGTGCGTGCGGCCTTCCGAGCGCGCGTGGCCCCACGTGTCGCGTAATTCGTCGCGGGTCACGCCGGCGACGGGGATCATGAGCCGCGCGCGCAGGCGCTGCTGCGTCGTCGCCGTGCTTTTGAAAATGCGTTCGCCAGCGGCCGGAGGCGGCTCCACGCGTACGGTGGTTTCCGCTGTTTCCTGTTGCACCGGCGCGGGCGTTGCCGGCGGCGCAGGATGATCCATGCGGCCGAGCGCGAAGCCGATGCCGAGCATCGCCGCCATGACAAACGGCCCGAAAATTGTGCGCGGGCGTTTCATGCTACCGCAACCCTATGCTTAAGCTGCGGTTCCACCTGCAGGACTGGCGCCGCTGCGCCTCATAATGGCCGCGCCGTTGCGTCATGTTCGCAGCCGGTAGGAGCCTGGGCATGAATCGGCGAGATGTTTTGAAGTTCGCGGGCGGCGCGCTGACTGGCAGCGCGCTCTTGGGCGGTGCGGGCGCGGCGCTTTTGCTGCCGGCCAATGCAACAGCACCCAGCGTCGCGCCCGTACCTCTGCCGGCGCGCGAAGTGCGGCTGCTGTCGTTCATGAATACGCACACGGGCGAGACTTTCGCTGACGCTTATTGGGAAAACGGCGCTTACGTGCCGGATGCGATGGCTGCGATCAACCATGTGATGCGGGACCATCGCACCGACGAGGTACATGAGATTGATCCGCGGCTAATGGATCAGCTCTCCGATCTGCGCAGCATTACAGAGATTTCAGCTCCGTATCAGATTATTTCCGGTTACCGCTCGCCGCGCACAAACGCGATGCTGCATTCCAACTCAAATGGAGTCGCCTCGCGTAGCCTGCATATGGACGGCCGCGCCATCGATATTCGCGTGCAAGGCGTGCCGCTGACACGTTTGCGCGATGCAGCGCTCGGCATGCGGGCGGGCGGCGTCGGCTATTATGCAGCGTCGGATTTCATCCACATCGACACCGGCCGCGTCCGCCGCTGGTAGCTAGCCGCGCGAGCCCTCGCGACGGGCTTGCGCGCCTTCATTGAAGTGAACCGGCACGCCCTGCTGTACCGCGCGACCTAGCTCGACCGCGTCCCAGTTCGTCAGCCGCACGCAACCATGCGACGATGACTTGCTGATCAGCGCCGGGTTCGGGGTGCCGTGAATGCCATAGCCATCGCGATTGAGCGCCATCCAGACGAGGCCCACCGGATTGTTCGGCCCGGGCTGGATGACGAACTGGCGCCCGCTGTCGTCATTGAATGAGGGCAGCTCGTCGGCGTCGTAATTGTAGGTGGGATCGAAGGCGATGCCGGTGATCTCCAGCTCGCCCGTTGGCGTGTTGCCCTCGCCAATCGTCACTGGATAGAAGGCGAGCATCGTTCCCGTCGCGTCGTACGCGCGGAGCGTCAGCGCGGCTTTATCGACCTCGATGCGCGCGACTTGGCCGCTGAGTTCACCGCCCGCATTGGCGACGACAATCTCGACATCAGCCTCGGTGAAGGTCACGCCCGGATTGAGCGCGCGCAGGAGATCCACATCCATGTGGAATTTTTCGGCGACGGCCTCGGCGGCGTCCTCGTAACCCAGATGCTCCAGGCGCGATTGCGCTTCCATGTCCGCTGGCACATCGACAAAAGGCCCGCTCACATCGGCCGCCGTCAGCACGTAAGGGACCAGCGCTTCGGCCCCGTCCGCACGCTCAAGCTGAGTCAGCAGCGCATCGTCGGCGACGCCGGTCTCCGCTATCCCATTTGCGCGCTGGTAGGCGGAAATCGCCTTGCGCACATTTTCACCATCGAAGCCGTCGATGACGCCGGGCGAGAAATGCGCGCGATCGAGTAAGGTTTGGATACGGACGAGCGCGGGATCGTAGGCGGGGCTTGGTGCAGCTGTTTCGCCCGCATTCAATGCCGCTTGTCGCAATTCTGCGTGCCGTTGTTCGGCTTCTTGCCAAGTGCCAGCCATCGGCATTGTGAGCCGCGCAGCGTTGACGCGCTCCATCTCCGCGCGCGCGGTCTCACTGAGTTCAATCCTCGGCCGCGCCTCTTCGGCGTTCTGCGCAGCAGGCGGCGAGCACGCCGCCAGCAGAAAAAGCGGCACGACAATAGCAGCAAATTTCATAGAGGTTCCCTGAGCCTGATCTCAGGAACTCTAAGTCTCCGGCGCCGCACTTCGTTCCAAACTGGAGTGCGGTTAACCCGCCTGGAACGAAAGCGGCAGCCGTAAACGCCGGCCCGCGGACGGGCTCCCGTCCGGCAATGTGCCGCGCACGCGCAGTTGGCGTGAGATGCTGAGCGCAGCTTGGCCAAAGCCGTAACCGCCCGGACTCTCCGACGCGACTGAGCAGGCTAGACGGCCATTGCCGGCGATGCCGCAATCCAAGACGACGCGGCCAGATGTGCCGGTATCCAGGGCGCGGTTCGGGAAGTAGCGCGCGAAATCGCGCGCGTTCGGCTCGCGCACCCACGCGACATCGCCAATCTCGAGCGTGCCGGAGGGCGATGCGGGCGCTTCGACGACCTCATCCTGGTTATCGAGATCTTCGTCCGGCTTTTCTCCTTCCTTCTCTTCTTCCTCCGGCTCCTCTTCGCGCACGACAGGCGCGGGCGGCGCGCCGCTGCCGGGTGTTGCATCGGATTGGCGCACAAAGATCGTCTGCCCGTTCCAGGCAATTGCGTACCAATCGTTGCCAAGACCGCGCGACACGCGGCCGGTGACGTTGAGCGTCACACCCTGACCGAACACAACGGCGATCGGGCTCGCGCTATCGGGCGCTTGGTGCCCGGTGATGCGCTCGCGCGCCGATATGAGCTCGGATGGCGGCGTATAGGGTTGGACCGTGTAGGTCTCCTCGCCATTGCCGCCGAATGTCGACTGCCATGCGAACACGGCGATGCCGAGCACAATCGCCACCGCTATGGCGATGCCGATAGCTACCCAAGGCACTTGGCGTTGCGCGCCAGCGGGCGGCGGCATCGGCGGTGGCGCAGCCGCGCGCGGCGGCTCGGCTGCCATTCGCGGAGGTTCGGGCGGCGGCGCCGGCGGAGGGGGCGGCTCCGGCGCCGCCGGCGGAGGTTCAGGCGGCGGTGGCTCGGACGGCGCCGGCGGAGGTTCAGGCGGCGCCGGAGTCGGCTCGCGCGGCGGTTCCGTCGCCTGCTCTGGTGGGGACGCCGGCGGCGGCTTGGGTGATCCTGGAGGGTCCTCAGGTACGTCTGTCATTACCGTAAGGCTATGGCGCCGAATTCTGGAAAGAAAGGGTCACCCGAAGCGGCTGGCTTTAAGGTCTTGCTTGTAGCGCTTCCAGTTCTCGACGTAGTGCGCCGCCGAGAGCTGGATCACTTGGCGCTGATGCTCCTCCAGCGGTCGAGCCACGCGCGCAGGCGCACCCGTGACCAGTGAGCCCTCCTCGAACGTCTTGCGCTCAGTTACCAGCGCATGCGCCCCGACCAGGCAAAAGCTCGGAATGACGGCATGGTTCAGCACCGTCGCCTTGATGCCAATGAGTGACGTGTCGCCGATGGTGCAGCCATGCAGCATGACTTGGTGACCGATGGTGACATCGCGCCCAATCGTTAGCGGCGCGCCCATGTCGGTGTGCAGCACCGAGCCGTCCTGCACGTTGGAGTTCTCACCGACCACGATCGGCTCGTTATCGCCCCGCAACACTGCGCCAAACCAGACCGAGGCGTTCCTCTTGAGCACGATGCGCCCGATCAGCACCGCGGTCGGCGCGACCCAGAAAGCGTTCTCGTCCTCCACCTCAAGGTCGGCGTCGGCCAGCGCGTAGATCGGCATTTCATCGCTCCTACTGCGAAATGTTTGTGACGGGGTGCGTCTTCAATGCCTCGTTAACCGGTTCAGGGTCTCCTTTCACTATCGAACCTGACTTCCAGGTTCACCCGTCTCCAGGGCGCTGGCCGCAGCGCTCGCATGTGGGGGAGAGCGTGGGCGAAAAGCGCAAGATCAGCGCACGCAACTTACCGCCGCCCGGCGCACCCTTCGACGACTCCCAGGACCAGTTCTTCGACCACCCGCCCGGCAGAAGCCGCGCGGGCTCAAGCCGCTCCCGAAAGGAGACCAAGCCGATGGCTAAGCGCAGCACCAAGCGCCGGCACGCCGCAGGCGTGCTCAATGTTCAGGAATTTCAGCGGGAAGACCGCCGCCAGCGCAATCTGCAAGTGCTCGATGGCGGCTGGCAGCCTGCTAACGATGGCCATCGCGACCAAAGCTTCGTCAAAAACGTCCGACCCAAATCCAAAGGTCAAACCGCGCTGATGGAGGCGATCGACACGCACTCTCTCTGCTTGGCGCTCGGCCCCGCGGGCACAGGCAAAACCTATATCGCGATCGCCAAGGCCGTCGAAGCGCTCGAAGCCGGCAAGGTTGGCCGCATCGTGCTTTCGCGCCCCGCCGTTGAAGCCGGCGAATCGCTGGGCTTCTTGCCCGGCGCCATGGAAGACAAACTCGCGCCCTATCTGCGCCCGCTCTACGACGCGCTGACCGACCGCCTTTCCGCCAAGCGCCTCAAAGCGCTGATGGCCGAGGGCATCATCGAGATTGCGCCCGTCGGCTTCATGCGCGGGCGCACCTTGAACAACGCTTTCGTCGTCATCGACGAAGCGCAGAACTGCACCTACGGCCAGATCAAGATGCTGCTGACGCGCCTCGGCTGGCACTCGACCATGGTGGTGACGGGCGATCCGGCGCAAACGGATTTGCTGCCGGATCTCTCAGGACTCGCCGCTGTCGCGGAGAAGCTCTCAGCCGTACCGAACATCGCCGTCTGCCGCCTCAGCGAACAAGATATCGTCCGCCACCCGCTGGTCGCTTCCATGTTGGGTGTCTTGTAACGCGATCGTCCGCGTTTCCTCTCGAAACGCGTGGGTTGGATTCAACGAATTTGCCTTACGCCCCGGCCATGCGCCGGGGCTCTTCTTTTGAGCGCAGGTCGGCAGAGAGGATTTATTCTTCGCCGTCGAGATCGAGTTCGAGCACGCTCATGGTCAGCACTTGCCCTTCGTCCTCATCGACGGAGACGGTGCCGACGAATTCATCGTGCACATAGACCTCCGCGGAATCGGTTTTGCGCGGACGTGCGCGCACGTCGAGGTCGGCCGCGTGCAGCACCTGGCGCAGCGCCACTTGGAGTCGCGCACGTTCAGCGTCATCAATCGGTGCGCCTTTTTTGGCGCCCGGCGCAGGCGGGACCGCCAAGCTGATGGCGTATGAGAGCTCACCCTCGTCGTCATCGCGGAAGACTTCGGCCACAGCCTTGCCGTCGACCAGCACGCTGGCTTCGTCCGCGCTCTTGGAAACCACGGACACCGTGGGCGACCCCAGGAGCTTGCTCAAATAGGCGCCGAGGCGCGTGCATTCAGCTGCGTTCAAGACCGGCTCTCCAGATCGATGCGAGAGCGGAAAGTCGGCTTTCGGCCTTACGAGGTCAAGCGCCGCCTAGTCGAAATCCCAGTGCGTCGCGTTCCGCCTGAGATGCCGGCCTACGAAGAAGGCCGCGCAACCAAGCCCCGCGAACGTTCCCATGACGGCGATATAATCGGTCATGCCATCGCGAATGGCGCCCATCAGCGTGAATGGCGTGTAGAGCGCGATCAGACCGAGCGCCACGAACATCGCCGCGCCCGTCTTGATCAGCACGTCGCCAAGAAAATAGTTCCGGTCGATCTCGCCGCGCGGACGCCGTTGTGGCTTGGGAGCTGAAGCTTTGGATTTGGCCATGGGTGCAAGCCTAGCCGGATTCGCAAGTGCGCGCCGCCTCGGCGAGTCCATCGTTGGCGCCACGTAACGAACCTGCACATGCGCGCGCCGCGCCGCCATCAAAGCGGGCGGCGGGCGTCGCATGTCAGCCCCACCACTTTGCTGGCTTGGCGCGGAAGTTCGCCGCCTGCTCAAGCGCAGCGCTGACGGCGAACACGCTCTCTTCATCAAGCGCTTTGCCGATGACTTGCAGGCCAAGCGGCAGGCCCTGCTTGTCTGTCGCCGCCGGCAACGCGAGCGCGGGCAAGCCGGCAAGGTTCGCCGTGACGGTGAAGACGTCGTTCAGATACATCGACACTGGATCGTCGCTTTTCTCGCCCAGCGCAAACGCAGCGGACGGCGTCGCCGGCGTCAAGATCGCGTCCACTTGCACGAAAGCGTCGCGGAAATCTTGCGCGATGCGCTGACGTACCTTCTGTGCGCGCAGATAATACGCATCGTAATAGCCCGCGCTCAGAACATAGGTGCCGATCAGGATGCGCCGTTGCACCTCGGCGCCGAAGCCTTTGGCGCGTGTGTTCTCGTAAGTGCCGTTGAGATCGCGGCCCTCGACGCGCGCGCCGTAGCGCATACCGTCGTAACGCGCGAGGTTCGATGACGCTTCAGCTGGCGCCACGATGTAATAGGTAGGCAGTGCATACTTGGTGTGCTTCAGCGAGATGGGCACGATCTCCGCGCCCGCCGCTTTCACCCATTCGATGCCTTGCTGCCAGAGCGCTTCGATCTCGGCCGGCATGCCGTCGATGCGATATTCCTCCGGCACGCCGATCTTCATGCCCTTGATCGAGCGTTTGGTGGCGGCGCGGAAATCCGGCAACGCGTCCGGCAATGAGGTGGAATCCTTCGGATCGTGTCCGGCCATCGACTGCAACAGGATCGCTGCGTCTTCGACGGTCTTCGCAATCGGACCGGCCTGATCGAGCGATGAGGCAAAGGCGACGATGCCCCAGCGCGAGCAGCGGCCATACGTGGGCTTGATGCCGACCGTGCCGGTGAACGCGGCGGGTTGGCGTATCGAGCCGCCGGTATCGGTCGCGGTCGCGCCCAGGCAAAGATCGGCCGCCACAGCAGAGGCGCTACCGCCGGACGAGCCGCCGGGCGTCAGTTTCGCGTCTTCATTGCCGCGCCGCCAGGGCGATACGACTGGGCCGAAATGCGAGGTCTCGTTCGACGAGCCCATCGCGAACTCGTCCATGTTGAGCTTGCCCAGCATCAACGCGCCATCGCGGAAGAGATTGGCGCTGACCGTGCTTTCATAGGTCGGCGTAAACTCGCCGAGAATGCCGGAGCACGCCGTCGTGCGCACGTTTTCGGTGCAGAAGAGATCCTTGATGCCTAACGGCGCGCCCTCCAGCGGCCCCGCCTTCCCGCTCGCGCGCTTCGCGTCACTCTCTTTCGCCCGCGCCCGCGCCAATTCGGGCGTCGTCACGACGTACGCATTGAGATGCGGATTCGCCTTGTCGATCGCGGCGATGAACGCCTCGGTCAATTCGGCGGAGGAGAATTGCTTCTTCTCCATGCCATCGAGCGCTTCGACGAGAGTAAGAGAGGTGAGGTCGGTCATTGTTATTATGCACTCAAAGACTTCGCATAGAACGCCGTCCAGGCGCTCGGCGGATAATCCAGAACCGGTTCGCACGGCGCCATGCCGCCGCGCTCATAGATGTGCTTGGCGGCGTCGAAATTGGAGCCGGTTTCGAGCACGAGGCGCGTGAGCCCCTCATCGCGCGCGAGCCTCTCGATGCTCGCCAGGATCGCGCCGCCCAGCCCAAGGCCGCGCGCCTCCGGCTTCACGAACATGCGCTTCACCTCACCGACGCCATCCGCATGCCGGCGCAGCGCGCCCATGCCAAGCGCCGCGCCTGACGCATCGCGCGCCACAAACAGCGTCGTGTCCGGCTGCGCCATTTGCTCGACGGTCATGTGGTGGCAGTGACCCTTCGGCGTCAGCGTGAACGTGAACTCGTTCAGCGCCTGCACCAAAGCGCGCACGTCGTCCGAGAGCGGCGACTCGATGGCTATGGTGAAGCTCATTCCACGACTTTGGGCACGACGAAGAAGCCGTCCTCACTCTTCGGCGCGTTCTTCAAGACGCGCTCGGGATCGGCGCCATCGGTGACGACATCTTCGCGCATCGGCAGCGAGAGGCCCTCCACGGCGCTCGTCATCGGCTCAACGCCTTCGACGTCGACCTCGTTGAGCTGCTCGATCCAGGCCATGATGCCGTTAAGCTCCCTGGCCATGGGCGCGACGCGCTCCTCGGGCAGCGCCAGACGCGCCAGCTTGGCCACCTTGCGGACGGTTTTTTCATCGATCGACATGATGGCTGGGGCTTATAGGCGCCCGGCAGGCGGTTCAAGCCGTCCCAATGGACCACCGGCGCCGCACCAGCCATACGCCGCTGGCGGGCGTGGCGTCGGCGGTCCATAAGGG
>JAEYPY010000034.1 GCA_023410295.1 Pseudomonadota bacterium | reverse complement strand
ATGTTGGTTGGGCCGAAGAAGATGTTAACGAGGCCGATGATCTCGACGATCGAGAACAAAAGATTCGCCGGCGGCCGGCGCGCATTGAAAAAGGTGTCGCTGACGAACCCATAGAGCAGCGAGCCGGCAATGCCGGCGAGCGTCGAGATCATCAGCATGGTGCCCGACATGATCTCGTCGAAGCCGCGCGCCTCTTGCAGATAGAGCGGGCCCCACGAATTGATGGCGTAGCGCGTGACGTAATTCGCTAGGCTCGCCAGTGCGAGAATCCAGATCGTCGGGATGGCGAGGATCGAGAACTGAAGTTGCAGCGTCGATTTGGCTTTGGACGCTTCGCTCTCGGCCAGGTGATCGTCTTTCCAGTCGGCGATCGTTGGCAAACCCATTGTCCGGGGCCTGTCGCGGACCATCAGCCACATCATCGCAGCGGCAACGAAGCCGATCATCGCCGGTACGAAATAGCCCCAGCGCCAGCCCTCGGTGTCACCCCAGGCTTGGTTTGCGAAGACGATGACAGCGCCGATGACGAAAAAGGTAAGTCCTTCGCCGATCGAGTGGGCGGTGCTCCATAGCCCGTAGGCGCGCCCGCGTTCCTTGTTGGAGAACCATGCGGTCATAGCGACAACACCGCCGGGTGCGCCGAAGCCCTGAAACCAGCCGTTGACGCCCCAAATGATCGTCGCAAGCAGCAATGAATCGGCAAAGCCCATGCCGATATTGCAGATCGCCGTCATGACGAAGCCGAACGTCAGAAAGACCCGCATGTTGGCGTGATCGGCGAGGAAGCCGTTGGTGAGCTTGCCGAGCGCGTAGGTGTAGAAAAGCGCCGAGCCGATCAGGCCGAACTCCGCAGGCGTGAAGATACCTGCGTCGATCATGGACGGCTTCACCATGCCGATGGCGAGCCGACAGGTGTAAATCAGGCCGTACCCAATCGTGATCGCGAACATGACGCGCCAGCGGTGGGTGCGGAAGAGCTTGTCGATCGTGTTCTTATCTTCGATCAACGGCGCATCCGCCGCTGTCGCAAACGCCCGCAACAATCCTCCCGCCACTGCGCGTCCCCCTCTTTGTCGTTATTTCTTCTTGGCGATCCAGGCGTGCGCCGGATCGTTGTTGAATATCCAGGTCCGCTTCGGTCCGGCCATGACGTTGAGGTAGTAGAGATCATAGCCGTGCGGCGCGCCCACCGGGTGATACCCACGCGGGACCAGCACGACATCGCCGTCTTCCACGCACACCGTTTCATCGAGCGAGCGATCGTCAGTGTAGACACGCTGAAAGGCAAAGCCCTGCGCCGGGTTTAGGCGATGATAGTACACCTCCTCCAGCGCCGACTCTTCCGGCTCCGCCAAGCGGTCATGCTTGTGCGGCGGATAGGAAGACCAGTGCCCGCCCGGCGTGATGACTTCAGCGATCAGCAAGCTATCCGCTGCTTCAGTTTCAGGCAGAATGTTCCGCACGTGGCGCGTGTTCGTCCCCGTGCCACGCGTCTCCTTCGAGATCCGCTTCGGCGGGATGAGGCGCGCCTCGCCGCGGCCTTCGCCGGGCGCCGTGCCGATCGCCACTTCGAGTTTCGTGCGCGCGGTAATGGCGTAAAGCGCGCCTGCGGGCGCATAGACCGCCGCGGGCGCTTCGTCCTCGAACACGCTCATGCGCGAACCGATGTTTTCAAACGTTCGCCCACCGATCTCGACATCGCAGCGCCCGGACAGCACGACGATACAGGCTTCGCGCCCCGGCTCGCCGCCGCTCGTGCTTTCGCCCTGCTCCAGCGTCAGCACTTCGAAGCCGACATAAGTCCAGCCGGCACTCTCCGGCGTCACTTCGAGCACGGCGCCGCGCTCATCGCGCGATTTTGGCCTTACGCGCAGATCAGGCATGGGATCGCTCCATCAGATCAGCCCCGCCGCCGCAGCTTCGCGTTTCAAGGTCGATAAGCCAAGCTCGGCATACTGTTTAGGATTGGCTTTGGCCGGATCCTGCTCAGCTTCGATGATGATCCAGCCGCTATAATCGATCGCCCGCAACGCTTTCATGACAGCGCCAAAATCGATGCCGCCATCGCCCGGCACGGTGAACATGCCCGCGAGCACGCCATCGAGAAAGCTCTTGCCCGTGCGCCGCGCTTCGGCATGGACGGGCCCGCGCACATCTTTGCAGTGGACGTGGGCGATGCGCTCTGGATGTTGCTCGATGACGCTGAGCGTTTTCACGCCGCCGAGCGCGGCGTGGCCGGTGTCGAGCGTGACGCCGACGCTCGATGATGTTGCTGCGATGAACGCATCCATGTCGGCTTGCGTCTCTACGACCGTGCCGAGGTGGTGGTGATAGGCAAAGCGCAGCCCCTCGCCGGCGATATAGTCAGCCACATCGCTCATACGGGCGCCGAACTCGGCCCATTCACTGCTCTTCAGCCGCGGCGTTCCTTCCATCGGCACACTGCGATCACCGTGCACGGCGTTGCTGGTTTCGGCGAAGACGAACACGGTTGAACCCATCGCCTTCAACAGCTGCAAATGATCCTGGAGCGCTTCGATCTCCGCCGCCGCTTCGCGCACCAGAAGATTGCCGCTGTACCAACCGCCAACACAGTCGAGGCCATAGGGCGCGAGCGCCGCCTTCAGCGCAGCGGGCTCGCGCGGAAATTTGCCGCCAAGCTCCACGCCCTCGAAGCCGACATCGCGTATCTCCGCCAGAATTGTCTCCAGGGGGGTGTCGCCGCCGAGTTCGGGCATGTCGTCGTTCGCCCAGGCGATGGGACTGACGCCCCAGCGGATGCTCATGACTTGCTCGCTTTCGGATTGGTCTTGTCTTCATAAGCCTTGCGCGCATCGCGAACGGCGGCGCGATCAGAGACTTCCGGCACCGCGACGTCCCACCACCAGCCCCCGGCTTCTGTGGTCGCGAGCGGATCGGTGTCGATGACGATGACGCTGGTGCGATCCGCCGCTTTCGCGCGCTTCAGCGCCTCTTCCAGCGCGGCCACGGAATCTACTTTCTCCGCCAGCGCGCCCAAGCTCGCGGCATGTGCGGCGAAATCGATGTCGGGCAGCATCGCGTGCTCGGCGTCGGCGAGCAGGTTGTTGAAGGACTCAGACCCGGTCGAACGCTGCAGTCGGTTGATACAACCGAAGCCGCGATTGTCGAGCACGACGATGGTGAGCTTCTTGCCGAGCATCACCGACGTCGCGATCTCGGAATTCATCATCAGATACGAACCATCGCCGACCATGACGAACACATCGCGCTCGGGCTCGGCGATCTTCACGCCCAGGCCGCCGGCGATTTCGTAGCCCATGCACGAATAACCGTATTCGAGGTGATACCCGCCGGGCTTTGCGGTGCGCCACAGCTTGTGCAGCTCGCCCGGCAAGCCGCCCGCGGCGCAGACGACGATCGCGTTGTCATCCGCCGCGCGCTGCACCGCGCCGATCACATGCGCATCGCTCGGCAGCGCTTGGCCTTTGGGCCCAGCGGTCGCCACATCGACGGCCTTATGCCATGCGCGTGCGCTGCTTCGGCACGCTTCCGTCCAGCTAGGCGGCGCCGTCCAGTCGCCGAGCTTCGCTTCAAGCGCCCCCAACACCGCGCCGACATCGCCAACGACGCCGACCGCGCCATGTTTCACCGCATCGTGCGCTGCGACGTTCACCTGCACAATCGTACAGCCTTCGCGCTCGAATAGCGTGCGCGAACCGCTGGTGAAATCCTGCAGCCGCGTGCCCAGCGCGACGACGACATCAGCTTTCGCGGCGGCCTCATTCGCCGCGCTTGAGCCGGTCACGCCAATAGAGCCGAGCGCGCTCCGATGATCCCAAGCCAACGCACCCTTGCCTCCTTGCGTCTCGCACACCGGCACGCCTGAACGCTCCGCGAAGCGCGCCAGCGCCGCTTCGGCGCCTGAATAAAGCACGCCGCCGCCCGCTATGATCAGCGGCGCCTTGGCCTTCTTGAGCAACGCCGCCAACGTCTCGATCTCCCGCACTTCCGGCGGCGGCTTACGCGTGCGCCATACGCGCCGCTCAAAGAACGAGACCGGATAGTCGAACGCTTCGGCCTGCACGTCCTGACAGAACGCCAGAGTCGCCGGACCGCAATTGGCCGGATCCATGAACATCGCCATCGCCCGCGGTAGCGCATCGAGCAACTGCTCGGGCCGCGCGATCCGATCGAAATAGCGCGACACCGGCTTGAAACAGTCATTCGCCGAAACCGTCGCGTCGCCGAAATCTTCGATCTGCTGCAACACCGGATCGGGGCGGCGTGAAGCGTACACGTCGCCAGGCATCAACAGCACGGGTAGTCGATTGACATGCGCCAGCGCGGCGGCCGTCACCATGTTAGTCGCACCGGGGCCGATCGATGTCGTGCAGATCATCGCGCGGCGGCGGCGCATTTGCTTGGCGTAGGCGATCGCCGCATGCGCCATCGCTTGTTCATTATGTGCGCGGTAGGTCGGCAGCGTCTCGCGCGCGGCGTAAAGCGCTTCGCCCAACCCCGCGACATTGCCGTGGCCGAAGATCGCCCACACGCCTGCAAAATACGGGACCTCAGCGCCGTCCAAATCTACAAACTGGTTCGCCAGATAGCGCACCGCCGCTTGTGCGGCCGTCAGCCGAAGCCTCTTCATCGCGCATACGCCTTCTTCGCATCGCGCCAAGCGTCGACCAGCGCCAACAGCGCCGACGCCATCTCAGTCATCGCCGCCTCATCGCCGATCTCGCCCTTGAACCAGCGCGCCGCGGGTTCATTGAAGATCGTGCGCCCAACCGCAAAGCCTTTGACGATGCCCGCCCGCGCCGCATTACCGAAGCCGCGGATCAATTCGTCTTTCGGCGCCGACAGCCCGAGCAGCAGAACGCCGCGGCAGTGCGGGTCATTGCTCGCGACGGCACGCTCGATATTGCTCCAACTATCCGCATTCTCATCGCATTCGAGCTTCCACCAATCGGGATTCACGCCAAGGTCGTAGAAGCGCTGGATCGTACGCGCGACCGTCTTGGCATCGACCTTGCCGTTCTTGGAGGCGATGATCTCGATCAGCAGCTCATGCCGCGTCGCGCGGCAGGCGTCAAAGAGACGTAGCGCTTGGCGCTCCTGGCGTTCACGCAGATCGGCCGGATCGTCCGGATGATAGTGGATCAAGCATTTGACGACGTGGTTGAGCGGCCAAGTCGCAAGTTCCGACGCGACATCGGCGTGCGCGGTATCGAACTCGATCGGACATGATTGCGGCAACTCGATGGGCCGGCCGATCCAGTACGGCATGTCGGCCGCCGCTTCGAGCGCGCGTGAGCCATGGCGGCCATCGAGCAAAATGCCGAAGCGCGTGTCGCGCTTGGCCACTTGATCGAGCGCTTGCAGGGCCAGCGTCTTGAATGCGCCGATGCGCTCTCCCGATGCGCTGGCTTCGCGCGCGAGATCTTCCAGTTGCGTGCGGTGATCGCAGGCGAACACGGTGAGCTCGTCGTACTGCCCGTGCCGCGTCGTCGCCCAATGCAGGTGTTCGAGCTTGGCGTCCTCGCGCAGCCGGAACGGCCGCTGCTTCATGGCGAGGAAATACTCCATCTCTTCCCAGGTGGGCATCGCCGGCGCGCAGCCATGACGCGAGACCACGATCGCGCCTGACGCATTGGCGAGCGTCGCGCAGCGTTCGATCGACTCGCCTTTAAGCCAGCCGCGCAGAAAGCCCGCCATGAACGCATCGCCAGCGCCGAGCACGTTGAACACCTCGACCGGAAAACCGGGTGCGAAAACGCCTTTCTCGACGCTATCGGGGATATCGCCGGGAAACGCCGCGCAGCCCTGCGCGCCAAGTTTACAGACGATCAGCGCGTTGCTTTTCTCACGGATCGCGCGCAGCGCGCCGATCGTGTCGGTCGTGCCGCCGAGGATATGAATTTCTTCTTCCGTCCCGACGATGAGATCGCACATCGCCACGACCTGCTGTAGCTGCGCCGTCACCTTCTCGTTGGCGACAAAGCGGTTCTCGCCCCTATCACGCGCTTCGAGACCCCACAGCACGGGCCGATAGTCGACATCGAACGCGACTTTGCGGCCAGCCGCTTTCGCAAGCTCCGCCGCTTTCAAGCTCGCCGCGAATACGCCGGGCCGCGAGAGATGAGTGCCGCTCAGCAGCACACATGCTGCGGCGCTGATATATTCGGGATCGATATCGCTTTGATCGAGCGCCATGTCGGCGCAATTTTCGCGATAGAAGATCAGCGGAAACGTCTCTTGGTCGCGGATGCCGAGGATCACCAGAGCCGTCAGCCGTTCGGGATCGCTGCTGACGCCGCGCACATCGACGCCTTCGCGCGCCAGTTCTTCGCGGATGAAGCGGCCCATGTGATCGGCGCCGACGCGGGTGATGAGCCCGGCTTTCAGCCCCAGCCGCGATGCCCCCACCGCGGTGTTGGTCGGGCTGCCGCCCAGATATTTTGCGAACGCGCCCATATCTTCGAGCCGCCCGCCGACCTGTTGGCCGTAGAGATCGATCGAGGACCTTCCGATCGTAATCAGATCAAGCGTGCGCTCTCTCTGCGCCATCAAAGTTCGCGCCTCGGCCGCCACGCAAACCATCAGCGCGGCTGTTCATGTAACACATATTCCAGCTCGTTCCATTCTGCAACATTCGTTTCACACAGCTTTCCGACGCTTGGCCTTAGCCCGCGGTTGCTGCTGGGTGACCTCGAACGCGTAGGAAATGACGATGGCCTGGGCGACGCACATGGTGGCGGCGAGTGAACGGAACTTGCGGATCTCCGCCTCGCGCACCTGCAGCGCCAGCGTCGCCGGTTTGGCCGTAGGGCTGACGAGCGAATCGGAGATCGAGAGCACCTTCGCTTCGTGCGTGATGGCCGTCTGCACCGCTTGAATTGTCTCTTCGGCGTACGGGTGAAAGCTCACATCGATCAGAAGGTCGTCCGGGCCTATCGCCTGGATTTGCTGGCGCATCAGCCCGCCGACGCCATCGACGAACACCGTGCGCTTGTTCAGCTGCTGTAGCGAGTAGGCCAAATAGGATGAAACTGGCAGCGAACGGCGGAAGCCAACGACATAAACGGTGTCTGCTTCAACGATCAGCTCGACGGCTCTCCTGAGGTCACGCCCGCTGATCATTTCGCGCAGATTATTCAGCGCCAGGACGTTGCCCTCAACGAATTCCGAGAGCACTTCGTCCGGCCGGCCGCCATCGCGCGTCTGTTCGCTGAACTGGCGGACGCGTTCGCTGTAGCCAAGCACGGTTGAGCCGGCGATCAGGCCATCGCGAATGACCTTCTGCATCTGGCTAGCGCTTTCAAAGCCGACCGCCTTGGCGAAGCGCACGATCGCCGAGGGCTGCACGCCGGCGCGCTCGCCGATCACGGCCAGCGTTTCCAGCGCCACGGCGTTGGGTTCATCGAGCACGTAGCGGGCGATCTGCTGGAGTCGTTTGCTCAAGCCCTCGTAGCGGTCGAGGATCGCCGCGCGCAGCTCTTCACTGGTCTGCGGCGGCCGATTAGCGCTGGACATCGAGGCTCCTGAGCAACAGGGGCGGCAGAATAGTTTTTCCGCGATTGGAACGCAATGAACGAAGTGGAACAGGGCTTGCCAGTTTCAGAAAATTCGTTCCATAAGCGACGAAGCTGCAACAGCCATTCTGCAGGCTCACGAGGGCGCATGTCTCAGAAATACGATGTGGCGCTGATCGGCGCCGGGCGCATGGGCCAGATCCACGGTCCCAACGCCGCCCGCCACCCGGCTCTCAGGCTCAAATACGTGGTTGAGACCAATTCCGCCGCCGCCGAGGCGCTGGCGGGCGAACTGGGCGCTGCGGTCTCCGCGATCGAGGCGGCACTGGCTGATCCGGACATCAAGGGGGTCATCATCGCCAGCTCGACCGACATGCACCTGGCGCACAGCCTCGCGGCCATCGAGGCCGGCAAGGCCGTGCTGTGCGAAAAGCCGATCGACCTTGATCTCGCCAAAGCACGCGCGGCGGCGAAGGTGTTCGAAGGCGCGCCGTTTGTGCTGGGGTTCAACCGGCGCTTTGATCCGCACGTGCAAGCGCTGAAGGCCAAGATCGATTCCGGCGCCATCGGCGTGCTGGAGACGCTGACGCTGATCAATCACGATCCGGCCCCGCCCCCGCCGGCCTTCATCCCCCGCTCCGGCGGGCTCTTCAAAGACTTCACCATCCACGATCTCGATCTCGCCGCTGGCCTGCTCGGCGAGCCGCCCATCGAAATTTTCGCCACGGCTTCATGCCTGGTCGATCCGGCCATCGCCGCCGCGGGCGATGTCGATACCGCGAAAGTCATCCTGCGCACGGCGTCGAACAAGCTTTGCGTCATCTCCAATACCCGCCGCAGCGGCTATGGCTACGATCAGCGCGTTGAAGCGTACGGCTCCAAAGGCGCGGCGTTCACCGGGAACGAACGGCTCGATACGGTCGAGCTTTGGGGCGAAGACGGCGCGCGCGCCGCGCCGATCCGACCCAACTTTCTCAATCGCTATGCCGCCTCCTACGCCCGCGAGATGGATCACTTTGCCGACGTGATCGTCGGCAGAGCCAAGCCTATCGTCGGCTATGCTGATGGCCTGAAGGCGCTCGCCTGGGCTGAGGCTTGCGCGGAATCGGCCCGCACCAACGCGCCTGTAAAGCTCTAAGGGTTCAGCGCCATGCACAAGATCGCTCTCATCGGCGCTGGCCGCATCGGCCGCATCCACGCCACCAACGTCGCTGCGCACACCGAGCTGCAGCTTGCCTATGTCGTCGATCCGATCGCTGACGCCGCAAAGCAGCTGGCTGACAATTATGGCGCCAAAACTGCCGACCTCGCCGGCGCGCTGGGTGATGCGTCCGTCGGCGGCGTTATCATCGCCTCGTCTACCGATACGCATCTCGACTTCAGCCTCCGCGCCATCGAAGCCGGCAAAGCCGTGTTCTGCGAGAAGCCGATCGATCTTGACCTCGATCGCGCCCGCAGCGCCCAAGCCAAGCTCTCTGGCGCGCCGCTCTTTCTCGCCTTCAACCGACGCTTCGATCCGAACTTCCGTGCCCTGAAACAGAAACTCGCATCCGGCGCGGTGGGCGCGCTGGAGACGCTGCATATCACCAGTCACGATCCTTCGCCCCCGCCCGCCGGCTACATTCCCATCAGCGGCGGCATCTTCAAAGACATGGCGATCCACGATTTCGACATGGCGCGTTGGCTGCTCGGCGAAGAGCCGGTTGAAGTGTTCGCCGCCGGGGCGTGCCTCGTCGATCCGGCGATCGGCGCGGCGGGCGATATCGATACGGCGAAAACCATTTTGCGCACCGCCAGCGGCAAGCTCTGCGTCATCTCCAACAGCCGCCGCAGCGGCTACGGCTACGACCAGCGCATTGAAGCGTTCGGTTCCCAAGGCGCGCTCCGCGCAGGCAATGTCACCGAGACCACGGTCGAAGTCTGGAGCGAGGGCGGCGCACAAGCTGACGCGTTTCAGAACTTCTTCCTCGACCGGTACGCGGCGGCCTATCGCCACGAAATGGCGCATTTCGCCGACATGCTCGCTCGCGGGGCCAGGCCGGAAATTGGCTATCAAGATGGCGTCGCGGCGCTGGCGCTGGCGACGGCGGCGCAAGCTTCGAAGGACAGCGGCAAGCCCGTGGCGCTTTGAACGCTCGACCGCGCCACCCATGGCGCCGCGTCGCCTTCGACAACCTACCCCCAAAAAAGAAACGGCCCCTTGCAGGGCCGTTGGAGGAAGGAAGGGGTCCGTTTGCGCTCTAGAACACCGCCCGCAGCGAGATAAGCACCGTCGGCGATGAATTTTCGCGTTCAACTTCGAACTCATCGACATCACCGGCGATCTGGTTGTCGATTATCTCTTGCGCCGTATCGCCATCGTAATTGCGCTCGGCCTGGATGCTGTCGGCATCGAGCAGATTGTTGCCGACCAGGCGCAGCACCAGGCTATCCGTGAGCCGCTTCTCGACGAACACTTCGAGGTTGGCGTCGTACCATTGACGCTCCTCTTCGCCGAGGAAGAACGATTCCGACATGCCCTGCTTGCGATAGCTGAAGCCAAACGTCGTGCCGATGGACTCGATGTTGTGGGTGATGCCCCAGTTGTAGACGTATTCAGGCTGCGCGTTGAAACGCGCGGTGAGGCCCGTCAGCGGCTCGACACGCTCGGAGTCGAGGCTCGTATAGTTCGCGAAGAAGCCGGTCTCATCGAGCCCGATGAAATCAAGCGGCGTTGAGATATCGACTTCCCAGCCGGAGACCTCGCCATCGCCGGTGTTGTCGTAGGTGTCCTCGAACGCACCCGGCACGCCGGTCGAGACGCCGGTATTGACCAGCGAGATCAGGTTCTCGACGTCGCGGTGGAAGTAGTTGAAGCCGACGACGCCGCGGCGGCCGATGCGATGCTCGTAACCGATGTCGTAGCCCCAGGCGGTCTCCTGCTCGAGATTGGGATTGCCGAAGGTCTCGTCATCGTCTTCCGGCGAGTCCGAGTTCGCAAACGGCACGACCTGATCGAGCGTCGGCCGGCGCACGGTGCGCGCGTAGCTGACGCGGAACTGGCCATCCGCCCACGGCTCCCACTGCACGTGAGCCGACGGGTTGAGCTGATGCTGCGAGCTGGAGCCGCTGGCGCCGCCGATAATTGACGTATCCGTATCGGTGGATTCCGAGCGCACGCCCAGTTGGACCATCAGTGTATCGGTGAGGCCGAACTCGGCCATCGCCCAGCCATCGAGGCGCCATTCGTCGAATTCGAACAGGCCGCTATCGGGGGTGACATCGTCATCGGGATCGTCGAAGTCGCCGTCACCGTTGTCATCCTCGAAGGCTTGGAAGCTGTAGTCCCGTGTCTTGTTCTTCAACGCGACGCCGAACTCAAACTCAAAGCTGGACATGCCCAAGCTCTGGGCGAAGGCGTCCGAATTGTAAGTCAGCGCACCATCGAGCGAGGTTTCCGTGTCCTCGCTGTTGATGACCTCAAGCTCGACAGGCTCTGGCGGCTCGTCTTCGAAGCTGGTCTGGACATTGTCTTCGGTGAAGTTCGCGTACCGCGCCTGGCTTTCGAAGCTCCAGCTCGGGCTGAGTTGCACTTCGTAGAGCGCGGACAGGCCGAAGCTCTGTTGTTCGATGTGCTGCGCCTGCGATTCCAGGGTGTCGAGTTCCCATTCCTCGTCGGAGACGTCGTCATTGGCGGTCAGCGTGCCGTCTTCACGCGCATAAAGCACGCCGTCTTCGGTTTCATCCCGCTCGGTATTCAGCACAAACGCGTCCAGCCGCAGCGACTGATCTGGTCCCATCTGGAACGTCAGATCGCCATTGAATGAAAGATCGGTGCTTTCGCGGGTATCGATCTGGTCCTGATGCTCGACGGCCACCGTGGATGGCGTGCTGGCATCAAATCCATCGGGGTCGAACAGGTCCGTGCCGTCGTCGCTGTCGGCAAACCCCGGCGAGGTGTCGTCGAACAGCTGCTGGTCAAGCACCTTGGTGTTGTAGCGCCGTTGCGCGTCGAACGTGGCGGACCACGCCATGGTGCGCGCGTCGTTGCGACCGGAGAAAGAGAGCGCGCCGAGCGGCGACCATTCCTCGTTGTCGGTATCGTAGATCGTGCCAATGCGCGCGATCACGCCCGGCGGCAGGCTCATGCCGTCCTTGAGAATGATATTGATCGTGCCGCCGATGCCTTGGCTGTCAATGTCGGCGCTTGGGGAGCGCACGATTTCGATGCGGTCGATGATTTCCGCGGGAATACGGTCGACGAACACGGTGCGGTCGTTGCCGGCGCCTGGGATTGGGCGGCCATTGACCAGCACTTGCGTGAAACCTTCGCCAAGACCGCGCATTTGCGGCGCATCGCGCTCGCCGATGTCGCTGGTGAATGCAACGCCCGGCACGCGCGAGAGCTGATCGCCGACCGAGAGCGGTTCGAACTGCTCGAAGAAGCGCTGGTCGTACACAAGCTCCGGCGCAACGGTGTCGGTGCGATTGCGATACTGGATCTCGCCGGTGACGACGATGTCCTCCAGCTGTTGCTCCTCCGCCGGCTGATCCTGCGCGATCGCCACCCCCGGCAACGTGAAGCAGGCCGACATAAGCAGCGTCTTAAGCGCTACTCTGCGGAACGATTTCATCTTGCTCTCCTCCCCTCGAGGTCCCCCGCTGCACGGGCCGAACGGATCGCCGGCCTCTACGAGGTTGTCATGACAGACTGATGATATGAACGAAAATTCCAAGATGCAACATAAATAGAATTTCCCTTGCAGAAGCGGTTCGAGGGTGGCAGCAATGCCACTGAAGCGTTGCAATGGGCCGCTAAAGTCGGCGTGAAATCAGGGGGAAGCGTGATGCACAAGGCTTGGTTGCTCGGACTGTTCGCAACTGCAGCAATGGCTGGATGCGCAACGACCAACGCGCCTGAAGCGCCGGCGCAAACGCCCTCGATCGCGCCCCACGCGGAAACCGCGCCAACCGAACAATCGGATGCCAATAACGCCGTTCTCATCCCCCGCGCCGATGGCTCTGGGCTCATCGTCGGCAGCAGCGAAACCGCGGGCATTGAGCTTTACGGGCTCGACGGCGCGCGGCTTGCGCAAATCCCCGCCGGCGCCGCGGTCGCTGTCGATGCGCGTTACAACGAGGCTTTGCAGAACTGGACGCTCGCCGCGCTCGACGGGGCGACCAATCGGCTGCGCCTGTTCGAACTCGACGCCAACGCCAACACCGCGCGCGAGCGCACGACGGGCGAGATCGCCATCGGCTTCTCAGGCGAGAGCCTTTGTCTTTATCGCGATGCACGCGACGCGACGCTCTATGCCTTCGCCCTCGGCGGCGCCGGCGAAGTCGCGCAATTCATGATTTCGACCAGCGCCGATGGCATGAGCGCCACGCTGGTGCGTCACCTACGTGTTGCGTCCGAAGCCAGCTACTGCACGACGGATGACGCGAGCGGCGATCTTTATGTCGCCGAGCAAGGCGTGGGCTTTTGGCGCTTTGACGCCGATCCCGAAGCTGAAGTGGTACCTGAGCTGATCGACGCGGCGCGCATTGGCAATGTGACCGAAGAAGCTGGCGGCGTTGCGGTTTATGACGCGGGCGCGGCGAGCTATCTCGTCGGCTCCGACGCTTCGGCCAACCGCTTTCACCTCTATGACCGCAACAATGATCACGCTTATGTCGGCTCGTTCACGCTGAGCGCCGGCGCCGCGAGCGATGGCGTCGAAGCTGCGGGCGGCCTTTACGCGACGAGCTTTGCGTATCCCGGCCTGCCGCAAGGCGCGCTTGTCGCCATGGACGACGAGAACGACGGCGGCACGAACTACAAGCTGGTGTCTTGGGCCGATATCGCCAGCGCCATGAACCTCGCCGCGGGCGGGGCCGTCGATCCGCGTGTGGCGCCGGAATCATCGATGACCATCGTCCATCCGACAGTGGAGACGAACCCGGTCGAAACTGACGGCGACAGCGCCGACGATCCGGCGATCTGGGTCAATCCGGCCGATCCCTCGCGCAGCATCATCATCGGCACGCAGAAGCAATCGGGCCTTTATGTTTACGACCTGCAGGGCCGCGTACTGCAATTCCTGGCCGACGGGCGCATGAATAATGTCGATGTCCGCGACGGCTTCCGCCTCGGCGCCGACACCGTGTCGCTCGTCACCGCGTCGAATCGCACCACTGACGGAATCTCGATCTACCGGGTCGATCCGCGCACACGTCGCCTGATCGATATCGCCAACGGATTGCAGCCGACCGGCTTCATCGATCCATACGGCTTATGCATGTACCGCAGCGCCCAGTCGGGCGAGGCCTACGTGTTCATCAATGGCGATGACGGCGATCTGCGTCAGTATCGCCTGAGTGATGCTGGCAACGGGCGTGTCGATGCAACGCCGGTGCGCGACATCCCCTTCGCCACGCAAACCGAGGGCTGCGTCGCCGACGACGAGCAAGGCATCCTCTATATCGCTGAAGAAGACGTCGGCCTCTGGCGCATCGGCGCAGAACCGGACGGCGGCTCAACGCCCACTTCGATCGCCACGGTCGAAGGCAACGATGCGCTAAAAGACGATCTCGAAGGCATTGGTCTTTACGATTTGGGCGACGGGCGCGGCTATCTCGTACTCTCCAGCCAGGGCAACAACACCTACGCAATCTTCCGCCGCGAAGGCGCGAACGAATATGTCGGCTCGTTCGCAGTGCTCGCCGATGCTGCGCGTGGCATCGACGGCATCTCTGAAACCGATGGTCTCGAAGTGCTCTCGGCCAATCTCGGCGGCGACTTCGCCAGCGGCATCTTCGTCGCTCAGGACGGACGCAACATTTCGCCGCCCGAGTATCAGAACTTCAAACTGGTCCCGTGGAGCGCAATCGCTGAGTCGCTGGGTTTGGAGTCGCGTCAGTAGGCGAATCTAGAACCGCCCGCTTGCGGTGACGCCGACGGTGACGCCGGCGCGCCGCGCGCGGGCGTCATCGCCGTCAAACAAGCCAAGTCGATCCGGATCGAAGAAGCGGCGGCGCCGTAGCTCGGAATCGTCGCTGAGGTTCTGCGCCCAGAAGCGCCACTTCACGGGCCCGAGCGCGTTTGTCTCGAGCCAAAGCTCGAGTTCTTCGGCGTCTTCTTCCAGTTCGATGCGATCGATCCGATACGACGGCGTCTCGCGGTCGCGCTCATAATCGATACCCCAGGCGAACGTGGAGAAATCTTGCCGGAGCTCGATCAGCAGATTGCTCTCGTCGCGATCGGACAGCGCGCGCCGCTCCCCCGTCAACGGATCGTCCGCTTCCATCTCCTGCGCCATGGCGTCGATGCGCAGCGCCGCGCCCCAGAGCAGCGGCCAGTTCAGCTGCACACGCGCGCCCCACAATTCCGCGTCACCGATATTGCCCGGCGCATCGAAGCGATTTCCGGGCGGACCGACGGCGACCACATCCAAGGCATCCTCAATCGTCCACCGATAAACGGTGATGCTCAGCGCACGGTCTTCGCCGAAGCGAAAATCGCCTGCCGCTTCCAGGCGCCACGATGCTTCCGGCCGCAGATCAGGATTGCCGGCGTCAACGATCGCATTCTCCAGATCCGCGACCGAGACAAAGTCTCTGAAATCCAGCTGGCCGACATCGCGATAGAGCCGCAGCCGAACTTCATCATCGCCAAAGCGGCGCGCCAATTGGACCGACGGCTTCCAATATTCGAGTTCAGCCTCCGCATCGACATCGCCAGTCTGCGTCAGCCGCGAGGACTCCACCGCAGCACCCGCTTCGAGCGACCAGCCGCGCGCCGGAGCGCCCGTGAGCATAAAGCTCAGCTCCGCGCGCTCCTCCTCCACGCGCACATTCGCCGACGGCAAATCCACCGGAAGAGGGCCGGAGCCGCTATCCTCCACAAGGCTCAGGCGCTGCTCCAGCGTGTTGAGCGCCGCCTCCGCGCCGAATGTCACGGCCCAGTTCTCACCGAGCGCGCGCCGCAGCGACCCATGTAAAACGCTTTCGCCGCGCTCCACGCGCTGACGCTGCCATGCCGCTTCATCGAGCACAGCGAGCGCGTCATACTCGGCGGAGGTCGCGTCGGCGGCGTATCGCGCGCGCGTTAGCACCGCCGTCAGCTCCGTGCGCCAGGGGCCGTCGTCGCGCTGGAGCGACGCGCCCAGTTCGCCGATGCGCTCGCGCTCCTCTGTTGCGCCGGACTCGATTTCATCGAGCGCGCCACCCGCATCGAGGCTGCGCGCCTCCAAGGTTTCGTCGACGCGCGCCTCCAAGATCTGCGCATTCACGCCTGCGCGCCAGCCGAGGACGCCGAAGCTCGCTTCGCCCGCAAGCTGCGCCACGCCCTTATCCTCCGGCACAAGCTCGGTGCGCCGCGCCTCCAACGTACCGAATTCATCACGCGCGTATTCTTCGCCGCGGAAAGGCACGTGCTCACCTGGGTAGGCAGCGGAGAGCCCATACTCCATGCCGCCCCAGCGTCCCGAATAAGCGGCCTCTCCGCTTGGCGTCACTTCGCCATCCTCCGCGCGCGCCAGATCAAGCGACCAGACCCCGGTCCCGCGGGCGCGCGCGCGCCGCCC
>JAEYPY010000216.1 GCA_023410295.1 Pseudomonadota bacterium | reverse complement strand
GCCGAACTGCATCCATGAAACGTGCTGCAATCATCTTGAAATACGCAGCACCGCATGTGGCGGACGCCGCATCGCCGCGGGAGACGGCGACGGGAGGGGATTTAAGAATGCTCGGTCGAATGATGGTTTCGGCGCTCGCTTTGACAGGCGTCGCTTATGCGCAGACAGCGCCGGCCGAAGCGCCCGCTACAACCGAGTGCACGCCAACGCCCACCTGCGCTGCCATAACCCCGCTCAGTTCCGCGGACCGTGTGATTTATGACGCGGCGTTCTTCACCCAGTTCAATCCGCAAAACGCCGCCGACATGGTGCGTCAGACGCCCGGCTTTACACTCAGCGGCGGTGACGGGCGGCGCGGCTTCAACGGTTCAGTTGGCAACGTCTTGATCGACGGCTTGCGCCCCACTGTTAAGAGCCAAAGCATCGACAGCGTGCTGGCGCAAATTCCCGCGTCGCAGGTCGTGCGGCTCGAAGTGCTGCGCGGCGCCGCGGTAGCAGGCGATGCGTCGGGCCAAGCTATGCTGGTCAACATCGTACGCACGCCGAGCGCCGGCAGTGGCGTCTATGAAGTTGGTTTTGAGTGGTCCGGCCAAAATCAGGATCGGGCCATGCCGCGCGCCGACATTGGCTACAATGGCCGCAACGGCCAGTTCGAATGGGGCGTGGGCTTCCGGCTTCACACGCAGAACCGCGATCTGCCTGGCGAACGCTTCTATTACGACGCAGACGGCACGCTGGAACGCACAGCCACGATCACCAATCCACGCGATCTCTGGGATCCCTATTACAGCGCCAATATCGCCTTCCCGATGGTCGGCGGCCGCTTTAGCGCCAACGGCATGATCAATCCCGACTGGTTCAACGAGCAGGGCCAGCGCTTCGAATTTGCAACGCCCGCCGGCGATCCGGACGGCGCGATCCAGCAGGATTGGGTGGAAGAAGGCACGCTTTCGGAGATCGGCCTCAACTTCGACCGTGATATCGGGCCGTGGACGCTCTCACTCGTTGGCCTGCGCACGCAGCACCCATTCCAGTATCACGAAGAAGCGGTGGAGTACGACGCGTCCGACGCCGTCACCGAAGTCGCGATCGTGCACAGCAACCGCGAGACGATCGAGACCATCGTACGCGGCACGCTGGCGCGGCCGATCAATGCACAGCACCGCATCGAGTTCGGCGGCGAAGCGGCGGTGAACACGCTCGACTCCGAATTCCAGTTCACGCTCGACACCGGCGCCGGCGCCACCATCATCCCGATCCCCAACTCGAACATCACGGTCGAAGAAGAACGCGCCGACCTCTTCGCTGCGCACAGCTGGCGCCCGAACGATCGCTGGTCGGTTGAAACGCGGATCGGTTGGGAAACGTCGACGCTCACGTCCACCCTACCCGACAGCCCTGATGGCGATCAGGAAACCGAGCTTTCATTCTGGAAGCCATCGATCCAGATCGCGCGCACGTTCGGCGGCAACAATCAGCTGCGCCTGCGCTACTACCGCGATGTCGGTCAGCTCAACTTCGATGACTTCGTCTCTGGCGCGTCGCTGGTGGAAGACCGCATCGATGGCGGCAACCCCGATCTGCAGCCGCAAACCGACTGGCGCACTGAACTTGGCGGCGATCTGCGCTTCCCCGGCGGTGCGGCCCTCAGCTTTGCGCTCGTCCACCACGACATCAGCGACGTGAACGATCTCACCGTGCTGATCGACAACAAAGGCACCGACGATCCGCTGGACGACGAGCCCTTCAATGCGCCAGGCAATATCGGCGACGCCGAAGCCTTCAGCCTCGATCTCAATCTGACGACGCGCGTGCCCTTCATCCCGAACTCACGCCTGACGGTCGGCGGTGAATTCTGGGATACTGAAGTCACCGACCCGGTCACCGGCGGCCCACGCATCTTCTCCTGGCAGCCCCGTTCGCAAGTTGACATCGGCTTCCGGCAGGATTTCCGCGAGCAGAAATGGTCTTGGGGCTTGGAGTTTCACAAGCAGGGCGAGGTGCAAGGCTATCGCCTGAACGAACTCGATACGAGCGAAGAGGGCCCGTGGGTTGATCTCTGGTGGGAAACAACCGCGCTGCCGAACAACACGCGCTTGCGCATCTGGGCGGCGAACATCGGCGACGGCCAAGTGGAGCGCGACCGGCGCATCTATACCGGCGACCGCAACGGCCCGCTCGACCGTTACGAGATTACGCAGCGCAGCTTCGACACATCGCCGTGGCTGATCCTGGAGCTCAGCGGCTCGTTCTGATCACTGCCTTGCCTCTGCCGGCAAAGCTAACTAGAGGGCGCGGGGATGTTCACCCGCGCCCTCCTCTTATCGTTGCTGCTTGCCGCATGCGCTGCGCCGCAGACCGAGCACACACCGCCGCCACTCGCGAGCGAAGCTGATTTGATCGCCGCGGAATCCGCACCGCTTTCCGGCGATGCGCTGGAATGGAACGCGCCGTTCGAGCCTTTCACACTGATCGGCAACATCCATTATGTCGGCATGGGCGGTGTCAGCGCGTTTCTGATCACCACGCCCGACGGGCACTTTCTGCTGGATGGCGGCCTGCCTCAGAGCGCACCGGCGATTATCGATCACATCGAAGCGCTCGGCTTCGACATCCGCGACGTGAGTTATCTGCTGAACAGCCACGCGCATTTCGATCACTCGGGCGGGCTCGCGCGGTTGCAGCGGGCAAGCGGCGCGGCGATGGTCGCAAGCGAAGGCGATCGCGAAGAGATCGAGCGCGGCCATGTCGAGTATGGCCCATCGGCCGGCGTGCGATCGCCGCCAGTGCGCGTCGATCGCGTCATCGCCGATGGCGAAAGGCTGACGCTGGGCGGCGTGACGCTGACCGCGCATCTGACGCCTGGCCACACCGAGGGCTGCACCTCGTGGAGCATGGATGTGCGCGGCGCGGACGGAGCCCCGCACCGCGCCTTCTTCCATTGCAGCGCAACAGTCGCCGGCCACACACTCGTCCCGCCGGATTATCCGGGCATCGTCGAAAACTATCGCGCCACCTTCGCACGCGTGCGCGAGATCGAGGCTGATGTTTTCCTCGCCAACCACACCGGCTTTTTCGATCTCGATGAACGCCGTGCGCGGCAGATGGCGGGCGATGGCAATGCGTTCGTCGATGCAGACGCGCTGCAGCGTTTCAACGGCACACTCGAAGCGGCGTTCGAGGCAGAGCTGGCGCGGCGTAGCGCGGCGAACTGACCGCTCCCTTGAGGGATAAGATTACCGCGCCCGTCCCGTGCGGCGGCGCGTCGGGCTCGGCTCATC
>JAEYPY010000188.1 GCA_023410295.1 Pseudomonadota bacterium | reverse complement strand
GTCATCGATATGGGCCCGGCGGCGGGCGTGCATGGCGGCCGCATCATCGCCGAAGGCACCCCGGCCGAGATCGAAGCCAATGAGAACAGCATCACCGGCGCCTATCTCACTGGCCGGCGCGAAATCGCGATTCCGGAAAAGCGCCGCTGGCTGAACAAGAAGCGCCAGATCACGATCAAGGGCGCGCGCGGCAACAATCTGCAGAATATCGACGCCGACATTCCGCTGGGCACGTTCACCTGCATCACCGGCGTTTCCGGCGGTGGCAAGTCGACGCTGGTAATCGAGACATTGTTCAAAGCCGTGTCGCGCCAGTGGCACGGCGCCGGTGATGTGCCGGCCGAGCACGACGCCATCCTCGGCCTCGAACACATCGACAAGATCATCGACATCGATCAATCGCCGATCGGCCGCACGCCGCGCTCGAACCCGGCGACGTACACTGGCGCGTTCACGCCGATCCGCGATTGGTTCGCCGGCCTCCCAGAGTCTAAAGCGCGGGGCTATGGCCCAGGCCGTTTCTCGTTCAACGTCAAAGGCGGGCGCTGCGAAGCGTGTCAGGGCGACGGCGTCATCAAGATTGAGATGCACTTCCTGCCGGACGTCTACGTCACGTGCGATACCTGCAAAGGCAAGCGCTACAATCGCGAGACACTCGAAATCCTCTATAAAGGCAAATCGATCTCTGACGTCCTCGACATGACCGTGGATGAAGGCGCCAATCTCTTCAACGCGGTGCCGTCCATCCGCGACAAGCTGGAAACTTTAAAGCGCGTCGGCCTTGGCTACGTACACATCGGCCAGCAGGCGACGACGCTGTCAGGTGGTGAAGCGCAACGCGTGAAGCTATCGAAGGAGCTCTCCAAGCGCGCCACTGGCCGCACGCTCTATATCCTGGATGAGCCGACCACTGGTCTTCACTTCGAAGACACCAAGAAGCTGCTCGAAGTGCTGCATGAACTGGTCGACAACGGCAATTCAGTGCTGGTGATTGAGCACAATCTCGATGTCATCAAAACCGCCGATTGGGTGATCGATCTCGGTCCGGAAGGCGGCGATGGCGGCGGGCGCATTGTGGCCCAAGGCACGCCGGAAGACGTCGCCAAGGTGAAGGAAAGCTACACCGGCCGCTATCTCGCCGAAGCGCTGAAGCGCCACGGCGAACGCAGCCGCGCGCAGGCGCCGAAGCTCAAGGCGGCGGCAGCCGAAGCCGCAGCGCCGCCCAAAGCGACGCGTAAGAACGTCAAGAAGAGCGCGACGGGCTAGCCGCGCGGCAGCCGCGGCGCCGCTGGTGCGCCCGGCGTCACCCGCGTGACGATGCGCCCGCGCATCTGCACCGGCTCCTGCTCAGCGACGACACGCACCGAGGCTGTAAAGTCCGTGGTAGTTTCGCGCGCCATGCCGGTGCCGAGATCGATCACGCCGCGCGTCGTCTCTTCATAAGTGAGTCCGCTCAGCATCGAATTAAGCATGTCGCCGAGCGCTTCGCCGTTTGGCATGTTCTGGCCCTCCTCGCCGAACTCGGCGGCGAGCGGGGTCAGGAACGCGTCGGAAGCAAAGCTCGTCATACTGGAGAGCGCCGCCCGCACGCTCGCCTCATCGAGGCTCGCGCGGCGCACCACGGTCGCCGTGTTGTTGCGCCGGTCGATGCGGTCGAGCGTCAGCGACGCGTTGAACCGCAGCGCGGGCGCACCGAACGGCATCTCGTACTCATCCACGAAATTGACCGTTTCGCGCCGCGTCAGCGTGCGCCCTTGCACGAATGCCGGCAGATAGACGCCCGTCATCGAGGAAGCGGCGTCACGCGAGTCGAAGCCATCGATCATTCGCGCAATGCCCTGCAACACGGGGCCGCGCGCGCGTTCCCAATCGAACGGCGCCTCGGCGGCGTCGACCTCCACCATGCCCGGCTCTTCCGAGATTGCGCTTTCTATGTTCTTGGGCCGGCGCGGGGTCGGCGGCGACGGCACGGCTATCGGCGGCGTCGGCACGATCGTGGGCATCTCTTCTGCGGATTGGACGCGCGGCGGCATCATTCGCGCGGCGCTGTCGAATGCGAGCACCAGGTTCTCGATTCGCGCGCTCCAGAACGGCCAGTTCGTCATTTCCATGCAACGGCCGTATTCATCAACGCGGCACTCGAAACCCACGTCCGTGCCGATGCGCATCATCGCCGACATCATCTCGCTCATCGCCGGCCAGTTGATGTTGCGGGTCTCTTCATCGAGGCCCGGCATCTCGGGGATATCGTAGGAGATGCTAATCGGAGTGAAGCGCCAGAGCCGCTGGTCAGCGTCGAGCACATGAACGGCGTAAAGATAGTGCATCGTCACTTCGATCGGTTCGTCCGCGATCTCGCTCGATTGCGTGTAAGCGACGTTCACCGTGAAGGCATCGCCGGTAGCGACGCGCAGCGGCGCACTGATTGTCTGTGCGGACGCGACAGGCGTCAGCAAAAGCACTCCGGCAAACGCTAGCGCCGCCGCAAGAAACTTGGCCATGAACTTCCCCCGAGTATTCGAAAACGTCACGCCGCCGGCGCGATCTTCCCTTCCGCCAACGCCGCCTGCGCCGCACGTGCATTCACGCCGAACAGCGCAACGTAGAATACGAAGCCCCCGGCAAGAGAGAGGCCGTAGAGTATCGCGATCGGAATCCATACTGACGGTGAGGCGAACATCGCCGCCAACTCCTGCGCTGAACTCGGCTCTCCGCTCGCTCCGATGTGGCCGACGAGACCTCCTGCCATCACAGCGCCAAGCCCGCCGACCAGGACCATGGCCGCCACGATATAGATCACGAACAACAGCAGGAACGAACCGAGCAGCGAGAAGAAGCGGCCTCGTGTAACCGTCCACGCGTCAAAGAACGCAAATCGCTTGCGCGCAATCGAAGTCGCGGCAGCCGGCGCCAGCCGCACGCCGAAATAGAGCAGCAGTAGCAAGACCACGAGGATCGTGATGAAAACGCCGAGCCCCAGCGCTCCCCCTTGTTCGGGACTTGCCTGTACGCCCGCGCCCAGCGCGAACGCCAACCCGACGCCAACGATCAGGGCAACGATGTAGAAGGCGATCGCCAGCAGCCACCACACCCAATACGTGAGATAGACGTTGAGCGTGTCGCTATTCAGCGCCAAGCCAAAAAATCCGCCTCGTTCTCCGCGGATCATCCAGCGCAGGCACGCCGCCTCATAGGAGGCGAGCAAGAGATAATACGCCACCATGAACAGGAGATAGGCCGGCCCCAGGGCCATCACGCTGGCTGGCGGCATCGTCGCGGCAAACGGATTGTCAGTCTTCTCCGCGGCCTGGCCGAGTGTCATCGCCCAGTTCATGTAATCCACGATGGCTTGCCAATTGAACCAGAAGAAGAGCCCCGTGATCGCTATTGTGAGAAGAGCAAATGCTATTGTGGTCTGAAGCAGCACACCGCCGCCCTCTTCGCGTTTGCGGAATGCAAAGAAGGTCGCGTTCAGAGACTCGGCCATGTAATCCCCCTGCTTGGCGCGAGGGCAAGCATGGCCCGCTCCGGGGCTGAGATCAATCGGAACGCGAGCCCTGCTGGATCATCAAGGTAGGCACGCCGCAGGCGCCGTCCCGCACCGTGAAAACGCGCGTGCCCGGCTTCATCCCGTCGCGCACTTGCGAGACATCGACGCCCGACGCCGCCAGCCGCGCCTGCGCCACCGCCGCGTCGGCCACGCGCCAGAAAGGCCCCAAAGCGCGTCGTTGGCGCCCGCTTCGGCTTCGGCGATTTCCACAATGGCGTCGCCGCAGCGAAAGAACATCAGCCGCCGGCCCATCACCATGCGGTCGAGCCGCATGTCGAGCCCCAACCGCGCCCCATAAAGCGCCGCCGCGCGCTCCATGTCGCCGCTTCGGATCACAACGTGATCGAGGCCAAGCACTGCGACCTCAGTTACGTCAGATGCAACGGGCGGTGCTGCGCGGTCGATGCAGAACATGCGCACGCCGTTAGTCCGCTGTGTGCTCAGCCGAAAGGAGCGCCGGCGCACGTGCTCCGGCGATGCGATGGCTTCCGGCGACAAGCCCACCCGTTCGGCGCGGCGGTGCACGCTCTCGATGTCAGAAACAGCCAAGACAAGGCTCTTCAGCCCCTCGCCCGTCTCCAACGCGGCCCTCAGACGCGCGGCGCCCTCGCTCTCGCCGACCGGCGCCATCAGTTCGACCGCCGTGTTACCGGTCGCGATCATCGCGCGCGCGACGCCATCACTGTGTTCGCGTTCGCCGGCGCGGCGCCCAAGCAGCGTTTCATATGCGCGGACAGCCCCGTCGAGATCGCGCACTGCAATCACGACATGATCAATGCCCGTGATCATGGCGCTCAATCGCAGCCGTCGCGATTGCCTTGGAAGACCACACGCTCAACGGCGCCGTCGTGAATGGAAATGCGCAGACGTTCGCCGTGCACGTCGATAAAGGCGCGTCCGCCTTCGAGCGAACCGCTCGAGCCGCGCGCAACCGCCCAGCACCGTTCGTCGTCTGCTGCGGCGAGATAGCAGAACTGAAACTCGCCATCGCCGCCCGGCACTAGTTTATAGGTGCGCTGCCCCTGCGCTTCATTGGATGCGTAGCTGAGATAGTGGCCCATCAGTACGCCCGGCTGAGCCGGGTCCGGCAGCCAGCGCATGGTCGTCGTCTCACCGCGCGGCGTGCGCCCGATCCAGCACCCCTCGATACGGTCGGGCGGTGCTGAGGTCGTGGCGCATCCGGTAAGCAGGAAAAGCGCGGCGGCGAACAATCTCATGTGGCTGGCAACTCCCCGGTGTCCTCCAGCTCGACAGGGCCGGTCATCAGAACCCGGTCATCGCCTGCGCGCCATTCAATCTCAAGTGATCCCCCGTCCACTAGCACCTCAACGACACGCCCGGCGCGATTCTGCCGTTGCGCCGCCACTACCGCCGCGCAGGCGCCCGTGCCGCAGGCCTTGGTCAGCCCCGCTCCACGCTCCCACACCCGAAGCCTGATCTGTTCAGGCGAGCGGACTTCGGCGAAGCCCACATTCACCCGCTGGGGAAAAAGCGGATCGTGCTCGATTTTTGGCCCGAGGCTTTCGATCGGAATAGCGCGCACCTCGTTGACGAAGAACACGACGTGCGGATTGCCCATGTTCACCGCGCCAGGGCCCGCGTGGCCCGCGATCTCATAATCAAGGCGTGCGGTGTCCATGGGCTTGGCCAGCGGAATTTCCTCCCAGCGAAGCAATGGCGAGCCCATGTCGACGGTGATGCGCTTATCGCCGGCGCGTTCGGCGTACAACATGCCGCCCGGCGTCTCGATTCGGCGCGAGGCGGCGCCGCCTTCTTCCATCAGCATCCAAGCGACGCATCGGGCAGCGTTGCCACATTGCTCGACTTCGCCGCCGTCCTGATTCCAGATGCGCATGAAGGCATCGCCGCGGATCGAGCGCTCGACCGCAATCACCTGATCACAGCCTATACCGGTCTTTCGGTCGGCAATGGCGCGCGCCTGCTCGACCGAGAGCGGCAACGCGCCGCGTGAACGGGCGTCGATGATGACGAAGTCGTTGCCGCAACCGTTCATCTTGAAATAGCGCATCAGCCCCAATTTAGGGTGGTTCGGCGCGATGCGCTATCGCTTACCGCCGTTCGCCTGCGCTCGCCTCATGTTCGGCGAACCAAGCGATGATGGCCGGATAGAGATCAGCCAGGGTCTGGCCGGGCTGGCGGTTGGCGTAAGCGTCCACCAGGAAGGCGTTGAATGGGACGAACTGACGGAAGCCTCGGCGCTCGGCCATCATGTATTCAACCTGCGCCCGTGAGATGGAGCGGTCGGCCTCATTCATGCGGTCGTAGTGATAGAGGCTGACCAGTCCCCAGTTCATGTACTCGTTGAACAGCGAACCATCGCTGCCATAAGTGCGCGCCGCCTTCGTGTCATCAGCCCAGAACGCGCGATCACCGATCGCCGCCTCGACCGCGCCCGCGTTCGCTTCCGCCGGCGCGTTGATGAAGCCGTGGTTCATCTCGGTGAAAAGGATGTTCGCGCGCGCAATGGCGTTCGCCTCGGGCGAGAGGCCTTCGGTGCTGTAATAGGGGAAATTCACGTGCGGCTGCAGCTCGCGGTAGCCGTCATTATCGAACGTGGTCAGCGATTGATTGCCGCCGACGAGCGGCGAGAAGATGATCTTCACACCGTCATAAGCGCGCACGCCGGGAAAGTTGGCCTGCAGCCAAGCGGTGATGCCGGCCGTATCCGCGTTGTCGCGCAGATACGCGATCTGGCTTTCATAGAACGGCTGCTCGGCCGCATAGAATTCGCGGAAATTGCTGGCGTCTGCGAAGGATTGCATCAGCGCCAGGTGCGGCAGCAGGGTGTTTTCACGGTCGCCGCGGAAGCCGGTGCGATCGTAAATTGTGCTGCGCACAACATCGCCGCTGGCGTCAAACTCGAACGCATAGGCGTTCATCTTGTGGCGGAAATAGACGAAGTCGTTGGTGCGCATCTCGGCGTCGAGCGCCTGCACGAACGGATGCGCGCGCACGCCTGCGAAACGCTGCATCACACGTGCGTGGTAGTCCGTGTCGGTCACCACCAGGCCTTGATTCTCCGTCGCGAAATCCGTCAGCGCGATCGCGATGTTGACGAGTTCATAGACCTCCGGAACGAGCACGACCGTCCGGCCGCGATGCTCGTCCTGATAGGCTTGGCTGAACCGCGCCGCAGGCACATCGAGAATGCCGGTGATGCGCGTATTGTGCGCCACGCCGTCGCGCATGATCACGAAATCTCGGCTCTCGCCGACGCCGACGTCGAAGCACGCTTCGTTGCTCTCGGCGATAAAGCACACGCGGCGACGCTCGCCTGCAGGCACCGGCGCCTGCAATTCGTCCGGATCGAGCGCCGGGTTCAAGCTCCAGCCCCCGAGCTCGCCATCGCCGATTCGGGTCTGCACCGCGGATTGGCTGGTCGTCAGCACCACTTGCTCGGGCGCCGTCGCGCACCCTGCCAGAAGCGCCAAAGCCAACGCTGCGACCACAGAATTCCGCATGAGATCTCCCCTTCGCCACGCCAGATGCGCCTCGGCGACGCTTTGGATGCGCTTCGAGGCTTGGCGCGGGACGGCTGGTCTGCTTGTTTGCGTCGGCCTGGGAAAGAGGGGAACCAATGCGCCCGATCGTCACAATCCTCGCCGGCTTGGCCGCGCTTATGCTTGCGTCCTGCGCCACCAATCCAACGGACGGCGAGACCTCCCCTAACGAGAGCGCTCAGAGCATGACCGAAGACCCCTACCTTTGGCTTGAAGAGGTCGAAGGCGAACGCGCCCTCGCGTGGGTGCGCGAACAGAACACACGCTCGTTGAGCGCGCTCGAGAGCGATCCGCGTTACGCCGGGCTCTATGCCGATGCTTCGGCGATCGCCAACAACCGCGACCGCTTGCCGCTGGGTTCGATCCGCGAGGGCTATCTCTACAATTTCTGGCAAGACGAGACGCACGTGCGCGGCATCTGGCGCCGCTCCCCGCTCGCCGATTACACGCGTGGCGCGCCGCGTTGGGAGACCTTGCTCGACGTCGATGCGCTCGCCACCGCCGAGAATGCGAACTGGGTTTATAAGGGCGTCGACTGCCTCGACGGCACGACGCGCTGCATGGTCCAGCTCTCCGACGGCGGCCGCGACGCCTCCACGTACCGCGAATACGACATCGCCACGCGCAGCTTTGTCGATGGCGGCTTCGTCGTGCCGGAAGCGAAGTCGTCGACGGCCTGGATCGACCAAAACACGCTGCTCGTCTCCACCGATTGGGGCGACGGCACCATTACCGAGAGCGGCTATCCCTACATCATCAAGCGCTGGACCCGCGGCACGCCGCTGGAAAGCGCCACCGAAGTTATCCGCGGCCAGGTCACCGATGTTGGCGTCTGGCCGGGCGTGCTCGAAGACGTCGATGGCACGCGCGTGCCGATTGCGGTCGAAGCCGACACCTTCTTTGAATCCACCAATTATCGCTTGGACGGCGCGCAGCCGCAGCGCATCAACCTGCCGCCGAAATCGTCGATCCAAGGTCTCTTCAACGGTCAACTGATCTTCACGCTACAGGAAGCATGGGCTGGTCTGTCGAACGGCGCGCTCGCCGCCTATCCGCTTAGCGAAACCGGCGCCCAGTCGCCGCGCGCGGTAGCGCTTTTCTCGCCGAGCGAGCGCCAATCGGTCGAAGAAGTCGCCATCACCCGCGATGCGGTGCTGATCGCCGGCTACGAGAACGTGCGCGGCCGCATCCTTCGCTTTACGCTTGATAACGGCGCTTGGCGGCAAACGCAGATCGAGCTGCCGGCGACGGGTTCGGTCAACATCGCCAGCGCTTCCCCGCGGGAGGAGATCGCGTTCGCAGTCTATGACGACTACACCACGCCCAGCACGCTCTATGCGCTCGAAAACCGCGCCACCAGCGCGCGCTCGATCCGTTCGCTGCCGGCGCTTTTCGATGCGTCGCGCTACGTCGCCGAACAGTTCGAAGCCGTCAGCCGCGATGGTACGCGCGTGCCTTATTACGTCGTGCGCGCCCGCGACATGGAATTCGACGGCGACAACCCGACCCTGCTCTACGCCTATGGCGGCTTCCAGGTGTCTTACCCGCCGCACTACAACGCCAATGTCGGCAAGCTCTGGCTTGAACGGGGCGGCGTTTATGTGCTCGCCAATATCCGCGGCGGCGGCGAATTCGGCCCGGCTTGGCACCAAGCGGGCCTCCGCACCAATCGCCAGGTCATCTACGATGACTTCTACGCAGTCGAGCAGGATCTGGTGAACCGGCGCATCACCAGCCCGCGTCGCCTGGGCATCATGGGCGGCTCCAATGGCGGTTTGCTCATGGGCGTCATGCTCAACCAGCACCCGGAGATGATCAACGCCGCGGTGGTGCAAGTGCCACTGCTCGACATGCTGCGTTACGATCAATTGCTCGCCGGCGCTTCTTGGGTCGATGAATACGGCTCGCCCTCCAATCCGGAAGAGCGCGCGTTCCTCGAAACCATCTCGCCCTATCAGAACCTGCGTCAACGCGATGATTTTCCGCTGCCGTTCGTGCTGACTTCGACAAAGGATGATCGCGTCCATCCTGGCCATGCGCGCAAGTACGTCGCGCGCATGATCGAACTTGGCATGCCGGTGCTCTATTATGAGAACATCGATGGCGGCCACTCCGCCGCCGCCAATCTCAACGAAGCGGCGCGCCGGCGTGCGCTCGAATACACCTACTTGATGCAACGACTGATGGATTAAGGGAGCGCCTATGAACGTCTTGCGCGCGGCGATCGCGATCCTTGGACTGGCGCTGCTGGGGCTTGTGCTTTGGGCGGCGTTCGCCATGCAGGATTTGCACGGCACGTTCCTGGATCAGCTCGCCGTGCTCACGACGCTGCCATGGGGTATCGCTGGCCTGGCCGATCTTTATGTCGGCTTCGTCCTGTTCGCGAGCCTCGTCTTTCTGACCGAACGCTCGTGGGTGGTCGCCGCGCTTTGGGCGGCGCCCATTTTCGTCCTCGGCAACATCTGGACAGCGCTCTGGTTCGTGATCCGCCTGCCGCACTTGGCCAAACAATTATCCAAGCCGGATTGGCCGACGTCTTAAAAAAGCTGACGCAGCACATCGGCAAGCATCCGCGCTTCGCGCTCGCGTTGGCTGCCTTCGCGCCACGCTACGCCAATTGAGCGCCCGACAATGGGCTCCGAAAACGGCCGGATGGCCACGTGCGCGCCCGCCGCCGCGCCGCCTTCAGCCGCGATCTTCGGCAACAGCGTCACGCCCATGCCGCCTGCCACCATCTGCACCAGGGTGTGCAGGCTGGTCGCGCCCACTTCGCTCGAGCGGCGTCCGGGGGTGAGGCGGCAAGCTGAAAGCGCGTGCTCGCGCAGGCAGTGGCCGTCTTCCAGCAACAACACCTCCTCGGTCTTCAGCTGATCAGGCGCGAGGTCATTGCGCTTGGCCAGCGGATGCGTGTCCGGGCACAGCAAAAAGAACTCGTCCTCCGCGACCGTCGCCGTTTCGATGCCATGCGCCTCGTACGGCAACGCGATGAGCGCCGCGTCGAGCGTGCGTGCGCGCAATGCTTCAATCAACCGGCTCGTGAGATCCTCACGCATCTGCAGCCGGAGCTTGGGAAATTCTTTCTTCAAGAGCGGCAATGCCCGCGGCAGCAGGAACGGCGCGATTGTGGGGATTGCGCCCAGGCGGAAGACGCCGCTGAACGGCTCGCCGGCGCTCTGCACGGCGCGCACCATTTCTTCCACTTCGCTGATTGCCGTCGCCGCACGCTCGGCTGCTTCTTCGCCGGCCGGCGTCAGCACCGCGCCGCTACGCCCGCGCTCGACCAGCACCGCGCCTAGCGTCGTCTCCAAGTCCTTGATCCCCGCGGAGAGCGTCGGCTGCGTCACGCCTACCGCGTCTGCGGCAGCGACAAAGCTCCCCTCGGCGCGCAGAGCGACCAAGAATTGGAGCTGCCGGAGTGTCGGCATCGAAGATGCGGGAAGGCGGTCGTCCATAGGCGTAATCTATATAGGACCGCGTTCAGGATTGCAGAGTCCAATCTGGAACTTGGCGCTGCGGCGGAACGGCGTGAGACGGGAGGCGTTCATTCGCAAGTCCCCGTCGCGCCCTTCATGACCCTCCCCCCGCATAGGGCGCTTCTCTCCAAATCGGAGAGGGCGGGGCATTTTTCTTGAACGAAATCAGGCGGCCGCGCGCGCCGTTGTCCCGGGCCGAGCGCGCGGCGGAATGCGGACCGTAAAGGTCGAACCCGAGCCGAACTCGCTGGTGACCTGGATATCGCCGCCGAGCGCCTGGGCCATGCGCTGCGCAATCGTCAGCCCCAGCCCCATGCCGCCCTTTGAGCGGGTGGCCCCGACATCGAGCTGCGTGAAGGGTTGGAACACGCGCGAAAGATCGTCCTTGCCGATGCCAATGCCGGTATCGGAAACCGAAACCGCCAGCACCTCGCCGCTCGCGCCCTGCTCGATCTCGGCCGTCACAGCGATGAGCCCATTCGAGGTGAACTTCACCGCGTTCGCCAACAGCGCCGATAACGAGACCGCGAGCTTGTTGCCGTCAGTGTAAACTTGCTCCGCTTCGGCGCTCACCCGCATCGAGATGCGGTTGTTTTGATCGCGCGCCTCGTCCTGATGCGCCGCGATCGAATCTTCGATCAACTTACGCATATCGACGTCGCGCAGCGCGAGGCCTTCATGGCCTGCATCCATGCTCGCCATATTGAGTATCTGATCGATCAAACCGAGCAGGTGCCGCGCCGACGAGGCGATCCGCACCGCGTCCTCGGCCAATTCCTTGCGCCCTTCTTCTTCCAGATCTTCCTGGATGATTTCGGCATAGCCGATGACGGCGTTGAGCGGCGTGCGGAGCTCGTGCGTCATCACATTGAGAAACTGCGACTTGGCGCGATTGGCTTCTTCCGCTTCCGCGCGCTTCAGCTCAGCTTCCAGCTGACGCTCCTTGGCGGCGGCGTTGGCGGCCTTCCACGCATTGATCATCTTGGTGTTGCCGAGCGCGGAACGGCCCATATAGCCGAGGAATCCAGCCACGCCGCAGCCGACGCCAAACGCGCCTTGCATTGCGCTGGCCGGACCTGCTTCGAACGGGATGAACGGCATGATCAGCAGCGACGCGATCGCCGGCAACGAAGAAATAACCATGAAGCGCGGCGCCTGGAAGGTCGCCAACGCGACGCTCACCAGTGAGCTCGCCGCCATCAGCACGCCGAGCACGCGGCCCGGCCCGCCGCCGAGCGCTGCAAGCATCACGGGCGCGGCGGCATAGACGCAGATGCTGAAGAAGCACCCCCACGCGAAGAGCGCGCCAGCCGTGCGCCGTCCTTCTTCGCTGCGCGCCTCGATATAGGACTTCGCCAACATTTGGTCGAACGACATGGCGAGGCACAGCACGAGAAACCAACTCAAGCCTGCCGCAAATGAGTCAAGCACGCTGACGACGCCGGCCATGAACAGGACGCCCACGCCCACACGCCAACGCAGCGTCGCGTAGCGCCCCCGCGCCGCCGCCACCATCGCTGCATCGTTGAACTTGAGCACTGGCAATGCCCCCTCGCCGCCGAGAGAAAACTAAGCGCACCCTGATTGCGTTTAGATTAATTGATCGTTTGTACTCTCGATTACGTGCGATGAATTGCGCTAACATTTCGGACAGGGAATGACAGACATCGACGCCGTCATCGTTGGCGCAGGCGCAGTCGGGCTTGCCTGCGCGCATGCGCTCGCCGCGCGCGGCCAGAGCATTATCGTGCTTGAACGCGAAAACCGCATCGGCGCCGGCGTCTCATCGCGCAATTCCGAAGTCATCCATGCCGGGCTGCACTACGCCACCGGCTCACTCAAAGCGCGGCTTTGCGTCGAGGGGCGCCGCGCCCTCTATCCGTTTCTCGCTGCGCACAACGTTGCGCACGATAAGTGCAGCAAGCTCATCGTCGCGACTGACGAGAGCGAAATCCCGGCCCTTGAGCGCTTGGCGCAGCAGGGCGAGATCAACGGCGTTGAAGGTGTCCGCTCGCTGAGCGGCGAGGAAGCGCGCGCGCTGGAGCCACAACTCCGCGTCGCCGCGGCGTTGGAGTCACGCGAAAGCGGCATTCTCGATGCGCACGGCTATATGCTGGCGTTGCAGGGCGAGATCGAAGCGCATGGCGGCGCGATTGTGCTCAACACGCCATTCGAAGCCGCAATCAAAACAGCTGATGGCTACGATGTGCGCGCTGGGGGCGCCGAGCCCATCACACTGAGCACCCGCGCGCTGGTCATCGCTGCCGGCCTTGGCGCGCAGACTTGCGCCGCCGCCATTGACTCATTTCCACACGAGCGCATCCCCCCGCTCCATTTCGGCAAGGGCAATTACTTCGCGCTGCAGGGCGTCAAAGCGCCGTTCGCGCGCCTCATCTATCCCCCGCCGATCCCCGGCGCGCTCGGCACGCACTATCGGCGCGACCTCGGCGGCGTCGCCCGCTTCGGCCCTGATCTCCAGTTCGTCAGCGAAGAAGACTACGGCGTCGACGTTGCACGCGCCGATAGCTTCTACGCCACCGTCCGCCGCTTCTGGCCAACCATTCCCGACGGCGCGCTGGTGCCCGACTATGCCGGCATCCGCCCCAAGCTCCACGGCCCCGGAGAACCCCAAGGCGATTTCGTCATCGACGACAGCGTCGCCGGCCTCGTCTGCCTCTTCGGCATCGAAAGCCCCGGCCTCACCTCATCCTTGGCGATTGGCGAAGAGGTGGCGGGGCGGCTTCTCGTTTGACCCAGCGCTTCAGCCCGATTACAAGCCCGCCCCACGCGCCAGCATAAAGCTGCGCTTTGACCGGCACAGGCCCATATCAGGGTCCGGAGGCTGGCGAGGCACCCCGCCCGACGTGATCGTCCGGCGGGGTAAAACCGCTTTGGCGTGAAGGAGTTTTGATGTTCGAGGCGCTTCAGGAGCGGCTAGGCGGCGTATTTGACAAGCTCACCGGGCGCGGCGCCCTGAGTGAGACGGACGTCGATTCCGCGCTGCGCGAAGTTCGCGTTGCGCTGCTGGAAGCCGACGTCGCCCTGCCGGTGGTGAAGGACTTCATCGCCAAGGTCCGCACCGAAGCGGTAGGCGAAGCTGTCATCAAATCGGTGAAGCCGGGCCAGCAGGTCGTGAAGATCGTCTATGACGCCCTGGTCGACATGCTGGGCGGCGATGCCCCGGCCGAAGGCCTGCGGGTTCAAGGGGAGCCCCCAAACGTCATCAAGAT
>JAEYPY010000096.1 GCA_023410295.1 Pseudomonadota bacterium | reverse complement strand
GCTGGTTTTCGGGGGCGCGGGTTAACGCCCCCCCCCCGCTGTCAGTCGTCAGTAGTGAACACGCAACGCCGCGCCGACGACACGGCCTTCGTTCAAGGGCGAGAACGTCGGCAAGGGCAACGGACCTGCGCCATCGCCGCCGAATGGCGCAGCGTTGGGCAATACCGTGTCGCCGCCCCAGGTCGCTTCGTCGGTGAGGTTCTCGCCATAGATCGAGAACGACCAATTGCCGTCGCCGGGAACGAAGGTGAAGTTAGCGTCCCAGATATCGGCCTCGGCCAGAACACCGGTGTTGGTGTCGTTGTAGTACGCCTCGTCACGGTGGTTGTAGCCGATGCGGCTCGAGAGCATGCCGCCCATGATCGGCAGATCGTAGATGATGTTGGCGCCGTAGGTCCAAGGCGCGAGGCGCGGAATCTCCTGGTCGAGATCGCACGGCCCCACGGTCTGCGCCGGAGTCATCCCGCCAACAGACGGCGTGACGCAATCGACCTGCAAGGCATCGAGGTCCGCCGTCACCTCATCATACTCGCCGTCTGTGTAGCCCGCCTGGACAGCCAGCATCAGATTTGGCGTGAACGACCAGCGCGCTTCGAGTTCGGCGCCTTGGATGATCGCCGTTCCGGAATTGACGATGACCTGCTGCACGCCCGCCGCGCCTTCCGGCAGGTTGGTTTCGCGCTGCATGTTCTCGATCTCGTTGTGAAAGAGCGCGAGATTGATGCGGCCACGCCGGTCGGCGAAGTCCTGCTTCCAACCGATTTCGAATGATTCCTGCTCTTCGGCGTCGAACGCTTGCGGCGCCCCCGAGACGACAGGCGGACCGGCGAGGCCCAATGTCGTGGTACGGAAGTTCACGCCGCCGCTGCGGAAGCCCAACGCCCAGAACGCGTAGATGTTCGTATCGTCGTTCGGCTCCCATTGAACGCCGACACGTGGCGAGGTGTCGGTCCATTCCAGATCGAACGGCGAGTCGGAGAAGTTCAACGTGCGGTCGTCAATGCTGCCGCCGACCAGGAATTCACCCGGCACCGGATCCGCCCCATCCAGGTTCGCGCCCGCCGCGCGGATACGCGACACTTGCGCCACCTTCTCTTCTTCCGTGTAGCGGACGCCGAGATTGACAGTGAGCTGTTCGTTCAAGTGCCAATCGACATTGGCGAACGCGCCGCGCGTCGTGAACGTACCGTCGCCGCCACCAACACGGATGCTCAGGCCGCTAAACAGGTTACGTTCTTCGATATAGAGCAGGTCCTGCTCGAACCAGTAGAGGCCGGTCGTCACATCGAGCGGCCCGAACGTGCCCGCATAACGCAGCTCGTTGCTCATCTGGTTCTGCAGGTTCACGGCGCGCGAGTGGAAGGTGTGAATCGGCAGCGCGTCGATATCGCCCGAGGAATTTCCGTCCTGCTCGCGATAGCCGAAGATGTTGGTGATGGTGCCGTCGCCGAAGCCGACGTCCCAATTCACTTCCAGCGAGCCCCCCGTCCACTCGCCGCGGGTATAGCCGGTGTTGTCGATCGCAAAGTCGAAGCTGCCGCGCTCATAGACCGCGTGGTTCTGCGACGCAGGCCCGTCACCGCTGCTCTCGCCGTGCTCCAGCCGCAGGATCACGTCGAAATAATCCGCCGGCGTCGCCCGCAGCGCCGCACGGTAGATGCTCATGTCGGACGCGCCGTGGCTGCGGCCGGTGAAGTCGTTGTGGAACCAGCCTTCGTCTTCGCTGCGATAGACGGCGATCTTGCCGGCGAGGCCTGGCGCGATGCCGCCTGAGATGGCGAGGCTCGCCCGATATTCCGGCCCGGTCTCGGCGCCGATGCTGCCATTGATCTGGAACTCCTCGGTCGGGACCGTGGTGCGGATCAGAACCGCGCCGCCGATCACGTTGCGCCCGAACAGCACGCCTTGCGGCCCGCGCAGCACTTCGATCGCTTCAAGATCGAAATTGTCGACCACGATGCCGGCATTGATGCCCTGATAGATGCCGTCGATGAACACGCCGACGGTCGGGTCAACCGACGGGATCGAGCTGTTGATGCCGAGGCCGCGGATGCCGAAATTGGCGACGCCCGGCGCGGTGCCGACGTCTTCCAGCTGCACGTTCGGCATCGTGTAGGTGAGGCTCTGCAGATCGGTGAAGTTGAGCGCTTCGAGCTGCTCGCCGCTGAACGCGGTGATGGCGCCCGGGACGTCCTGCGCCAGCACGTCGCCGCGCTTGGTGGCGGTGACAATGATGTCTTCCTCAGCCGTAGCGACCGTGCCTGACGGCGTCGTTTGCGCCAACGCCGCCGGGGTAAGCGCGATCGCGCCGCCGACAAGACCAATGGCGAATTTCAACGCAGCGCCGCTGCACAGCTTAGTGCGATTTGACATGTCCATTTTCCTCCCGCGTGCCCGCGGGGTCTTCCGCCCCGCCGTACACAAGTGTATGGATGCGGCCTTTCCACTACGCCGTCTAGGCAAAGGTGGCGAAAACGGGGCGTAACTCTCATTACGTGGTTACCACGCAACACGCCTCAGGAGCGCCCTTGGTGAAGGCCGAAAAACTAAAGCCGCAGGCCAACCTGGACGCCGAGGCCTGGATCAGCATAGCGCTGGAAGCGCTGGCCGAGGGCGGCATCGATGCGGTGCGCGTGGATCCGCTGGCCAAGCGCCTTGGGGTCACGCGCGGCAGCTTCTACTGGCACTTCAAGGACCGCGCCGCCCTGCACCAAGCGATGCTGAAGCAGTGGCGCAAAGCCGCGACCTATCGCGTCGGCGACCGCATCGAGCAGGAAGCGCCGGACGCTGGCGATCGCCTACGCAAAACGCTGGCCCTCCCCCGTTCCGGCCCGCGCGCCAAGCATGCCGCCGCGATCGAGTTCGCGATCCGCCTTTGGGCGCAGCGCGATGCGGAAGCAGCCAGCGCCGTCCGCCTGATCGACCGCCAACGCCTCGATTATTACGCCAGGCTCTTCGCCGAACGCGGCCACGCGCCCAAAGAAGCGCGCCGGCGCGCGTATCTCTTTTACGCCGCGCTCATGGCGCAAGCGATCATCGTCACCGATGAGGAGACCGACGTCAGCGATGACATCGCAGCGATGGTGATTGGCGACTAGCGCCTAGCGCCTAGCGCAGCTTCTCGACCTGCGCGTATTCCAGATCGACCGGGGTTTCGCGGCCGAAGATCATGACCGCGACCTTGAGGCGCCCACGCTCTTCGTCGACTTCCGAAACCAGGCCTTCGAAGCTCTGGAACGGACCGTCCGACACCTTCACCCGCTCGCCCACTTCGTAATGGATGAGCTGGCGCGGCTTGGCGGCGCCCACTTCGGCGACTCGGCCCAGGATGCGCTCGACTTCCTTGTCCGAAACCGGCTGCGGCTTGTTCTGGGTGCCGAGAAAACCCGTGACTTTCGGGGTGTTTTTCACGAGGTGATAGGCCTCGTCGGTCATTTCCATCTTCACCAGCACGTAGCCGGGGAAGTGGCGATGCTGGCGCACCTTCTTGGAGCCTCGTACGACTTCGGTGACTTCCTCGGTCGGCACCTGGATGTCTTCGAACTGCTCTTCGAGACCCTGGCGCCCAGCCTGGTCGCGGATCGCTTCGGCGACCTTCTGCTCGAAATTGGAATAGGCGTGGACGATGTACCAGCGCGCCTTGCCTGCGTGACGCGGCTGCTTGGTTTCGCCTTCAGCCGGCTGTTCTTGCGCTTCGACCATGACCCTAACCACCGAAACCCAAGAGAAGACTGATGAGGATGCGCAGGATGGAATCCACGAGGAAGAAGAAGATCGCCGCCGTGACGCCGAAGATCAGCACCATGATGGTCGAGACCGTCACTTCCTCACGCGTCGCCCAGGTGACCTTGCGCCCCTCGGCGCGCACCTCGCCCCAAAAGCGGAAAGGCCCGCCGCGGCGCCGTGGTTCTGAGTCCTGATCGGCCTGGTCGCTCATTGCTGTCTTCGTTTCCTTCGCGCTTCACATGGCCCGGCGTGTCGTGCCCGCCAAGGCGGGCGTGGCAGGAGTTGAGGGACTCGAACCCCCGACCCTCGGTTTTGGAGACCGATGCTCTACCAGCTGAGCTAAACTCCTATACCGCCCTCTCCGCGCTCCCGGGCGGCTTAGTCGCTGGGCATGGCGGAGAATACGGCCGCGCCTTCTCGCGCGCCGGTCCAAGCCGGGGCTTATGCCCCAGCGGAGCCCCACCGGCAAGCGCAACTGCTGATCCAAATTGCCAGCCCGGGCGTAAGAACATAAGTAGAACGCTCATGCTGCTCCGCGACAAGCTCCGCATCCTGGCCGACGCGGCCAAGTACGACGCGTCCTGCTCCTCGAGCGGCGGCAAAAAGCGCGACAGCCTGGCCAGCCGCGGCATTGGCTCCAACGAAGGCAGCGGCATCTGCCATTCCTACACGCCCGACGGACGCTGCGTGTCGCTGCTCAAGATCCTGCTGACCAACCAGTGCCTCTACGACTGCGCCTATTGCATCAACCGGCGCTCCTCCAACGTGCCGCGCGCTAAGTTCACGGTGGATGAAGTCGTCCAACTGACGCTCGACTTCTACAAGCGCAACTACATCGAAGGCCTCTTTCTCTCCTCCGGCATCATCAAGTCGCACGACGAAACGATGGAAGAGATGGTGCGCGTCGCGAAAAACTTGCGCGAAGAGCACGCCTTCGCCGGCTACATCCACTTGAAGCTGATCGCCGGCGCTTCGCCCGAGCTCATCGGCGCCGCTGGCGCTTATGCCGATCGCGTCTCGGTTAATGTTGAGCTGCCGCGCGAGGACACGCTGCAGCTGCTCGCGCCGGAAAAGCGCAGCGACACCATCCGCAAATCCATGGCTCGCGTGCGCCTCGGCATCGAAGAAGGCGGCGAAAGGAACGCGCCCGCCTTCGCGCCCGCGGGTCAGTCGACGCAAATGATCGTCGGCGCCGATGGCGCCAGCGACCGCGACATCCTCGCCGCCAGCAAAGCGCTCTACGGCTCCTACGCCCTGAAGCGCGTCTATTATTCCGCATTCAGCCCGATCCCGGACTCAAGCGCGCGCCTCCCATCGCAAGCGGCGCCGCTCATGCGCGAACACCGGCTCTATCAAGCCGACTGGATGATGCGCTTCTACAAATTCAGCGCCGACGAAATCGTCACCGGCGCTGATGGCCTCCTCGATCTCGCCATCGATCCCAAGCTCGCCTGGGCGCTCGCCCACCGCGACGCCTTTCCTGTGGACGTCAACCGCGCCGACCGCGAGATGCTGCTGCGCGTGCCGGGGCTCGGCGTCAAAACCGTCGACAAGATCATTGTCGCCCGTCGCCAGCGCACGCTGGGCCTCGACGACATCCAGCGCCTCACGCGCTCCCTCGAAAAGTGCCGCCCCTTCATCATCACGCGCGACTGGCGCCCGCTCGCGCAAGCCGACGCCGCCAATCTCCGCGCCAAGCTGACGTCGCCAGCGCAACAGCTCGATCTCTTCACGTGATCGCCGCCAACCTGCCGGCGATCCCCACATTCGAAGATTGGCGCACCAAAGCGCGCGAACTCTTGCGCGCGGGCGTAGCGCCCGATCAAGTGCTTTGGGACGACGCGCAGTCCCTATGGACCGCCGGCGTCTCGCCGGCATGCGCTGCTCAAGCCGCACCAGGATTGCCGGCGGTCCATAACGTTCCGAGCGCCTTCCTCGATCTCGCGCGCAAAGCCATCCTGCACCGCGATCCCGAGCGCTTCACGCTGCTCTACCGCGTGCTCTGGCGCCTGCAATCCAATCGCCATCTCCTGCAGGACGCCGCCGATCCGGACATCATCAAGCTCAACGCGCTCGCCAAAGCCGTGCGCCGCGATGAACACAAGATGCACGCCTTCGTGCGCTTCAAGGAGATCGCCACCGACGACGGCCCGCGCTACGTCGCCTGGTTCGAACCACAGCACCACATTCTGCGCGAAACCGCCGACTTCTTCGTCCGCCGCTTCGCCGGCATGCGCTGGTCGATCGTCACGCCGGAAGCGAGCGCGCACTGGGATGGCGAACGCCTCAGCTTCGGCCCCGGCGGCAAGCGTAGCGATGTCCCGGCCGATGACGCCCGCGATGATGATTGGCGCATCTACTACGAGAGCATGTTCAACCCCGCGCGCCTCAAGGTGCAGGCGATGCAGCGAGAGATGCCCAAGCATTATTGGCGCAACCTGCCCGAAGCCGAGCGCATTCCCGAGCTCATCCGCGCCGCCTCCACGCGCACCGAAGCCATGGTCGAAGCCGCGCCCACCGTTCCGCGTAAGCGCGCCGGCGCCGCCGCAGCCGCCATCGCGCCCGAAGGCGTCCCGCCAGACCTCGCCGCGATCGCCATGCGCAAAGCTGAACCCGCCGATATCGAGCAACTCAACAAAGCGCTCAGCGCGTGCCGCGCCTGCCCGCTCTGGCGCGACGCGACGCAAGCGGTTCCGAGCGAAGGCCCGGCCGAAGCGTTGCTGGCGCTGGTCGGCGAACAGCCGGGCGATCAGGAGGATCTCGCCGGGCGCGCTTTCATCGGCCCCGCCGGCCAAGTTCTGAACCGCGCGCTCGCCGAAGCCGGCCTCGACCGTAGCGCGCTTTTCATCACCAACGCGGTCAAGCACTTCAAGCATGCTCCGCGCGGTAAGCGACGGATTCATCAACGCCCCAATGTCGGCGAAATCGAAACCTGCCGCTGGTGGCTGGCGCACGAACTCAAGCTCGCCAAACCGCGCCTCGTCCTGGCGCTCGGCGTTACGGCGCTCACCTCGCTCAGCGATTACCAAGGTTCGCTCGAACGCGCGCGCGGGCGCGATCTCGTTACGCGCGACGGCGCGCCGCTACGCGCGACAGTGCACCCATCGTATCTGCTGCGCCTGCCGAATGAAGCCGCAAAGAAGGAACAATTCGCGCGCTTCGTGAGCGATCTCAAATCCGCGCACACCGCCGCACTAAACCTCGCCTCGCGCGTTTCCCTGTCAGCGATGTAAGCCGCGCCGCAAAGCTTGCGGTACGCTGATATTTTTTTGCGATCAGCGGTTCCAGCGCGGAACGGCGCTGGACAAGCGGCGTTCCATCACCATTCAACAAGGAGACGAACCATGGACAATTCCACTGGTGCGCCCGGCGCCGACACGACGCCGGCTGAATCCGCGCGACGCATCAAAGACTCCGCCTCCACGCTGCTGGAACGCGGCAAGGAAGCAGCGACTGAGCGCGTGCGCCAAGGCCGCGACACCGTCGCGCAAACCGCGCAAACCGCCACCTCTGCGCTCTACCGCGCGGCCGGCGATGTCGAAGGCGAAAGCCCGCTGATCGGCACGGTGCTGCGCAAATCCGCGGAAACCATCGAGAAGACGACGTCGGCGCTCGCGTCTGGCGATCTCTCGAACACGCTGAACGACCTCAACAGCTTCGCGCGCCGTCAGCCGATTATTTTCCTCGGCGTCAGCGCCTTGCTCGGCTTTGCCCTCGCCCGCGTCGGCAAGACCGCGCTCGAAGCGGCCAACGAGGACAATTCCACCGACACCTACAATCCCTACACATCGCCAACGCCGGGCCTTTAAGTCATGCAAGGTGAACGCACTCTTCCCGAACTGACCAAGGATCTCGCCAGTCAAATGGCCGATCTGATGCGCAACGAGGTGCGGCTTGCGCGCGCCGAGGCGATGGACAGTGTCAAGGGCATGGCCGGCGGCGTCATCCGGGCAGCCATGGGCGTCGCGCTCGCAGCGGCCGCCGTCACACTCGGCCTCTTCGCCATCGCCTATGCGTTGGGCGAAGCGATGCCGATGTGGGTTGGCGCCCTTATCAGCGCGGTCATCGGCGGCGTGCTCGCCTATCTGCTCGTGAAATCCGGCCTCAACCACATTTCAGTCGATCGCATCACTCTGCCGCGCACGGCCGAGCAGGTGTCGCGCGACCTTCGCATGATTAAGGAGAAAACACCGCTATGAGCATGGAAACCGACCGCATCGAAGCGGATCTCAATGACTCGCGCACCCGCTTGAACGACACGCTGCACGAACTTGGCAGCAAGCTTTCGCCGGGCCAGATGGTCGATGAAGTCCTTGGCCTTGCGCAAGGCCAAGCGGGCAAGCTCGCCTCCAATCTCGGCCGCCAGGTTCGCGACAACCCGCTGCCCGTGCTGCTCGTCGCCGCTGGCATCGGGCTGCTGTTCTTGAACAAGAGCCGCAGCACCAGCGCCAACGGCGGCATGAGCGAGTCCGACTGGGAAACCCAGCGCACCTTCCACTCGCTGGAAGAAGCCCGCTGGAATACGCCGCGCCAAGCTGGCGAAACCGATGAAGCCTACGAAGAGCGCGTACAGCAAGCTTACGCTGACAAGCTGAACCTGAAGCAGAAGGCCGGCGAAGCTGCGCACGAATTCAAGGCGCGCGTTTCGCAAACCGTCGAAGGCATTCGCCGCCGCGCTGGCGGCCTTGGCTCGCGCGTCGGCCGCATGGCGTCGAGCGCCGGCTCGCGTGTTGGCAAGCTGGCGACTGGCGCCGGCGCTGGCGTTGGCAAGCTCGCCAACGGCGCCGGCACGGGCGTCAGCAAGTTCGCCTCAGGCGCCTCGCACTTCGCGCAGGACCAGGCGCATCGCCTCGGCGAAACCGCCTCGAACGTGCGCCATCGCGCTGAGGACTTCTATCAGGAAACCCCGCTCGCGGCCGGCGGCATCGCTTTCGCGGTCGGCGCTCTGATCGGCGGCGCGACCCCGCTCAGCGAGCGCGAACGTCAAAGCCTGCAAGGCATCGCCGACCGCGCTGTGCGCACCGGCGCGGACTTGGCCGAGCGCGGCGTGCGCATGGCCGAAGAACGTGTCGGCGGCGCGCGTGACAGCAACAGCGACGGCGCCGTCCACTAAAACAATCTCGTCTCCACCAAACTAGAACGGGCCCGGCTTTCATAGCCGGGCCCTCTTCGCGTGCGCGTTTGTGCGCGCGCTTATTCCTGGTCGAACAGCACTTCCCAGGTGTGCCCGTCCGGATCGGTGAAGTAGCCCGAATAGACGCCGTCCTCATCCGAAGCGGCCGAGATCGTCGCGCCCGCCGCCTTCGCCTTCGCCATTAGCGCATCAACGTCAGCGCGGCTCTCGGCGAAATAGCTGATGATGGTTTCGGACGAGCCGCGCGCCGCGGGGCGGAAGCCGACCTTCTCCACGTACGTGCCGAACTCGCTGCGATCGAGCAGCACGAGATAGACGCCGTCGAGATCCAGAGCCGCGTGCTCTTCGTCTTGCTCTTCGATGGTGAGGCC